>NZ_DATMRV010000057.1:0-5713 GCF_035565795.1 Pseudorhodoplanes sp.
AAGGAGCCGAAGCGCGGACCCTTCTCCTGCCCGAGCAGCACCTGGTAGAGCATGTTGAACCAGTCGAGCGACACGCCGGGTTTGCCGTCCTTCGCCTTCTTCTTCTCATCGAGGAACGGCTCGCGGCGTCCGATCTCGTAGACCACGTCCTGGATCGCCTCCGGCGTCGAATCGACCGGCATGTTCGAGAGCGCATCGCGCAGATCCATCAGCGCCGCGCGCTCCTGATCGGTCGGCTCGCGGAAGCGCTTCGCCGGCAGCACGAAGTCGCGGTAATAGTTCAAGGCGTAGCCGACCAGCGCGTTCAGCCTCGGATGCGTCTGCGGGCTGACACCTTGCCGATAGCGCGCGATGAAGCCCCACAGCGTCTCGGCGTTCTCAGCATTCGATGCCGTCACAAGGCTGAGCAGCATCGCGAACGGGATCGGAATGTCCGGCGACGGCGGATTTCCGGAATGGATATGCCAGACCGGATTCGACAGCCGCTGCTTGTCGTCCTGCCGCTGATACCCTTCGAGAAATTGCAGATACTCGTCGACGTTGCGCGGGATCACGTCGAAATACAGGCGCTTTGCTGACTTCGGCTCGCGATACATGAACAGCGAGAGCGATTCCGGCGACGCATAGCGCAGCCATTCGTCGATGGTGAGACCGTTTCCCTTCGACTTCGAGATCTTCTGCCCCTTCTCGTCGAGGAACAGTTCGTAATTGAAGCCTTCCGGCGGGGTGCCGCCGATCGCCCGGTTGATCTCGCCCGACAGCTTCACTGAATCGATCAGGTCCTTGCCGGCCATTTCGTAATCGACGCCGAGCGCGTACCAGCGCATCGCCCAGTCGGGCTTCCATTGCAGCTTGCAGCGCCCGCCGGTCACCAGCGTCGTGATGCTTTCCTTCGTGTCCGGGTCTTCGTAGGTGATCGTTCCGGCTTTTGCGTCGTGCGCGATCACCGGCACCTGCAGCACGATGCCGGTGCGTTCGGAGATCGGCAGGAACGGCGAGTAGGTCTGCGCGCGCTCCTCGCGCAGCGACGGCAGCATGATCGCCATCACCTTGTCGTAGTTCGCCAGCACCTGCAGCAGCGCCTTGTCGAAGCGGCCGGACGTATAGCACTCGGTCGCTGACAGGAATTCGTATTCGAAGCCGAAGGTATCGAGGAAGGTGCGCAGCCGCGCATTGTTGTGCGCGCCGAAGCTTGGATGCGTGCCGAACGGATCGCGCACCCTGGTCAGCGGCTTGCCGAGGTCTTCCGTCAGCATCTCGGCATTCGGCACGTTGTCGGGCACCTTGCGCAGGCCGTCCATGTCGTCCGAGAACGCGAGCAGCCGTGTCTTGATCCTGTCGTCGGTCAGAACGCGGAAGGCATGACGCACCATGGTTGTGCGCGCAACCTCGCCGAAGGTGCCGATATGCGGCAGGCCGGAGGGGCCATAGCCTGTCGAGAAGATGACCTCGTCCTTCGGCTTTTTCTTCAGACGCGCGACGATCTTGCGCGCCTCCTCGAACGGCCAGGCACCGGATTGCTCGGCGAGCGAGCGCAGGCTTGCAGCGTCAGTCACGGACATCATGTTTCCAGTTTACGTTCAGAACGGGCTTACCGGGAAATAGCGCAACCACAGATCGGTGAAGCGCCCTTTTTCCCAGAGCCGGAACAGCGCCCAGTTCAGGGCCTGGCGCACCGTTTCGTTGCCTTTCTTGACGGCAATCCCGACGCCTTCCCCGAAATACTGGCTCTCGAAAAACGGACCGCCTGCGAAGGCGCAACACCCGCCGGAATCCGTGCCGTTGATCCAGAACGACAGCGCGATGCCGTCGCCAAACACATAATCGACTTCGCCGCGCCGCAACGCATCCCGCGTCGCATCGGCGGTCAGATAAGCGACCGGCTGCGCTTCGGTGAACAGCGCCTTGAGATAGGCTTCATGCGCGCTGCCGCCGACCACGCCGATCTTCTTGCCCTCCAGCTGCTCCGGCTTGAGAACGGGCGTCGCCGCCGCCTTCAGCGCCGCGAAGCGGGCGGGCACCCGGTAATACGGGTCGGTGAAATCCACGGCCTTGCGGGTCGCGGCATTGACCGCAATCGACGCAATCACCGCCTCGCCCCGGTTCTCGTTCAATGCGGGCACCAGCGTGTCGAACCGGCGCATCTGGATGGTGCAGGTGATCTTCAGTTCGTCACAGATCAGCCGCGCCAGATCGACATTGAAGCCGACCGGATGCCCGTCCTGATTGGCGTAGTTGAACGGCGGATAATCGGTCTCGGTCATGAAGCGGATTTGCGACAGGCGCGACAGGTCCGGGCGCTCCGGGCGGCGCTTCGGATCCCAGAATCCCGGATAGGGCGAGGGAGCGGGCGCGAGCTCGCGCGGCGGCGGCAGGTGGGGCTGCGCCACCGCGGGGATGGACGCGACGCCCCAGGCGATCGCGGCAACCGCGATTGCAGCCGGCCATTTCCACACTTTCTTGTGGTAATGCGCTACGAAGATCGGCAATACTCGCATTCGTTGTCCGACTGGGTCAGTTTCGCGTTTTTATAGCAGGGCAGCGTCGTTCGTTAGCGTAGCATTTGTGCGGTCGTGGGGCGGCCATGCAGGGGCCTGTAGTCCATGCCGAGCCGCCTGGCCGGCATGCGCGCGATATGTCTTACGGAGCGCGGCCGGGTTCAAGACCCGATTCGGACCACGCACGGATTCGTGCCCGTCTTGCCCGCTGCCCCGAAATCGATTGCGTCCGCCACCTCGTTTCTCCGGCCTGGCTGGCCGCGGCGGAGCTGCGCGCCCTGGAAGCCGGCACCGGCGCCGACCGCGTGCTCGTGACCGAGGGTGTCCTGACAGAGCGCGAATATGCCCGCGCATTCGCGCGTCACCACGGGCTGGTGGTCGAGAGCCTGCGTCACACGCCCCGCTCGGCCTGCCCGGTCGATGACACGGACCTCCTCGCCGGGCTGGCGTGCGGAATCATCCCGATCAGCCGCGGCGGCGAGCTGACCTGGGTGGTCGCGCCCTGGCACCTGTCCGCACGCTTCCTGATCGCGACGCTGCAACGCCATCCGGAGATGAAATCCCGGGTCCGGATCGCCGCGATGGACGATGTCCGCGACTTCGTTCATCGCGAGGCCGAGGTCGCAGTCGCCTGCCGCGCAGCATTCGATCTGCGGGCGCAATGCCCGAGCCTGTCAGCAGGGACGACCTTCAGCCGCACTCCGCTCGCGTGGCTGGCCGCAGGCATGGCCTGCTTCGCGGCCCTGGTCGCGGTTCAGTCCAGCGTGACGGTCGCCGTTGATATTGTGCTCGCGCTTGTTTTTCTCGGCTGGAGCGGGCTTCGCGTCGTCGCCATGCTGCTGTCGTTCACCCCGCACTTTCCGCAAGTACAGAACCGGGGCGACGATGCGTTGCCGATCTATTCGATCATCGTCGCGATCTACAGGGAGGCGCAATCGGCACATGACCTCGTCGCCGCGCTGACCAGCCTCGACTATCCGAAGGAGCGGCTTGATATCAAACTCGTGGTCGAATGCGACGACATGGAGACGCGACTGGCGCTCGACCTGATGGATCTCGGCGCGCCGTTTGAGATCGTCGTCGCACCAACCGCGGGACCACGCACCAAGCCGAAGGCGTTGAACGCTGCCCTGCCCTTCGTCCGCGGCCGTTATGTCGCGGTCTTCGATGCCGAGGACCGCCCGGAGCCGCAACAGCTTCGCATCGCGCTGGCGGCGTTCGAAGCCGGCGGTGCCGGTCTCGCCTGCGTGCAGGCGCGCCTCACCATCGACAACACGCGGGACAACTGGATCACGCGGCTGTTCACCGCCGAATATGCCGCGCTGTTCGACGTGTTCCTGCCCGGCCTTGCCGCGTGGCGGATGCCCCTGCCGCTCGGCGGCACATCGAACCATTTTCACGCGCCAACCTTACGCGCGCTTGGCGGGTGGGACCCCTACAACGTCACCGAAGACGCCGACCTCGGCATCCGCCTCGCACGGGCCGGCTATCACACGACGCTCGTGCAATCGTCGACATATGAAGAAGCCCCTGCCCGCCTGATGCCCTGGCTCTACCAGCGCACGCGCTGGTTCAAGGGTTACCTGCAGACATGGGCCGTGCACATGCGCAATCCGGTTCGGCTCTGGCATGAACTGCGGCCCGGCGGCTTCCTGGTCTTTCAACTGGTGATCGGCGGCGCCGTCCTTGCCGCGCTGGTACACGGCGTCTTCATGGGCGTGCTGATCTTTCAGGTCGCGACCGGCCTCTTCTGGTCGGACAAGGCGGGTGTGTTCGAACATGCCTTCGCCGGCCTCTATCTTGCGACGCTCATCACCGGCTACCTGTTTTCGGGCCTGCTCGGCTTTGTCGGGCTGTCGCGGCGCAGGCTCGCGCGTAGCGCACCCTATCTGCTGCTGTTGCCGTTCTATTGGCTGATGATGTCCTGGGCGGCCTGGCGCGCGGTCTTCCAGCTGATCCGGTCGCCCTATCGCTGGGAAAAGACCGAGCACGGCCTCGCACGCACGTCACGACACGCAACCGCGACGGAGCTGCCAAACCCATACTGACGGCGTGACGTCACAGATACCGCTTCAAATCCGCGGCGGCTTCTTCCGGCTTGCGCTTGAGATTGAAGGGCGCAACGAAGCGGCCTTCCTTGTCCATGAGATAGACCAGCGCCGTGTGATCCATGGTGTAGTCGCCGCCATCGAGCGGGATCTTCTTTGAATAGACCCGGTAGGCCTTTTCCATCGCGGCGACAGACGCGGCGTCGCCGGTGAGACCGCGCAGACGCGGGTCGAAGCTCGACAGATACTCCTTGAGTATCTCCGGCGTATCGCGCTCGGGATCGACCGTGACGAAGAACGCAGAGAGCTTGTCGCCGTCGCGTCCGAGCGCCTTGTAGACCTCCGACATATCGAACAATGCAGTCGGGCAGATGTCCGGGCAATGCGTGAAGCCGAAGAACATCAGTGTCGGCTTGCCCTTGAGATCGTCCTGCGTGACGGCAGCGCCGTTCTGGTCGACAAGCCTGAACGGCCCGCCGATCGCCGAGGGCGCCGGGACCGGCGTCGGCAACCGGCCGGCAAACATGAAGATCGCGGCCGCAAACAGGATCAGACCGCCGAGGAAGGCGGCAATCACAGTGACGATACGCGTGGTCTGCTGGGTCATCGGGAGGTCATCAACCAATCAGAAGCACGCGGCGATGCCTGCACGAACGATTTCGAAAAACACCGCCGTGCCATAAAAGATCCAGAGCGCGCAGGCGATCGCGACCAGTGCTCCAACGCCCGATCCCACCGCCACCAGCGGCCACGAAATGCGGCGGGACACAGCGTTCGGAAGGGTTTCGGACATAACAGCCAGATAGGCGCGGATTGCCGTCCGATCAACTACCATTGTCGACGGGGCTGGAACCAATCCGGTCTCTGTGCGTCAATGGCTCCGCCGCCCGCCCCTCGGTGCGGCCACGGCTCGCGTGTTTGCAACGTCCCGATGGCTGCGAAATGGATTACCTCTATAGCCTGGCCGCTGATCCGACCGCCTGGGCCGCTCTTCTGGCCCTGATCGCCATGGAGGTGGTGCTCGGCATCGACAACCTGATCTTCATCGCGATCCTGACCAACAAGCTGCCCGAGCAGCATCGTCAGAAGGCGCGCACCATCGGCATCGGGCTCGCACTGATCATGCGCCTCGTGCTGCTGGGCACGGTCGCGATCATCGTGCAGCTC
>NZ_DATMRV010000058.1:0-23563 GCF_035565795.1 Pseudorhodoplanes sp.
GGGCATGTTCAACGCGTCGGCGGTGAAGGCCGACAGCAACAATCTGGTCGCTCCTGCGCTGCTCGATTCAACACGCACGCCGTGGATGGCAAGCCTCACAGGACGCATCGGCATTACCGGCAGCCCGATCGTTTATTATGCAAAGGGCGGCGCGGTATGGGTTCGCAGCAACTATCAGGAATGTTGTCTAGCGCTGGCGCCGCCACCGCCACCTCCGGTTATCTTCAATAATGTCCCAGACGGCATCTCCAAAACCACCCGCGTGGGTTGGACCGTCGGCGGTGGCGTCGAATACATCTTCATTCAGAACTGGTCGGTGTTCGTCGAGTACAACTACGCGAGATTGAGCGGCTCGGTCGATTTCACCGGCACCAATGGCTGGGGCAATTTCGCGTACAACATCGATCAGGATCTTCACTCGGTCCTGCTCGGCGTCAACTACAGGTTCTGAACCCGCTGACTACGTACGGGCTACGCCTTCAGCAAGTCGCGGAGCGTCGCCTCGACGATCTTTGTCGCAGCTTTCAGGTCCGACAGCTTGATGTGCTCGTTGGCCGAATGCGCGTTGGCCTCGAGGATCGAACGCGGCCCCGCCCCGTAAAGCACTGTCGGAATGCCTGCCGCGCTGTAATGCCGCGCGTCGGTGTAGAGCGGCACACCCATTTCCTTGATCGCGGTCTTAAGCTCACGCTTGGCGTGACGCTGAATGGTTTCGACGATCTTCCTGACGCCGGGCCGCGGCTTCAGAGGCTCAGCCAAGATCACGCGCTTGCACTCGACCTTGATGCCCTTCCCCGCGCCGGCGCGCTTGATGAGCGCGATCAACTCGCGCTCGACCTTCGTGCCCTTCTCCTCCGGGATCAGCCGGCGATCGAGCCGCATCACGACGCGATCAGGCACGACGTTGGTTGCAAAGCCTCCGGAGATGAGGCCGACCGTGATCTTCGGCGAGCCGATGCCGGGGGATTTCGACTTGATGCGGTTGAGCCGCTTGCGCTCCTCGTAGATCGCCGTGAGGATCCCGTTGGTGGCCTCGAGCGCATCCGCGCCGCTTTCGGGCATGGCGGCATGAGCCTGCTTGCCCCGCACGGTGACTTCGAGATGCAGGACACCGTTATGCGCGGTGACGACCGCGTATGAAAATCCTGCGGAGAAAGCGATGTCGGGCTTCGTCAGCTTCTGCTTCAGCAGCCAGTCGGGGCCGGTATAGCCGCCGATCTCCTCGTCGTAGGTGAGATGCAGTTCAACCGTGCCGTCGAGACCGGCCGGATCGTTCTTCAGCGCCAGCAGCGCGAAGGCATAGGTCGCGTAGTCCGATTTCGACACCGCGGCACCCCGGCCGTAGATCGCGCCGTTCACCTCTTCGGCACCATACGGATCATGCGTCCAGCCCTCGCCGGGCGGCACCACGTCGCCATGCGCATTCATCGCGATCACAGGCCCCTTCCCGCTGCCGAACGTCACACGCAGGATCAGATTGGTTGCCGACGCCATGCCGTGCTTTTTCGCGATCTCGTCGGGCACCTTGTGCCGCTCGACCGTGAATCCGAGTTCTTCAAGCAATCGCGCCGCCTCTTCCGCATGGCGTGCGCAATCGCCCGGCGGGTTATCCGAGGGAACGCGCACCAGCGCCTTCAGGAAGTCGACCTCACGCGGAAAATTGGCATCGATGAAATCGGTCATGCTGCGCCCTTTGCCGCATCGTTGGCTGCCAGTGTCTCGATGAACCGGACGAGTGCCGCGATTGCGAGCCCCATATCCGCCTCGCTCGCGAATTCAGCCGGATTGTGGCTGATGCCGCCTTTGCACCGCACGAACAGCATCACCATCGGACAGAGCTTCCCCATCACCTGCGCGTCGTGCCCCGCTCCGGACGGCAGACGGACGGATTTGTAACCGAGCGATGCGATTGCCTCGCTGAGCAGGTCCTGCATCGAGGGCGTACACGCGGTCGTATTGGTTTCATGAAACGGTTCGAAGGCGAATTCGAGCCGCCGTCGCACGCCGATGCGCTGCGCATCGGCCTTGATCTGCTCGATGGCGCCCTTGCGCTTCGCGTCGCTCGACGAGCGGAATTCCAGCGAGAAACCGACGCGGCCCGGAATGACATTAGTCGCCCCGGGGGATGCCTCGATGCGCCCGACCGTCGCCACCATGCCGTCGTCCTGATTTTCGAGCGCGGTCCGCTCGATCAGCAGCATCAATTCGGATGCGCCGACAAGCGCATCGTGCCGCATATGCATCGGCACAGTGCCTGCGTGACCCGCCTCACCCAGCACGACAACCCGCATGCGGCTTTGCCCGACAATGCCGGTCACGACCCCAAGCGGCAGGTTTTCGGCTTCCAGCACCGGCCCCTGCTCGATATGCACCTCGACATAGCCGACGACATTCTCAGGATCATAGGCTGCGGCCGGAATGTCATCGATATTCTTGCCGTAGGCCTTGATCGCATCGGCGAGTGAAATGCCATTCCGGTCCGGAAAGGCGAGTGAGGAGCGGTCGAATACGCCAGCGCATGCCGACGATCCGGCAAGCGTGGTGCGGAAGCGGGATCCCTCTTCATCGCCGAAGGCGAGAACATCGATGCCGAACGGAAGTTCGATGCCGCGTGCGACGAGTTCGCGGACCGCGAGGATGCCGGATACGACGCCAAGCGGGCCGTCGTATTTGCCGGCATCGATGACGGTGTCGATATGCGAGCCGATGAGCAGGCGCTTCTTCAACTCGGGCCGCCAATGGCCGCGCACCGTGCCGAGCGCATCCTCGGTCACGGTCATGCCGGCGTCACGCATCCACGATGCGATCAGATCGGCCGCGCGACGATGCTCGGGCGTCAGATAAAGCCGGACCAGCCGCTTCGGTTCGCTCGAAATCGCGCCAAGCTCGGACAACATGACTTCGGCGCGCGCACCGATTGCTGCGATATGGGCTGGATCGGACATCGTCAGTGGGCGCTGAGCCAGCGTCCCAGCTGCGCGCGCTCCTCGTCCGTCATGTTGGTCTGGTTGCCGAGCGGCATTGCCTTGTTGCGGACGGCCTGAATCATGATCAGCTGATTGAAGCGCCTGAGATCGGCCAAGGTCTCGAGCGTAACATTCTTGGGCGGCTCCTTGAAGCTCTCATGCGTCGGCTTGCGCGCGTGGCACGAAATACAATGTTTCGATGTCAGCGCCAGGACTTCGCCATCGGACACAGCTGGCCCGCTATCCGCGGCCTGGCGCGGCGCAGTGGCGAAGATCGCGCAAATCAGCGCAAAGGCCGCGATCGGCGCGGCCCAGCCGTATTTCTCCCACGGTTCGCCGATATCGATCTGGTTCAGGATATGCCGGAACAGCGCACCGGTGAGCAGGATCAGCGCCACCACCATCCAGGCATGCGGATGCGCGGACAGGAACGGATAGTGCGGCGACACCATCATCAGGAGGACAGGCAGGGTCAGGTAATTGTTATGCAGCGAGCGCTGCTTGGCGACTTTGCCGTACTTGGCTTCCGGCTCCTCGCCGGCGAGCATCTGCGCGACCATCTTCCGCTGTCCGGGGATGATCACCATGAAGACGTTGAATGCCATGATCGTGCCGATGAAGGCGCCGACATGGATGAACGAACCGCGGCCTGAAAACACCCTGGTGTAGAGGACGCTCGCCAGCATGATCAGCAGGAACGCCGAAATCGCCAGCGGCACCGTGCGGTCGCCCCATAGCCTGCAGATCCCGTCATACAGAGCCCAGCCCACCAGAAGCGACGCGATCGATATGACGATCGCCTGCCACGGGTCGAGCTCCATCACGGCGGGATCGATCAGATAGGCGCTGGCGTGGAAGTAATACTGGATGATGAGGAGACCGAAGCCCGTCACCCAGGTGAGATACGCCTCCCACTTGAACCAGTGCAGATGCGGCGGCAGATGGGGCGGCGCGACCGTGAACTTCTCGACGTGATAGAAGCCGCCGCCATGCACCTGCCAGGCGGTTCCGAACACGCCGGGGCTCTTCCGCTCCTTCTGGTTGAGCGAATAGTCCAGCGCGATGAAATAGAAGGACGTGCCGATCCAGCCGATGCCCACGATCAGGTGGGCCCAGCGCAGCAGCAGATTGCCCCATTCGCCGAGAAAAACGTCCATTGCTCCGACCGCTGGCCCCTCACTTGCCATGGCCGGGCTCAACCCGGCCATCCATCAATCAAATATGATGGATGCGCGGGTCAAGCCCGCGCATGACGACCGTGATGAACTAGCCAAATCGCCTTGATCGTAGCAAGCGGCGTGCCGGACGCAATTGCTACGGAATCAGGATCGATGACCCTGTGGTGCCGCGTCCTTCGAGATCCTCGTGCGCCTTGCGGGCGTCCTTCAACGCGTATGTCTGGTTGACCGGGATCTTGACCGCTCCGCTCGCCACCACGTTGAACAGGTCGTTCGCGGTCGCAACCAGATCCTCGCGCTTGGCGACGTAGTTGTTGAGGGTCGGCCGGGTGCAGAACAGCGATCCCTTCGTCTGCAGGATGTTGATGTTGAACGCCTCGATCTGCCCGGAGGCAGAACCGAAGCTCGCGAACATGCCGAGCGGACGGATACAGTCGAGGGAGGCCGGGAACGTGGTCTTGCCGATGCCGTCATAGACCACATCGCAGAGCTTGCCTCCGGTGATCTCCTTCACCCTCGCGACGAAATCCTCGTCCCGGTAATAGATCACGTGATGGCAGCCGTTGGCCTTCGCGATTTCGCCCTTATCCTTTGAGCCCACGGTACCGATAACGGTCGCGCCCAGATGATTCGCCCATTGGCACAGGATCTGGCCGACACCGCCCGCCGCGGCGTGCATCAGGACAGTCGTTCCCTTGGTCACCTTGTAGGTGCGGTTGAGCAGGTATTGCGCCGTCATGCCCTTCAGCATCATGCCGGCTGCCTGCTGGTAGGAAATGCGCTCGGGTATTTTCACCACCCGGTCCGCGGGCAGGATTCGCTCGGCTGAATAGCCGCCCAGCGCAACCACATAGGCCACACGGTCGCCGACCTTGAGATCTGTGACACCCGACCCTAGCGCGATCACCTCGCCCGCGCCTTCATTGCCTGACACGAACGGCATGCCGACCGGCGACGGATACATGCCCATACGGAAATAGGTGTCGATGTAGTTCACGCCGCAGGCGTACTGCCTGATCCGGATCTGGCCGGGTCCCGGCGCCGGAACCTCGATGTCCTCGAAAGTGAGAACCTCGGGCCCGCCATGCTTGTGAACCCGGACCGCTGCGACCATCATCTCTCTCCCTGAAACTCCCGCTCGTTCCGGCGGGCCCTCGAAAATCCGGCCGGGATCATAGGCGGAGGCGCGGATGGTGCAAGCGCGCGCTATCGCGCGCCGGACACCGAAAGGGTCGTGCCGCTGGTATAGCTCGCGGCGTCCGAGATAAGGAAAAGGATGGCCTCCGCCACCTCCTCCGGTTTGCCAACCCGGCCGGTTGGGAGTTGTGGCGCGATGCGGGCCAGCCGCCCCGGTTCGTGGATTTCGGTATCGATCGGCCCGGGCGACACGATGTTCACCCGTATGCCCTCGCCGGCCAGTTCCTTGGAAAGGCCCGACACCAACCCATCGACCCCGCTCTTGGTCGCGGCGTACCAGACATATTCGCCGGGGGCACCGAGCCTCGATTGCACCGACGAAAGAAACACCATGCTGCCACCCGCCTTGCCGTGTTTTGTGGACAGGCGAGGTATCGCCGCTCGCGCGCAGAAGAACGCACCCATCAGGTTGATGTCGACATTGTCGCGCAGTGTCTGCGTCGACACCGCTTCGAAGCGCGAATTCTTCCCGGTGACGCCGCTGTTATAGACGAGGTGCTTCAGCGGTCCGAAGCCATCGACTGCCTTGAACAGCCGTTCGACGTCCTCCTCCTTCGCCATGTCGCCCTGGACCGCTAGCCCGCGGCCACCGGCCGCCTCGATCTCCGTTACGACCTTCGCTGCGGTCTCTGCGTTGCTCTTGTAGTTGATGATCACATCATAGCCGCGCGCTACGGCGAGCCTTGCTGTCGCGGCCCCAATGCCCCGCCCGCCGCCGGTGATAAGAACGATGTCTTTCATTTGCTTTCCGGTTTCCGCCCCAACGCCTTTGGTCTTCTTCGGCGATTGCGCAGCGCCAGGACGTTGAAGACTTCAACCGCACCGGCGAACGCCATCGCAAAATAGATGTAACCGCGGGGAATATGAAAGCCGAAACCGTCCGCGACAAGCGCCACACCGATCAATAATAGAAATGAAAGAGCCAGCATTTTTGTGGTGGGATATTTCTGGATGAATTTCGATACGGGGCTTGCGGCGAAATACATGACCAGCATGGCGACAATAACCGCGGCGATCATGATCTCCACATCCTGGGCAAGGCCGATCGCCGTGATGATCGAGTCCAGCGAAAAGACGAGATCGATTGCAACGAGTTGCGTCACGATCCACGCGAACGCCTGACGGTCGGACTTCGGCTGCATCTCCTCATACTGCGCCTCGACCTCGGAGTGGATTTCGTGCGTGCCCTTCGCGATCAGGAAGAGGCCGCCGCCAATAAGGATCAGATCGCGCCAGGAAAAGTCGTTTCCGAGCACGGAAAATAGCGGCGCCGTGAGCCGCATGATCCAGGTCAACGTCAGCAGAAGCGCGACACGGAAAACGAATGCGAGCCCGATGCCGATGCGGCGCGCCATCCGCGCTTTCTCTCGCGGCAGCCGCGCAATCAACACCGAAATGAAGACGATGTTGTCGATGCCGAGCACGATCTCGAGCACCGACAATGTGATCAGCGCGATCCAGGCATTCGGATCGGTCAAAAGATGCAGCATGCTTGCCCCGCTTCTGCGACGCTATTCGTCGGCCGTGGCGAGGCCGATCGTCAGGAAATACAGGCCCACTGCGGCGAGCGACCACGCGACGACCGGACCGGGATCGAGCGACCTCATGAGTGCGTAGACGCCCAGCGCGCACCAGGCCGCGAGAGCGAGCAGATTGACCACGCGCAAATGAAGAACGCGAAACGGATGCAGGACCCGGAGCGGCATGAAGGTCATCACAACGAGCACGGCTACGACGATCGCCGCGATCCATGGCGGCAGCTTGAGGACAAACAGATGGAAAGCGACTGCGTTCCATAAGGCCGGAAATCCACGGAAGTAATTGTCCGCAGTCTTCATCTGCTCATCGGCGAAATAGAGCGCGCTCGTCACCACGATTGCGATGGCCAGCGGTATTGCGACCGGCCCCGGAAGCAACCCGCTGGTGGTCAGCGCGAAAGCCGGCACGAACACGTAGGTCGTGAAATCGATGACGAGATCGAGCGCATCGCCGGACCAGCGTGGCAAGATCTCGGCGACACGGAATTTTCGTGCGAGCGTGCCATCGATGCCGTCGATGAACAGCGCGACGGCCAGCCACACGAACATGGTGACGAAATCGGCCTTCGCCGCAGCAAGCAATGCGAGCAGCGCGCAGGCCGCGCCGCAGGCTGTGAATATATGGACCAGGAAGGGCGGCACCCGAGCCGCCCGTCCAGGGCCGTCGCCTCCCCGATCCCGCATGGTGCCGCTGATGTCGCTGTTACCGGTTTCCCCAATCGATCTGGCAGATTTCAGCCGATCGGCCGGCGAAATTCCAGTTACGTCCGAAAGCGCGAAAGCGCGACTTGTCGGCTTTTGCGATCGTTACATCGGGTGAGATCCAGTATCCGCTGTTGCGGATGGTGACGTTGTCGTCCTTGTTCTTTCCGGGGACAGGCGTGATCGCGCCATCCAGGATCTTGTCGATGGTGATGAGCCGCGTGCGGCCTTCCGTGCGATAGCTGATCGGCACTTGCCGCACGCCGAGAAAGCCGCTGACCAGGATCGAGAGCAGATGCGTCGAGCCGCCGACCTTTCCCGTGAAGATGCGTGTCAGCCCTTTCATCGCCTGGATCGAGGCGTCCTCGTCCACGAACAAGGCTGCGGTCCAGTTGCCGCGCGACATCAATCCCGGAATCTCGATCATCACGCCGGCCTTCAGGCCGGAGAGGTCGACGTCGTTATAGTGCCCCTGATCGATGCGCACCGCCGCCCAGGTCTGGCACCGGTCCTCGGTCGGCGGATGATCTCCCAGCGACAGGACGCACGGGCAGAAGACCGTGCAACTGCAGGACAGCGTCAGTTCGCCCTTCAGGCTCCATTGATCGGCCACCGCATGCTACTCCCAGCTAAAGTGTGAATCCCGATGCCCAGGCCGCGGCGACCGTCAGCGCGGCGGCTGTGAAGGCAATACCGATGGCGCGGCTGACATGCGGAGATGATGTCATCTTCTCGATCAGCATCACGAGTCCAAGAAGCGCCATCCAGGCCGCGTTCATTGCGCCTGCCACGAACATCAAGAGCATCATCGCCCAGCAGCATCCGAGGCAGTAAAGCCCCTGTCTCATTCCAAGCCGGAACACACCGGCCTGACGATCGGTCCAGTTGAGGAAGAAGTACGAGAACGGCCGCTGACATGCAGTCAGGCACGCGTGTTTCATCGATGTGAACTGGTAGAGCCCGGCGACAAGAAACAGCAGCGCACTCGCCGGCGCGGCAACGGCGGAAGCGCCGGGCCACGTCCCGATCCACATGACGCCAAGTTGCGCGAGCGTTGCGAGGCCGGCGAACCCGAACCATACGGTCAGATAGCCGGCAATCAGCACATGCGGCGAGACGATCGGTTCGCCCTTGCGCGCAGCCGTCTCCGCGATCTCCGCATAGGTCAGGATCATCGGGCCCGCCGTCGGCAGCATCATGGAGAGCGTCATCGCGATCCACATCGCACCCGTGATCGCAACGCTCCCGATCGTGCCGGCGCTGCCGGCAGGCACGGCGCGGCACATTGCATCGAGAAAGCCCGGGGCTCCGGGCAGGCCCTGTGCAAGGGAAACAGACAGCAGATAGGCCCATCCGGCCCCGATCAGAACAATCATGCAGCCGACGGCAATCAGCTTTGGGCGGGACAACAGTGTAGCGATACCGGCAAGTCGGGGTCCGGTCGGGGGCGGCCTCGTATCGGCGGAAAGATGCGTCATGGCCCTCTCCCCTTATATCTAACCCGCCGCGGCACCTTGGGAAATGTCACACTGGCGAGATGGTTTCCGGTCCCGTAGACAGGGTCCGGAAGGATAACGCGATGGGATCATCAGAGTTAACAGCCGACGTCGTCGTGATCGGCGGCGGGCCCTCGGGCCTCGTGGCCGGCCTTGCATTCGCCTCGGCCGGATTTGACGTCGCGCTGATCGCCCGCACGGCGCCTGCCGACAATCGCACGACGGCGCTGCTCGCAAGCTCAGTCGCCGCACTCGATACGCTTGGCGCCTGGGCCGAGGCCCGGGAGCATGCCGCACCGCTTGTAGGGCTTCGCATCGTCGACGCCACGCAGCGGCTTTGGCGGGCGCCGGAAGCCCTGTTCGACGCGCATGAGATCGGGCTCGATGCCTTCGCCTGGAACATCGAAAACCGGCGGTTGATTGCAGCGCTGGAGCGGCGGGCCGAAGCGATGCCGAACCTGCATCGCCTCACCGACGATGCGGCGACCGTCGAGCCTCACGACGACAGCGTGATCGTTCGGACAGCTAGCGGCCAGACCGTCGTTGCAAAGCTTGCCGTCGGAGCCGATGGCAAGAACTCACTGTGCCGGACGGCGGCGGGGATCGAGGTGCAAAGCCGCGCCTATCCGCAAATTGCGCTCACCTACAACGTGTCGCACAGCCGGCCGCACCGCGATATCTCGACCGAGTTTCATACCGAGCACGGGCCGTTCACGACCGTGCCGCTCCCGGGCAATCGCTCCAGCATCGTTTGCGTCGTGAGCGAGGCCGACGCCGATCACCTGAAGTCGCTATCGGGAGACCGTCTCGATCGCGAACTCGAGCGTCGTTCGCACTCGATCCTCGGCAAGATCAATGCGGACGCCGGGCATGGCGCCTTCGCGCTGGCGATGGAAAGCGCGCGCCGGTTTGCCTCGGACCGTATCGCGCTGGTGGGGGAAGCCGCGCACCGCTTTGCTCCGATCGGTGCGCAGGGGCTCAATCTCGGGCTGCGCGACGCCGCGGCGCTTGCCGAGATTGCGGCCGATTATCGGGATGATCCCGGACAGCCGCATGCACTCGAACGATATGATCGTGAACGGCACGCAGATGTCATGAGCCGCACCATCGCGGTCGATCTGCTCAACCGATCGCTCCTCTCCGATTTCCTCCCCATCCAAGGTCTGCGCGGGATCGGACTGCATCTCCTCAACACTGTCGGCCCGCTCCGGCGCGCGATGATGCGCGAGGGCGTCATGCCGCGCGCCGCACAGCCACGGCTGATGCGCGGCGAAGCGCTCTCATAGGGCCGGCGGCGACGCCTTTTCGCTGCTGGCGGCGTCCCGGAATTGCGGATCGACCGGCACCGGCAAAGCCGGCAACGTCGCACCCTGCGCACTTCGCGCGCGATGCTCGAACAGACCGCGCTGGATGAAGTGCGGATCGCGCAGCGCCTCGTCCAGCGAGCGCATGATCGTCACGCAACAGTCGGCCTTGGCAAAGACTGGCGCCCATTCCGCTGCGTTGCGGCTCGCGATGATGGCTCCAACCGCCGCGATGGTTGCGGCGGCATCGCGCTTGTCATCGACGAGAGCTTCGTCGAGGCCGATCACGGAAGCAAAGCGCCGCCAGAAATGGTCTTCCAGCGCCGCGCAGGCAACGATGCCGCCGTCCTTCGCCGGATAAAGATGATAGCGCGCTGTGTCCCCGGTCAGTTCGCCCTGTCCGGACGTGGCCAGCGATCCGCTCGCCCAATAGCCCGAAAGAGCGCGCCACGCGAAGGTGAACATCGCATCCGTCATCGCGATATCGAGATAGCAGCCCTCGCCGGTCAGATCGCGTTGTCGCAAGGCGAGCAGAATGTTGATGACCGCCGGAAACGTACCCCCCGCGATATCCGCGACAAGCGCGGGCGGCACGACCGGCCGATCTGCCGGTCCGGGCTGGAGCGCCAGCAATCCCGTACTCGCAATGTAGTTCAGGTCGTGTCCGGCCTCGTTCGCGCGCGGGCCGGTCTGGCCGTAGCCGCTGATGGAACAATAGATCAGCTTCGGGTTGATCGCTCGTACCGCTTCGTATCCGAATCCGAGCTTCGCCATGATGCCCGGACGGAACTGCTCAACCAGAACATCAGCATCTTCAAGCAGCGATCGAAGCCTCGCTGCGCCATCCGCCGACTTCAAATCGAGCGTGAGACACGTCTTGCCCCGGTTGAGCAGACCGAACGCAGCGCCAGTTCCCTGCCATTGCGGAGCGTAGCCACGCATGTCGTCTCCACCGGGCCGCTCGATCTTGATCACCTCGGCCCCGGCCTCGACGAGCATCAGGGTCGCAAGCGGTCCCGGCAGCAGGTTAGTCAGGTCGACGACGCGGATTCCCGACAGCGGCTGCATGGCGTCTCCCCGTTCAGGCATCGCTCAGCGTCCCCGCTTCCGCAGGGGCGAACGGAGAATAGACGCAACTGGTCCGCACTAGAATGGCGAGACTGGCAATTGCCCGGATTGCACGAGCCACATGACCGTTGTCAGCGTGAAAACCGAGACCAGGGTGCCGATCAGGATCGAGCCCGACGCTTCCTCGACCCAGACGTCGTATTGCCGCGCCAGCACGAACACGTTGAGCGCCGGCGGCAGCGCCGCCATCAGGACGGCGGCATAGGTCCACGGCGCGCTGAACGGGCCGAGCAAGGCGAGCATGAAGAACACGATGATCGGGTGCAGCACCAGCTTCACCGGAACGATGGTCGGTACATCCCAGGCGAGCTTCGGCAACGGCCGGAGCGCAACCGTCACTCCAAGCACGAACAGTGCGCAGGGAGCCGCCGCGTTCTGAAGAAATTGCATCAGGCGATCGAGCGCGACCGGCGGCTCGAAATGGAGCGCAGCGGAGAATACGCCGAGCAGGGTCGCAACGATGAACGGATGCAGTGCGATACGGCGTCCGACGAACAACACCGAACGCCAGAATCCACGGCGCTCGCCACCGCCGATCTCCATCAGGAACGGGACAAGCGAGAACAGCACGATCGAGTCGAAACAGAAGATCAATGCCACAGGCGCCGACGCCTGTGGTCCGAGCGTCGAGAGCGCGAGCCCCGGACCCATGTAACCGATATTGCCGTAGCCTCCGGCGAGGCCCGCGATGGTGGCTTCCGGCACCGAACGGCGTCCGAGTTTTGCGATCGCCAGCGCGATGAAGAACGCGATGCTGGTGGACAGGGTCGTGGCCACCACGAACCAGACATTCACCAGCTCTTCCAGCGGCGTCTTGGCGACGATCCGGTAGAACAGGCAGGGCAACGCCACATAGACGATGAAGAAGTTCATCCAGGCGAGCCCGGTATCCGGGATCTGTTTCAGCCGGCCGCAGGCAAGCCCGAGAAAGATCAGTCCGAAATACGGAAGCGCGAGATTGAGGACATCGATCATGGACTGGCCGCTTCAAAAGGGCGCCATTGCGCCGGCGCGCGCCAGCACAACGAAGTTGGGAGCGCGTTATAGCGCCGAAAAAACCGGCCGGTCCATGGGACCGGCCGGTTCATCGCAGAGACGGTGCTTCGGCAAGACCGCCGCTGACTACATCTGACAATCCTTGGCGTAGACGTCGCCGTGGTTCGACAGCACCTTTTTCCCGGTCTTGAGGACAAAGTCGCCGCCCGAAGTCTTCTCGGCCGTCAGCGCAAACCAGTCCTGGATCGGGTGCTGGTTCTTGTCGAATTTGAAGTTCCCGCGGACGGAGGCGAAATCGGCCTTGCGCATCGCGGCACGCAGCGCATCCATGTTGTCGACGCTGAAATTCGTGGCCTTCAGCGCCGAACCGATCAGGAGGCCTGCATCGTAGCCCTGCGCGGCGTAGCTCGTCACCGGACGATCGCCGTATTTCGCCTTCCATGCGGCAACGAAGGCCTTGCTGGCCGGATTGTCGAAATCGTCATTCCATTGGCTGGCGACCTGGACACCGACCGCAGCATCCTTGAGCACCTTCACCATGGCCTGATCCATCGACGCGGCGTGCATCACCAGCGGAATCTTTCCGAGCAGGCCGGCCTGGTGATATTGGCGCAGGAACGCGATGCCCATGCCGCCGGGCTGGAAGCCGTGGACGAAATCAGGATTGGCGGCCCGGATTTCGGCGATTTCCACGGCAAAGTCGGTCTGCCCGAGATTCGTATACTTCTCCGCAATGACCTCGCCGCCGAACTCGCGCTTGAAGGCCTGCAGCATGTCCTTGCCGGACGGATAGTTCGGCGCCAGCAGGTACGCCTTCTTGTAGCCGAGCGACTTTGCCAATGCGCCGACGCTTTCGCCCTGCCCGTCATTCTGGAACGAGACGACGAAATAGTTCGGGCTGCAGCCCTTCCCGGCAAATCCGGTCGCGGCCGAGTTCGGACTGACATAGATCGCCTTGGCATCCAGAACGTCCGGCACAACGGCTGCTGCGATGTTGCCGAAAACGATTCCGGTGAAAATCTTGGCGTTATTCGTCTTGAGGAAACGGTCGGCAATTGCCTTGGCCTGGCCAGGCTTCAATCCGTCGTCCTCGATCAGAACCTCCGGCTTGTTGCCCTCGAATGGTCCGCCTTTCATATCGACCGCAAGCATGAACCCGTCACGGATGTCGGCGCCAAGATAGCCGGCCGGCCCGGATAACGTCGTAATCAGTCCGATCTTTACCGGATCCTTTGCGAGCGCCGGGCCGCACAACACAATTCCCAGAGCGGCGGCGCAGATACTCGTCAGTCGTCGCATGTTACGCACCTCTTGAATGGAGCAAGTTCAGTCGAGCCAGGCGATCGTCGGCTGGCGCCGGCCGACAGGCTGCCCCTGGATCGCGCATCCTTCAAGTCTCGATACAAGGGCGCTGCCGCGCAAGCACAAAAGTACGGCTTGGCGGCCGACCAAGGCTGTTCTAATTCTCGGATCATGAAACTCCCGCGCAACTTCTTCAAACCGCTCGCTGCCGGCGCCCCTGCGCCCTTGCGAGAACTGCCTGTCCGTCTCGAGCGGATGATCCATTTCGTCCCGCCGCATATCGAGAAGGTGACCGCCAAGGTCCCGCAGCTCGCACGCGAGGTCGACGTGGTGCTGGGCAATCTCGAAGATGCGATCCCGGCCGACGCGAAGAAGGCCGCGCGCGACGGCTTCATCGCGATGGCAAAGGCGACCGATTTCGGCGCGACCGGATTGTGGACCCGCATCAATGCACTGAACTCGCCCTGGGTGCTTGACGACATCACCGAGCTGGTCGCGGCGATCGGCAACAAACTTGATGTGATTATGCTCCCGAAAGTCGACGGGCCCTGGGACATCCATTATCTCGACCAGCTGCTTGCCCAGCTCGAAGCGCGGCACGCGGTTCGCAAACCGATCCTGATCCATGCCATCCTTGAGACCGCCGAAGGCGTCATGAATGTTGAGGCGATCGCCGCCTCGTCCCCGCGCATGCAGGGCATCAGCCTTGGCCCCGCCGACCTTGCCGCCTCACGTGCGATGAAAACCACCCGAGTCGGCGGCGGGCATCCCGAATACAAGGTTCTGGCCGACGCCCCGCCGGGCGGCGGCCCGCGCGCCGCGTTCCAGCAGGATCTGTGGCACTACACACTCGGCAAGATGGTCGACGCCTGCGCCGCGGCCGGCATCAAGCCGTTCTACGGACCGTTTGGCGACTTCTCTGATCCGGAAGGGTGCGAGGTACAGTTTCGCAATGCGTTCCTCATGGGCTGCGCCGGCGCCTGGTCCTTGCATCCGACGCAGGTCGCGATCGCCAAGCGGGTCTACTCGCCGGATCCGCAAGAGGTCGCTTTTGCCAGGAAGATTCTCGACGCCATGCCGGACGGTACCGGTGCGGTCATGATCGACGGCAAGATGCAGGACGACGCGACCTGGAAACAGGCCAAAGTGGTAGTCGATCTCGCAAGGCTGGTGGCCGCCAAGGACCCCGATCTCGCAGCGCAATATGGCTTCTGAGCCGTATGGTTTTTCGGTTGACCGATTCGACAGATTGAGTGAAGCCTGCCACCGGCTCGTGAACGCACATTTGAATGGCGAGCGTGTTCAAGGTTCAGGCTATGCCCAGGTCATTGTACGAGACAATCGGCGGCTTCAGCGTCATTTCGAAAATCGTTCTCAACTTCTACGGCAAGGTTCTCGAGTCCGATAAAATCGCTGTCTATTTCACCGACATCGACATGAAGCGGCTGATCGACCATCAGACCAAGTTCATATGCTCCCTGCTCGGCGGACCGGCGAGTTTCAGCGACGAGCAACTCCGCCATGCGCACCGTACCGTGCAGATCACCGACGACGCGTTCAACGAAATCTCCGAACTGTTTTCCGATGCACTGCACGAGGCATCGCTAAAGCCAACGGACATCGCGCTGATTGTGAACGCATTTGAATCGAAGCGCCCGCTCATCGTGTCGCGATGACGGAGGACACGTCCCCTCTCGATTGTCTGAATCACCTGTCGCTCGGTGTCATTCTCTGTGACGCACAGAGCCTCGCGATAAACTTTGCGAATGGCCAGGCCGAGAAATGGTTCGGCGAGGATCTCGCTGGCCGCCCGCTGCCCTCGGTCCTGACGCCCGTATCGCCCGACGACCTGGCCTCCCGGCTCGAAGCAGGACGCCCCTATTCGACAACCGGAGAAGCCGCACAATCCAACGGACGACGCTTCGCCTATCGGCTGACCGTCGGCTCGCGAAGGTACGGCGCTGACGGCCTGCTTGTCGTCGAGGTCGAGAACATTTCCAAGCAGAAGGAACAGGAATACCTGCTCGAATCCTTTTCCGGCCTGATCGAGCGCAAGAACCGCGAACTCGAGCGGGAACGCGATCGCACCGAGCGTCTGCTGATGAACATTTTTCCGCTCAAGGTGCTGCAGGAATTCAAGGAGTTCGGCACCACGACGCCTTCATTCTACGACGACGTCTCGGTGCTGTTTCTGGACTTCGTCGGCTTCACGCGGATGCCGGTCTCGCGCGAACCGAAACGCCTGATCTCCGAGCTCAACGAGATCTTCTCCACCTTCGACCAGATCGTCGAGCATCACGCCTGCGAGCGCATCAAGACCATCGGCGACGCCTATCTGGCGGTCGCCAACATGCCGAGCCCCAATCCGGACCACGCGATCGACATCACCACGGCCGCGATCAAGATGTTGCGCTATCTTGAACGCCGCAATGCCAGTCATCCGGTGGAGTGGACCTGCCGCATCGGCATCCATACCGGCAGCGTGGTCGGCTCCGTCGTCGGCGTTCGCAAATACATCTACGACGTATTCGGCGACGGGGTGAACACCGCGAGCCGGATGCAGAGCCTGTCAGAACCGATGCGGATCACGGTTTCGGAGCCGACGTTCCAACGGATCAAATCGGCAATACCCTGCACTCCGCGCGGCATGTTCGAAATCAGGGGCGCGGACCGGATGAACATTTATTTTGTTGATGCGGCAATATCCGCGTCGGACCCCGACACATCGGGACCGGGCTCGTCCCTTTGACCTATGACACAATCGGAACACAATACCCTTTAGGCTATCACCGAAAGTGATCGCAATCTGCGGTGAGTAAGTGCATCCCGAACGCATGATCCTCCACCGGAGGGGATGACGGACGGGACCCTCAATCCTAATATATGCCCATGATCAAACCCGAGCAGCGCACAGCGAAATTCGGCATCGGAGACGTGGTCAGACACCGCATTTTTCCGTTCCGCGGCGTCGTCTTCGACATCGACCCAACCTTCAACAACACCGAAGAATGGTGGAGCTCGATCCCTGCGGAGGTGCGGCCGCGCAAGGATCAGCCCTTCTATCACCTGTATGCGGAAAACTCCGAAACCGAGTATGTGGCCTACGTATCCGAGCAAAATCTGCTGGCCGATACGTCGGCGGAGCCGATCCGGCACCCGCAGGTGAAGCAGATGTTCGTCAAGGGCGAAGACGGCGGCTATCGTCCGCGCGACCTGCGGGTCAACTAGCGACGTTATTTCTGCTGCTGCAGCCGTTCGCGGCCACGCTTCGCCAGCTCTTCTTCCAGCTTCTTGCTTTTCTCTTCGGCTTCTTTCGGGTCGGTCGCTGGGCCGTCATAGGCCTTGGCGAAATCGGCGAGCGGTACCGCGAGCGTGAAGACGGCCTGCTGCATGTTGTAGGCCTGGACGTAGATATTCTGCCCCTTCTTCAGCTTGGCAACGAGGTCGGCACTGGCTTCGGCCTGCGCCATGCACCCGCCGCCCGCACACACGACAATCGGTAGAACCATCGCGCCCTGTTCGTCGTTGTCGATCAGCACCCGCGTGCCCCGCGGCAGCAGGATGCCAAGTGGAAGCATGATCTGCAGAACCTTCCGCTGTTCGCCTTCCATTTCCATCAGAACCGCCCCGACCATCGGCATGCCGTTGTCGAGACGACCGTCCTTGCCGACCCGGCGCATGCTCTTGCCGCCGGCTTCGGGCCCCTTCGCGCAAAGCTTCGTCCAGTTCGAATAGATGAGCGGCGGAATCTCGACGGCTGCCGGTTTCGTCGGCTCGGGCTGCTCGGCCTGAGCGCTGTTCGGAGCGGGTGACTGCTGCTGCGCGCGAAGGTCGACGTTCGACGACAGAATGAGCGCAGATGCCAGGACCGCGGTGCAGACCGCGCTAACGTGGCGATGTCGAAGCGTTCTGAGCATGCTTTCCTTGCGCCGGTGGCGATGTTGCGGAAGGCGATGCCCCCATGTCCTGCCGCCATCAAGGCGAAAGCGTGTCGGCCTGTCGTGACTGTCCTTCGTCCCTACCATCCAACGAAAATGGCGCGCCTCGCGGCGCGCCATTGATTTCGGTGAGGCGGCGTCGCCGGAAATTATTGCGGCTTGGCGCCGCCTTCCAGCTTCTGGCGCTGCTCGTTCGCACGCCGCTGCAATTCGTCCTGCAGCTTTTTGTTCTTCTCTTCGAGTTCCTTCGGATCCGTCGGCGGGCCATCATAGGCCTTGGCGAAATCGCCGAGCGGCAGTGCCAGCGTCATGACGTTCTGCGCCATGTTGTAGGCCTGCACGTAAAGGTTCTGGCCCTTCTTGAGCTTCTGAACGATCTCGGGCGAGGCCTCCAGATGCGCGATGCATCCGCCATTCGCGCAGGTCAGGAAAGTTCCGATGATGGCCGACGGCTCGTCGCGATCGATCACCACGCGGGTACCCTTGGGCAGATAGACCCCCGGCGGCAGCATGATCTGCAGGACCTTTTTGCCCTCGCCTTCCATCTCCATCAGGATCGCCGCGACGACCGGCATTCCCGATTCGAGCCGGCCGTCCTTGCCGGTCTGGCAAATCTGCTTGGCGCCCTGCTCGGGACCCTTGCCGCAGATCTTGGTCCAGTTCGAATAAATCAGCGGCGGCATCGCCTGTTCCTGACCGCCCGGCTGCGCCGGAGCCGCAGGAGCAGGAGTAGCTGCAGGTGGGGTGGCGCCCTTCTGCTGTCCCTTGGGGGCGGCCTTCTGCGCCGGAGCCTGCTGCGCCGAGGCCGAAACCAGTCCGGCAGTCGAAAACGCGGCGATCGCGGCAATCATTGCAAGCGTCCGGGTCACCGGCCGGGCCGGTGCGAACGCAGACCGATACGTCATGATCTACTTGTCCTCGTTGGTCGCCGCTGAGCGGCGGTGAGCCTTGCGGCCGCCAAGCCGCTGTCTCAATGCCAAAAAAGGCGACAGCGTGACGCCGGGCACGCGCCTGATACCTGAAATCGCCACTACAATAAAGCATGGAAGGGCAAAATTGATGTTACCGGGCTGAAACACCGCACCGCGGCCCGCTTCGTTCCATGATTGACTATTGTCCTGCCACGAAACGAATCGCTGGAGCTTTGAGAGCGCTGCCCTTTCCCCGCCACCAAGGCCGCACCTTCTGTCGCACGATCGTGGCGCTGGCCATCGCTGCGAGCCTGTCCGGATTGCCCGGTGCCTATGCCGGCAACGCGCAGCACGCGATTGCCATGCACGGAGCGGCGAAGATGCCTGCCGGCTTTTCCGCTATGCCGTATGTGAATTCGGACGCGCCCAAAGGCGGGCGGCTCACGCTCGGGGTGCCCGGCACCTTCGACACGGTCAATCCGCTGGTCGTGCGCGGACTCTCGCTCCCGAATCTCCGGGGCTACGTCATCGAATCCCTGATGGCGCGCGGCTACGACGAACCGTTCACGCTCTACGGCCTGATCGCGGAAACCGTCGAAACCGACGACCAGCGCAGCTATGTCACCTTCAATCTCAATCCGCGCGCCCGGTTCTCCGACGGCAAGCCGGTGACGCCCGAGGATGTGATCTTCACCTGGCAATTGCTGCGCGACAAAGGCCGCCCGAATTATCGGACCTATTACTCGAAGGTCGCGCGTGCCGAGATTGTCGGTCCGCATTCGGTACGCTTCGACCTGTCCGGCAACAATGATCGCGAACTTCCGCTGATCCTTGGGCTCATGCCGGTTCTGCCGAAGCATGCGACTGATCCCGCGCACTTTGAGGAGACTACCTTCACGCCGCTGATCACGACCGGTCCTTACGTCATCAAGTCGGTCGACCCGGGACGAAGCGCCACCTATGTGCGTAACCCGGATTATTGGGGTGCGGATCTGCCGATCAATCGCGGGCTCTGGAATTTCGACGAGATCAAACTCGACTTCTATCGCGACGAAAATTCGCTGTTCGAAGCGTTCAAGAAGGGCCTGTACGACCTTCGCGTCGAAACCGACGTCACACGCTGGCAGACCGGTTACGACACGCCGGCGCTGAAGAGTGGACGTTACGTCAAGGAGACCTTTCACAACGGCACGCCGGTCGGCATGAACGGTCTTGCGTTCAATACACGGCGCCCGATCTTTGCCGATATCCGCGTCCGCGAGGCGCTGGCCTCACTGTTCGATTTCGAATGGATCAACAAGAACTTCTTCTTCGGCCTGCAGAAGCGGACCGCGAGCTATTTCGAAGGCTCGTCAGACTTGTCGTCGATTGGCCGACCCGCTGACGAGCGGGAACGCGGCTGGCTCGCAGCCTTCCCCGGCGCGGTGCGCGAGGACGTGCTCGAAGGCCGCTACCTGCCGACGAAGACCGACGGCTCGGGCCGCGACCGTGAAGTCCTCAAGAAAGCGCTCGCTCTCCTGTCCGAGGCTGGCTACGAACTGGATGGCACCGTGCTGCGCCGCCGCGATACGCACGAACCTCTGACCTTCGAAATCCTCGTGACCACGCGCGACCAGGAGCGGATCGCCCTCGCCTATGTGCGCGACCTGAAGCGCGCCGGCATCACCGCAACGGTACGCAGCGTCGATGCGGTGCAATTCGACCGGCGCCGACTCACCTATGATTACGATATGGTGCCGTACCGCTGGGACCAGTCGCTGTCGCCCGGCAATGAGCAAAGCTTCTATTGGGGATCCGCGGCCGCGGACACTGATGGCACGCGCAATTACATGGGGGCCCGTAGCAAGCCCATCGACGCCATGATCGCGCAGCTTCTGGTCGCGCGCGAGCGCGACGCATTCGAGTCCGCTGTCCGTGCGCTTGACCGGGTCCTGATCTCCGGCTTCTACGTTGTGCCGCTATTCCACCTGCCGGATCAGTGGGTTGCACACTCAACGCGCGTCGAGCATCCAAAGGCGACCTCGCTCTTCGGCGTCCTTCCGGAAACCTGGTGGCGCAAGCCCGGAAGTTGACGATGACAGGCACCACTCCCGGTCTCGACGCGATCCTGAAAGCGCAAGCGGCGTGCAGCCCGAACACATTCGCGCTGATCGATCCGCCGGATTGCGAACGCATCACCGGCGATGCGCCCCGTCGCTTCACCTATGCGCAGGCGGATCGCGCGGTCGACGCCATCGCCGGCAGGCTCCGCGAGATTGGTTTGCCGCCAGGCACGGTCGTCGGCATTCAGATGCCGAATATCGCAGCAGCGATCATAACGCTGCTCGCCGTCATGCGTGCCGGAATGATTGCAGCGCCGCTGCCATTGCTGTGGCGCCGCAACGATTGCGTTGCAGCCCTGTCGGAAGCTGGTGCGCGTGCGATCATAACCTGCGGCCGCGTCGCTGACTTCGATCACGCGACGCTGGCGCTCGAAATTGCTGCGGAGTTGTTTCCGATCCGCGCGGTTTGCGGCTTCGGCTGCGCCGCCGCGGACGGCATCGTGCCGCTGGATGACCTGCTCTCGGGTGCCGACGAACATCCGGACCAGCTCCTGTTTCAGGATGCAAGCGACACGTCGTTCGCGCTGATCACGTACGACATCATGACGGACGGTGTTGTGCCGATTGCGCGCGAGCCAGCGCAGTTGCTCGCGGGCGGGCGTCTCGTCCGGCAGCGTGGCGATATTGCAGCCGGCAGCGTGATCCTCTCGACGCTCCCGCCAACGACTTTCGCAGGCATCTCCGCAGCCTTGGTACCGAGCCTTCTGACCGGCGGCACGCTGGTGCTGCATCACGCCATGGACCCCGATGCGCTTCACGAACAGATCGCACAGGAACGCTGCAATACGCTCGTGGTGCCTGACGCGGTGCTCGCGGGCCTCTCTGCGTCCGGGTGGCTGGCGCAGCAGGGCATTCGAAGTGTGATCGCTGTGTGGCGGGCGCCGGAGCGGTTTGCGACCGCAACGCAATGGACGAATGTCGATATCCCGCTGGTCGATGTTGTCGCTTTTGGAGAAGCCGCCCTCCTCGCCGCGCGCCGTCCACAAAGCGGCCGGAGCGCACCTTGGCCGGCCGGCTCGCTGACGATATCGAACGGCGGCCCGGAATGCGCAAATGTCGCAATCACTTCCAGCGGAACACTGGGCATTGGCGGTGCGCTCGCCGGGACACAATTTGCTCCTTACGCAGCCGGCAATGGTGCAGACGCGCCGGCCGCGAGCGGGCATATCGATACCGGCTATGGCTGCCGGACCGTCGAGGCCGACGCAATTGTCGTGACCGCTCCGCCCTCTGGGCTTGTTGCGGTCGGCGGCTACCGCTTTGCGTTGCATGAAGTGCAGCAGATGGTGCGCGGCATCGACGGAAATGCGGTTCTCGCAGCGCTTCCGCATGCCCTGACCGGTCATCGGCTCGCCGGCCATACTGCAAATCCGGTAACCATGCGCGACACGCTGGCCGCGATCGGCATAAACCCTCTGCTAACGGCAGCATTCCGAGACAGCACTGCCTGACAATTTGCGCGTGGGTGTTGACTGCGCATTAAGCCGCCACTGGCTATGACCGGCATCCCATCACGGGGACGCGCATATGTCTTTGCAAGGCCCGGTCGTCGTTGTCGCCGAACAACCGTCTCCGGATTTGATCGCAGCTATCTCCGAAGCCGGGGCCTTCCCGGTGATCGAAGCGTCATGCGCGCAAGCGAGCGACGCGATTGCAGCCGTCGATCCGTGCGCGATCATTCTCGCTGACGCGCGCGCCGCGAACGATCACGGACTCGGCGAAAGCCTGACCCGCATCGTGACGCGCAGGGCTCCCATCATCCCCGTTGTCGCCTGCGGTGCAACCGAACACGTCCTGCCCTATCGCGAAGCGCTTGCGATGCCAGGCGATGCGACGCCGGATGCTGTCGCCGCTCGGCTGTCTTCGGTCCTGCGCGTGCGCGCGCTCCATGCCAGCGTGCTGCGCCGTGCCGAAGCGGCGCGCTCGGCCGGTCAGCCCCTTCCAACATCCCCCGTCAGCGATCCGCTCGAGGACGCAACCGTCATCCTTGTCGGCCGCGGCCGTACCTTTCCGGGCCTGTCGGTGGCGCTCGGCGAACAGACCGGCCTGATCGGTGTCCTCACCATTGAAGCGGCCGCACGCTATCTCAAGTCGCGCGATATCGATGGACTTGTGATCGGCGACGGCTTCGTCCCGCATAATGTCGACGCACTCCTCACCGTGATTGCCGAGGACTCGCGCTTTCGCGATCTTCCGGTCGGCGTGATCGGCCGGCTGATCGACGTCGACACACGCAGGCTCCCGCATCTCGTTGCGGCGCACGAGCCGCAATGCCTCGTTTCGCGGATTCTCCCGCTGGTCCGGTTGCACGCCTTCGAAGCGCGGCTGCGCCGCACACTGGACGCGTTCGTAAAGGACGGGGTGATCGATCCCGCGACCGGACTGATGAACGAGCCCGCTTTCGTCGCCGAACTCGAGCGCGTCATGCGTGACGCGAGCCGCCGCTCGGGCGGCCTGTCGGTGGCGCGTCTCATGTTCGATACCAGTGTCGAAGCGCGGACACTGAACGATGCCGCCCGCGTCATCGCCAAGCTCGTGCGCGGGGCCGATTTCGCCTGCCGCGACCATGACGGCTCTATCCTCATCGCCTTCGTCGATACGGCGACCCGTCAGGCCCAGATCGTGGCGAAGCGGCTGGTCGGCGTCCTGCGAAATACCACTCTGCCCAGTGGCCGGGGCCGGTCGGTCGCCCCCGACGTCGCACTGACCGCGTGGCGATCCTCGGACACGGCGGAAAGCCTGCTCGCCCGGATCACGCCATCCACGGTTGCGGCGGAATAGCCGTCGGCCTACATCTTGCGGCAC
>NZ_DATMRV010000059.1:0-14846 GCF_035565795.1 Pseudorhodoplanes sp.
GAATATGGGCCGGCTGATCAAGACCGGCATGGATGGCGCGCTGAAGGCCGGCGAGGCCCTGCGGGAAGGCCTGCATGTCGGCATGCTGGTGGACCAGTATTACGTGCGCGGCGTGCCGGTGACGTTCTTCGGACGCGAGACCAACGCCAATCCGCTGATCGCGCGGCTGGCGCGGCAGGTCGAATGCCCGATCCATGGCGTGCGCGTCGTGCGCAAGCCGAACCACCGATTCTTTGTCGAACTGACCCCGGAAGTGCCGCCGGTGCGCGACGCCGATGGCAAGATCGACGTGCAGGGTACGATGCAGCGGATCACCACCATCGTGGAAGGCTGGATCCGCGAGCACCCGGACCAATGGCTCTGGCTGCACCGCAGGTGGCGGTGAGCGGTTGCTTTTTATTTTAGCGCGCGACCGGCCGCAAAACCGCTTTTGCTGGTCGCGCTTATTTCCCGGTCTTCACTTTGGTCCAGAGCCGGTTGATCGCGCGCTGCGTCTTAGCATCGCGCGCGGTGACGACGTATAGCCGCTTCATCGTCTCCTCGTCGGGATATGTCATCGGGTCTTTCAGGATCGCAGGCTCGATCAGCTTTTGGCTCGCGAGATTGCCGTTCGGGAAGCTGACGAAGTTCGTGTTCTTCGCCGCGACCTCGGGCCGCAGCATGTAATTGATGAACTCGTGCGCCTCTGCGACGTTGCGCGCGTCCTTCGGAATCGCGAAATTGTCGAAGAACATCTGCGCGCCGGTCTTCGGAATTGCGTAGCCGACTTCGACGCCGCCCTTGGCTTCCGCCGCGCGCTTCTGCGCCTGCTTGATGTCCCCCGACCAGCCGACCACGAGGCAGATTTCGCCGGTAGCGAGCGCGGTCAGATATTCCGACGAATGGAACTTACGCACCGACGGCCGCACCTGGGCAATCAGTTCCGCAGCCTTGTCGAGATCGGCCTGGTTGGTGGAATTCGGATTGAGCCCGAGATAATGCAGCGCCGCCGGCATGATATCGTCGGCGGAATCCAGCATCATCACGCCGCAATCCTTGAACCTGGCGAGGTTCTCCGGCTTGAACACGATCTCCCAGGAATCGGGCACCGCGCCGCCGAGGATTTCCTTCGCCTTCTTGACGTTGTAGCCGATGCCGGTCGTGCCCCACATGTAGTTCACGGCAAATTCGTTGCCCGGATCATAGGTGGCGAGCCGCTGGGTGATCTCCGGCCACGCATTGCCAAGGTTCGGAAGCTTCGTCTTGTCGAGCTTCTGGAAAAGCCCGGCCTTGATCTGCCGCTCGAGGAAATACGCGGTCGGCACGACCAGGTCGTAGCCGGACTTGCCGGCGAGCAGCTTGGCTTCGAGCGTGTCGTTGGAGTCGAACCAGTCGTAACGCAGCCTGATGCCGGTCTCCCTGGTGAAGTCCTTCAGCACCTGCGGATCGACGTAATCCGACCAGTTATAGACGTTCAGCACGCGTTCCTTCTGCGCGGAACCGGGAACAGCGGACAGACAGAACGCAAGGACAGCCAGCGCCGCAACGGCGCGGAATTTCCGGGACGGAAGCATGATTGGCCCTATCCGGTTTTGGTCGGCAGACCTGCCTCTTTCCAGGCAATGATGCCGCCTTCGAGGTGGGAATCGTGCGGCAGGCCGGCTTCCTGCGCGGCGAGCGAAGCGGTCACCGACCGGCGCCCGGAGCGGCAGGCAAACACCACCTGCTTGAAACCGGGATCCGGAATCTGCGCGACGTCGAAGGTCGACAGCGGCACCACGACGGCATCGGGATACGCCTCGGCGGCAACCTCGTTCGGCTCACGCACGTCGACCAGAAGAATGCGGCCCTCGGCGATTCCGCGCGCCACATCCTCCGGCTTCAGATCGTGGACCACCGGTTGTTTACGGCTGAACCAACCCATCGCTCGGCCTCTCCCGCTTGATGGCAGAGAGGAACCACCGTCCCGCTCCGCCGTCAACCAGGGAAAATCACACCGTGACCTGCGTCCCCACTTCGACCACGCGACCGGTGGGGATCTGGAAATAATTGGTCGCGTCGCTGGCGCTCCTGGCAAGCCCGATGAACAGCCTGTCCTGCCAGAGCGGGAGGGCGGACTTCGGCGCAGGCCGCAGCGTCCTGCGCGACAGGAAGAACGATGTCGACATGATGTCGAAAGTCCAGCCAAGTTTACGGGCGATACCCAGCGCCTCCGGCACGTTCGGCCGCTCCATAAAACCGAACCGTAATACGACCCGCCTGAAGCTTGCGCCCAGAGGCTCGATCCGCACCCGCTCGCCCATATCGACCCGCGGCGTTTGGGCATATTCAACTGTCAGGATCACGTTCTGCTCATGCAGGGCCTTGTAGTGCTTCAGGCTGTGCATCAGCGCGGTCGGCGCACTGTCCGGATCGCCGGTGAGGAAAACCGCGGTGCCGGGCACGCGCACCGGGGGCTTGCGCTCCAGCATCCTAACCAGATCGCGAAGCGGCGTTTCGAGCTTGCGCGTCTTGCGGAACAGTTCGCGGCTGCCGTTTCGCCACGTGTACATGACGACCATGAGAGCCGCGCCCAACGCGAGCGGCATCCATCCGCCGTCGACGATTTTCAGCAGATTGCCCGACAGGAAGACGAGGTCGATCAGCAGGAACGGGACGACGACCGCGATTGCCGCCGGAAGCCCCCATTTCCAGACCTTCCACACCACCACAAATGCCATCAGGGCCGTGACCACCATCGTTCCCGTCACCGCGATGCCATACGCCGAGGCGAGTGCGCTCGACGAACGGAAGAACAGCACCAGGACGAGCACGCCGATCAGCAGTAGCAGATTGACACGCGGCATGTAGATCTGTCCGAATTGGGATTCAGACGTGTGCCGGATTTCAAGCCGCGGCAGGAGGCCGAGCTGAATGGCCTGGCTGGTGATCGAATATGCACCGGTGATGACGGCCTGGCTCGCTATCACGGTCGCCGCCGTTGCCAGCAGGACCATCGGCAGGATCGCCCATTCGGGATAAAGCAGGAAGAACGGATTTTCGATCGCCTTCGGATCGGCAAGCACCAGCGCGCCCTGACCGAGATAGTTGATGGTCAGCGCCGGCAGTACCACGACAAGCCATGCCGCACGGATGGAACGTTTGCCGAAATGTCCAAGGTCGGCATAAAGCGCCTCCGCGCCGGTCACGACAAGGAACACGGCGCCGAGCGTGAGGAGTCCAATCATCCCGTGACTGGCGAGGAAAGTCACACCGTAGACGGGGTTGAACGCGCGCAGCACTGTCAGGTTGTCGCCGATATGGTAGAGCCCGGCCACGCCGAGCGTGATGAACCAGACCAACGTGATCGGACCGAAAAACCGCGCCACACGCGCCGTTCCATGCGACTGCACCGCAAAGAGCGCAAAGAGGATCAAAACCGCGAGCGGGACCAGGTAGGGCTCGAATGCAGGAGTGACGATTTTCAACCCCTCGACCGCGGAAAGTACGGACAGCGCAGGTGTGATCAGCGCATCTCCGTAGAACAGCGCAGCGCTGACGATGCCGAGGAGAATGAGCGCGCCGCCTGCACCGGGAACGGCGCGATGCGCGAGCGCCATCAAGGCCAGCGTGCCGCCCTCGCCGTTGTTGTCGGCGCGCAGCAGGATGATGACGTATTTGACTGTAACGACGAGCAGCAGCGCCCAGATAATAAGCGACAGAATGCCGAGCACGGCTTGCTCGGTGACCGGGTTTCCGCTGCCGACCGCAGCGGTGAGAGATTCCCGCATCGCATAGAGTGGACTCGTGCCGATATCGCCGTAGACGACGCCAATGCTGCCAAGCATGAGCGCCCACGTGCCTGCGCGCGGTGTTTCGGCCGAGCGCAGATTGCCGTCGGACGCGCCGACGGCGACTGATGAAACCATGACGAAGTCTCCTTCCGGGAAAATCACCCGCCGAATGCGGGGGCCGCGCTATAACGCCGTTGCGTGGGTCCTGTCGCGGTGCGTGGCCCGGCAAAACCGCCCGACCAGCCATGCAAAGGAAGGTGGGCCGCGGAGCACGTGACCTGTTTATCCGATTGATCCGAAAAGAGATTCTCGGCAATCCCTCACGCCTGCGTGAGGCGGTTTGCGTGAAAAAGCACCGCCCTCCACCCTAGCGATCTTCAAGGTTGGCATATGCACCGGTCGCGTAGACGATCCGCCCGCCAACCATGGTTAGAAGAGACGACAATCCGCCGATCACTTCGACTGGCATCGTCAGATAGTCGCCATCCAGCACCGCGAGATCGGCAAGCTTGCCTGCCGTGAGCGAACCGCGCCGATCGTTCTCATGCGCGAACCAGGCGCTGCCGAGCGTATAGATCCGGAGAGCCTGCTCGCGGGTCGGAATTTCCTCGGCGTCGCGCATGGCTGTTCCGCCCACCGTCCTGCCGTCGAGCATCCATTGAAGCGAGACAAACGGATTGTAGGACATCACCCGATGCGCGTCGGTCCCGCCACCGACAGGAAGGCCCATGCGCAGCGCAGACACGATCGGCGGCGATAGGCGCGCTACGTCCGCGCCGCGCTGGCCGAGAAACGCCTCGCCGCGGAAATAGAACGCGTTCTGTACGAGCCAGCCCATGCCGAGCGCCTTGATCCGGGCAAGGCTTTCGGGCGACGCGTCGTTCAGATGCGCGACAGACCAGCGGAGCTTTGCCACCGGCGTCTCGCTGTTCACCTCCTCCAGCACATCGAGCAGAAAGTGGATCGAACGATCGTTGTGCCAGTGGAAGGTCGCCGACAATCCTCGCGGCGCAGCCCAGCGCAATACGCGCAGCAACTGTGCACGCTGCGCCTCGCTTGGCGTCTCGTTGTTATACATGCCCCAGGTGACATTTTCGCCAATGCCGTTGAAGCGCAGCCAATCGTCGCCAAACCCCATCGGCATCGCTGATGTCAGCGCCTGGAAATCCTCGAGTTCGTGGTCGCGCCGCGGCGAACACAGGTTATAGGCGACACGCACCGTCAGCGCCTTCTCGCGCCAGAGATGAAACAGCGGCCGGTATTCCTCGATCGACATGTTGTATCCGCCCGGATCGAGCACACCGGTGACGCCGAGGCTGTTGAGCTCACGGAAGAAGGCGCGCGTGCCCGCCACCTGCTGCTCGAAGCTCGGGCGCGGGAGGAGGTTGAACAGATCGCTGACGCTGCGGTTGTCACCCGTGAGCCAGCCGGTCCGCTGGCCATCGGCATCGATCTCCACTTTCAGGCGTTCGGCGAGGTCCGGATATCGGGCAAGGCCCAGCGCCACGTCGGCGCCGGGCGACAGCAGCACCGCGCTGTAGAGCAACTGCACATAGACATGGTGACCGGGGGCAGCGGCCGCGACCTCCGCCAGCGTCGGGCGTCGCCCTTCCCTGAATTGCCGCTCGGTCCAGCCGCCCGCCACCACAAGCCAGGACCCTTTGGGAGCGGTCTGTGCGGCGGATCGAATACGGCGCAGCGCTTCCTCGAGTGAGCGCGCACCGATCCAGTGAACTTCGGTCGAGAAGGAGAGACCTGCGCGGATCGCGTGGATATGCGAGTCGATCAGACCGGGGATGACGGTCCGGCCCGCCAGATCGATGCGACGGGTACCTGGACCTGCGAGTCCCACGATATCGCCCGAAGATCCGACAGCCAGGATACGGCCGTCGCGGACGGCGAGCGCTTCTGCAAGGGGGATTGCCGCATCGAGCGTGACCAGCCTGCCGTTCAGGATGATCGTATCGGCCGGCTGCGCGCTGACCGGAGCAGCGAATGCCGCCGCAATGAGTATGAGCGCCGCCTGGATGAACGCCCGCATCATTGCCGCTGAAGCGTGCAGTTGATTTCGATATTCATCTCCTTCGAGCCGGGCGGCGAACGGCGCAGCACGTTGGTCTGCTTGTAGCCCTGCTTTTCGCACGACAACTCGACATCATCCGGCGAAACATCCTTGCTCAGATGACTGCGATAGAGCCCGAGCCTGTTGCTCTTGAGCACAAGCGGCTGCGTCCCGCCCTTCGCACTGAGCGTGACATCGGCATCAGGAACGGGCAGTCCGCGCGTATCCCGCACAAAGCCGAAATAGGCGGGCCCCTTGCCCTCGGTGTCGTTCATCGCGTCGTAGTCGTCGCCGCCGCCGAACGCGGGAGCGCTGAGCGCCATAAGCAGAGTCGCACCGATCGCCGCGCGCCGTACGGATCTCATGATCACCATCGCCAGAAGAATTTCAGCGAGTAAATCAACACCGGCAGTACGGCAATCGGAAGAACCCAGACCAGCCACAGGGGAATTCGTGAGGTGACGCGCTCCGGCAGCAATGTGGCGAGCCCGCCCAGCACAGCCGCGCCAAGAAGGGTCGTGGCCGACCAGCCATACCAGTACATCGCCGGCCCCTCGTCCTTCACCGCCGCCGCCCAGCCAAGATCGACCCGGTTGGTTCCCGGATGATAGGTGAAGAGCGGCCAGTTCATCATGTCCGCGATGACGTAGAGAACCGGCGTCGCGATCCCGAAGACCAGCGCAAAGGTTCGGAATGTCGCAGATCTCGCAAGCGGGATTGCCGTTCCGGATTGTGTCTGCGCCGCCGTGCTCACGATCCGAAGCCCCGCACGTTATTGACGACGTGGCCGGTGAGGAAGATGAACCAGCACATCGCGCACAACACGACCGTCAGCCACTTGCGGGCGCTGTCGTATTGCGGATCGCGCGTGTTCCTCCAGAAAAACCAGTAGATCGGAAGAAGACCCATGCCGATCGTGGCGTAATGCTCCTTCAGTTCGAAGACGCCTTGCGTCTTCCAATAGCCGGCCTGTTCGATCGGGATGCGGACATACATGCGGTATTTCGTGTAGATCCACGCACCGAAAACGAACGTGACGATCCACAACACGGAAACCGCTGCGGCGTAGCTCGCGCCATGCACGGCGCGAAACCGCGTAACGAAACCGCCCGTCCCGACCCCGACGCGGACCGGCATCAGTACCGACGCGGCCTGATGCGTCAGGGCACCAAGGAGCGCGACCGCGAGCAACGCGTGGACGATGAACAGGATCGTCCAGTATGTGTTGACCGAGACGTAATCCAGGACGAATTCCGGCATCAGCCCCATGCGAAATCCTCCTCCTCAGCCGCGCCGCATACGCTTCGGCGGCGCTGCCCGCGCCGCCGCCCTGTCTTGACGACTAGCCTATTTCGCAAGCGGATCCGGCCGCACCTGGATATGCACCGCGAGCGGACGCGCACCCTTGCCGAGTTCATTCATCCATGGCGTGCGGTCGCCACTCGCACTCCACAGCCCGCGGCCCTTCCATCCGGCATTCGGATCATCGATGCGGGCATCAAGACCCTTGGCGTAATAACCCATGGGATATGGCACGCGCATCAGGATCATCTTGCCGTCCTTGAGCGCTACAAACCCGTCCTGCAGATTGGCAGTCGAGATCGGCACGTTCTCACCAAGGCCCACCGCGTTGTGGTGGTCGACCCAAGTGTAGTAGCTCGCTTCCGCGCTGTATTGCTCGAAGCCCTCAAAGCCCGGCCCCGGATAGCGGTGCAGTGTGAAGCCTTCCGGACAATGATCGCCCGTGGCGTTAGGGCCGTTCAGTGGCTCCTTGCACTTGCGCCGGTCGAAGGCGATGAGATGGCCGGCCGAGCCGGAGCCGTAGAGCACGCCGTCCTTTCCGATATCGCCGCCGCGTAGACCGATGGCCTCTTTCGGAAGTGCGTAGAACTCGCTGAGCTTCGTTTTCGGATCGAAGCGCAGGAAGCCAGCCCGGCCTCCAAACACGCCCGACGCGTACCAGATCGACCCGTCGATCGGATGGGGCATGACAGCGTATCCGCCCGAACCCGGATTGAACCGCATATCCTTGCCCGCTTCCGGCTTGCCCGGCTCGGTCCATTCATCGAGCTTGCCGTTACCGTTGGTGTCGAGAATGTACGGGAACCATCCTTGCGCCTTCTGCGCATCCCCTGTCTCGTCCCAGATCCTGGTGTTCACCCAGCCCGCCACCTGTCCGGAGCCGGAAAGCCACAAGGTGTTGTCGGCGTCGTAGCCGAATTGCGGATGATGCGTGCCGAAGCAGGTATCGATGAAGGAATACTTCATCGTCTTCGGATCGAGCATTGCCACCTGACGGGGGCTCTGCGTCAGCGGGAACACCTTGGCGGACGGATGATCCGAACCCTGCTTGCAGAAATCAGGATTGTTCATGCCGCGCACGGTCGCCGCGAGCCAGAGGCGACCCTTGTCGTCAAACATGGAATTATGATTGTTCGCGCGCGTATCCCACAGCACCTCCTCGCCCCAATAGGCGGAGGCTGTCGTCGGCGCGACTGCGCCCGCATGACCCGGCCCGAGCGAGACCGGCATCTTCTCGTCCGCGACCGGCATCTTGAAATACGTCACCGTGTGCGTCTTCGGGTCGAGGATCGGCATCATGTCGGTGGAATATTCCGGCGAGCCATAGAGCTTGCCGTACGAATTGATCGTCGGTTTGCGCCGGTCCGACGAAATCAGATCGTGCAGATATTTGTTTGGAAGCGACCAGTCCCAGGTCGTGACCACGAGATTGCGCTCTTCGCCCTGCGGACGCTGCGGTTTGTTCCTGGGCAATTCGCCCTTGGCGATGCGATCGGTCCAGTCGCCGAAATACTTGTACGGCACGCCGCCGAGCTGGCCGGCAATCCGGTTGGTCATCATCTCGCCCGACTGGCCGGCCGCGAGGCGACGCATCCAGGCTTCCTCACCGGTTTCGAAATTGCCGAACTGCGCAGGGATCGTCCGTGTCGCTTCGTTGCCGAGTTGGTGACAGCCGACGCAGTCCACGTTGTTCATGCGCTGGCGCCAGATCTCCTGGGTGATGTTCTTCGGAATGTCCGTTGCGCCGCCGAAATCCTTGGCCGGCGGGATCTTCAGCATCGTGAACCAGTAGATCGCCGGATAGTAATGTGCAGCGGCCCGTTCATTCGGCGCCGGGATCGCGGTATGGTTCAGCACCTGCCCCGGCTTTGCGCGCAGGCGCGGCGAGTCGACAAGCCCGTAGCCACGCACGAACACCTGATAGTTCGCAGTCGGCAAATCCGGAATGACGTATCGCCCCTGATCGTCAGTCACCACGCTCTTGGTGTAACGGGTCGGCAAATCCGTGGTTTCAGCGATAACCCAGACGCCCGCTTCCGGCCCGTTCGGTCCGGTAACGACACCGCCTATATCGTCGGCATCGATGGCGACGGTTTGCTGTTGTGCATTCGACCCGGGAGATACGCCCGCCTCACCGGCGAGGAACGCAACCGCCGCCACTCCCGAAAGAAGAACCTGGCGCATTGTCATAGGCGAGTTCCTCCAATTCGATTTTTATCCCCCTATTAACAATCGAAATTGCGCCAATGTCATCTGCCCGCTCAAAAATTCGCGCTGCACACACAAAGGCGCAGCGCAGCACGATTTGCGCACTGTGAAACAATCGGTCCGGTCATCGAGATTGGCAGGGCTGGCGGTCGGGCCGTACGCGCCGAGCCCGCGCAGTTACACCGTCACCTGAGTGCCGACCTCAACCACGCGGCCGGTGGGTATCTGGAAGAAGTCGGTCGCATCGCTCGCGCTTTTTGCAAGCCCGATGAACAGGCGATCCTGCCAGATCGGCATGCCGGAATTCGGCGACGGCTTGAGCGAACGTCGCGACAGGAAGAATGACGTCGACATGATGTCGAAGGTCCAGCCCAGCTTGCGTGCGATCGCAAGCGCGCGCGGAACGTTGGGCTGCTCCATGTAACCGAAGTTCAGCGTCACCGTACTGAAATGCGGACTGATCTGTGACAGCACCACACGGTCCTCCTCGGGAACACGCGGCGTATCGGACGTCACGATGGTCAGGATGACGTTGTGTTCGTGCAGGATCTTGTTGTGCTTGAGGTTGTGCATCAGCGCGGTGGGCGCCGAAGTCGGATCGCTGGTGAGAAAAACCGCCGTACCTTGCACGCGATGCGGCGGCTTCTTTTCGAGACTGCGCACCAGCGTATCGAGCGGCACTTCGGTGCGACGCGTCTTGTTGGCCAGGATGCGCGTGCCACGGCGCCAGGTCCACATGATCAGGATCATCAACCCCGCGAACAGGAGCGGCACCCAGGCGCCATCAAGCAGCTTGAGCATGTTGGCCGCCAGGAAAATGCCGTCGAGCAGGACAAACGGGATGATGAGCAGCGCCGCCTGCCACCATTTCCATTTCCACAACGCCCAGATCACGAGGAAGCCGAGAATTCCGTCGACCACCATCGTTGTCGCAACCGCAATTCCGTAGGCCGAAGCCAGCGCGCTCGACGATCGGAACATCAGCACCAGCAGCACCACGCCGATCAGCAGGATCGCGTTCACCCGGGGAATGTAGATCTGCCCGTATTGATCTTCAGAGGTGTGGACGATCGCGACACGCGGCAGGAAGCCGAGCTGGATAGCCTGCTGCACGAGCGAATATGCACCGGTGATGACGGCCTGACTCGCAATCACGGTCGCGACCGTTGCAAGGACCACCATCGGGACCAGCAACATGTCCGGTACCAGCCGGTAGAACGGGTTTTCGATCGCGGCCGGGTTCGCGAGAACCAGCGCGCCCTGACCGAAATAGTTGATCAACAAGGACGGCAGCACGAGTCCGAACCACGCCAGCCGGATCGGCTGGCGGCCAAAATGCCCGAGATCGGCGTATAACGCCTCGCCGCCTGTCACTACGAGGAACACGAGGCCGAGCGTAACCAGAGCGACGGTGCCGTTGGTCAGGAGGAAGTTGACCGCGTAATATGGATTGATCGCGAGCAGCACATGCGGATCATCCAGGATGTGCAGCGCGCCGAACACGGCTATGGCGACAAACCAGATCGTCGTGATCGGGCCGAAGAAGCTGGCAACGCGCGCGGTGCCATGGCTCTGCACGGCAAACAGTCCGACCAGGATCACGAGTGTGATCGGCACCACGTAAGGCGCGAGCGCCGGCGTGACGAGATTTAGGCCTTCCACCGCGGAAAGAACCGAAATCGCCGGCGTGATGAAGGAATCACCGAGAAACATCGCGGCGCCGAGCATTCCGAGCACGAAGATCAGCGTTGTTCGGCGCCCGAGCGCACGCATCGCAAGGGCCGCAAGCGAGAGCGTCCCACCCTCGCCGTTGTTGTCCGCGCGCAACAGGATCAGGACGTACTTGGCCCCGACCACAAGGAACAGCGACCACAGGATCATGGACAGCACGCCAAGCACGATATCGCGCGTCAGCGGCCCACCGTGCTGTGCAGCGTGCAATGCCTCCCGGAACGCATAAAGCGGGCTTGTACCGATATCGCCGAAAACGACACCGATGCTGCCGAGCGTCAGCGGCCATAGACCGGCGCCCGAGCCTGGTTCCGGTTGGTCGACCTGACCGGGACCGCGGGCCAAAACTTCACCGATCGGCTTTTTCATGGAACCGGGTTGCGACCCGTGCCCTTCTGCGAAAACGCGCGGGGCTTATCCCACTGTCTGGCCGTCCGCAATAGGCCGGGTGGTCGGCCGCTTGCGCGTCCCGCCTGAAATCACGGCTTGAGGTTCGGCGGCACCGGCGGGGCTTCCCGCATCAGCGTGATGGTGATCCGGCGGTTGGCCGACATATAGGGATCGTCCGGGAAAAGTGGCTGCGTGTCGGCGCGGCCCGCCACCATGTAGATGTGCGATGACGGCACCCCGGACTCCTCCAGGATCTGCCGTATTGAATTTGCGCGATCTGCGGACAGATCCCAGGGGCCATAGCCCGGGCGCGGCGGCGTGCGGCGCGCTGCCGTGTGGCCGGAGATCGAAATCCGATAGGGCATCAGCTTGAGCTGGCCAGCTATCTTCTGGACCAAAAGGCGGGTCCGCTCGTACGGGGTCTTCGACGCATCCGGAAACATCGAGCGGCCGTCCTGATCGACGATCTCGATGTTGAGGCCATCCTCGGTCTCTTCCATCATGATGTTCTTGGAGATCTCGCTGATCTCCGGCATCGCCTGCAGGGCCTGCCGCAGCGACGCCGAAGCAAGCGCGAATGCCGAGTCCGTCTTCAGCCGCGTGCCAAACTGGTTGCTGTGATCCTTCTCGTCTGGCGATGGCGTTGCCGACGAATCCGCAGGATTGATCTTCGCGACATTCTTGACCTTGGGCCGGGTCGGCAGGCCATCGACTTCGATAATCCCAGAATACCGGACATTCTGCTGCACGCCGAACGCGTCGCGCATCGAACCAGCGACAATCTGAAGCTTGGCGCTGTCCTGCGTGGAGAACGCGACCAGCATCACGAAGAAAGCCACGAGCAGCGCCATCAGGTCGGCGAAGGTCACGAACCAGCCGTGTCCGCCACCGTGCGCTTCACGCTTTTTCTTTGCCATTGCGAATGCTCCGCCGCCCTCCGCGTCAGGCGGGCGCGAGTTCCTCCGCCTCGTGACGGTGCTTCTCAGGCAAATAGGCCAGGAGCATCTCGCGCACGAGCGCCGGCGACTTCGATTCGCGCATCATCAGAACGCCGTCGATGATCAGGGAGCGGTTAATTTCCTCGTCGACCAGCTTGAAGTGCAGTTTGTCGGCAATCGGAAGGCAGAACAGGTTCGCAAGCCCTGCGCCGTAGAACGTCGCTAGCAGCGCGACCGCCATATACGGACCGAGCTTCGAGGGGTCGCTCATGTTGGCGAACATCTGCACCATGCCGATCAGCGTCGCCACCATGCCGAAGGCCGGCGCGCAGTCACCGATCGAGCGGTAGATTTTCTGCCCCTCATCCAGATGGGTCAGGAAGTTGTCGCGATCGCGCTCGAGATTGTCGCGGATAAAATCGGCATCATAGCCGTCGGCGACGTAACGCACGCCCTTGGCCAGAAAGGTGTCGGACACCTCCGCTTTCTCCAGCCCCATGGGGCCCTGCTTGCGGGCGATTTCCGCGAGCGAAGCGATTTCTTCGATGAGTTCGCGCTGGCTCATCCGGCGCATCGAGAACGCAAAGCGCATCCCGAGCGGCATGCCGTGAAAGATCGACGCCAGGGGAAAGCGGATCAGGGTCGCAGCAAACGCGCCGCCGAAAATCGCGATGAAGGCATGCGAATCCAGAAACATGCTGAGTTCGCCACCCATCAAGATAAGGGTGACCAGAACCGCCATGCCGGCCAAAAGGCCCAAGCCAGTCGCAATATCCATGAAACGCTACCCCAACGCAGACGCGAAACGCGGCCGCCCCTGAACGCATGGGTAAGATTAGGCGGATCGGCTTTAAGGTTCGGTAAAGGCTAACGGATTGTGAGCTCCCATTTCCCGTGGGCTTTGCAGAGCCTTGGCCGCTGCGCTATGGAACGCGTCAACGGTGGGCAGCGACCTGCCCGCACCGCTTGGCAGGACGAAAAGCCAAGCAATTTCAATCAGGAGAACGGAACATGCGTGAGATCGGCCATTTCATCGGTGGAAAAATGGTGGCCGGCTCATCCGGGCGCTTTGGCGACGTCTTCAACCCCAACACGGGCGAGATACAGGCCAGGGTTGCACTCGCAAGCAAGAAGGAGGTCGAGGCCGCGATCGCGAATGCGGAGGCGGCCCAGCCGGCCTGGGCGGCGACCAATCCGCAGCGCCGGGCTCGGGTCATGTTCAAGTTCCTCGAACTGATTGCCAAGGAGATGGACAGCCTCGCCGCCCTGCTCTCCTCCGAACACGGCAAGACCCTGTCCGACGCCAAGGGGGACATTCAGCGTGGCGTCGAGGTGGTGGAATTCGCCTGCGGCATTCCGCATCTGATGAAGGGCGAATACACCGAAAGCGCAGGCCCCGGCATCGACCTTTATTCGATGCGCCAGCCGCTGGGCGTCGTCGCCGGCATCACACCGTTCAACTTCCCGGCCATGATTCCGCTCTGGAAATGCGCGCCCGCCATCGCATGCGGCAATGCCTTCATCCTGAAGCCGTCCGAGCGCGACCCGTCCGTGCCGATGCGCATCGCCGAATTGTTCATGGAAGCCGGCCTGCCCGCGGGCATCCTCAATGTCGTCAATGGCGACAAGGAAGCGGTCGACACCATCCTGACCGATCCGCGCATCATGGCGGTTGGCTTCGTGGGCTCGACGCCGATCGCGCAGTACATCTATGCAACCGGCTGCGCGCACGGAAAGCGCGTCCAGTGCTTCGGTGGCGCCAAGAACCACATGATCGTCATGCCGGACGCCGATCTCGACCAGGCGGTGGATGCTCTGGTCGGCGCGGGTTACGGCTCGGCCGGCGAACGCTGCATGGCGATTTCCGTCGCGGTTCCGGTCGGCGAGAAGACCGCGGATGCATTGGTGAAAAAGCTGATCCCGCGCGTCGAAAGCCTGAAGGTGGGCCCCTCGAATGACCCGCAGGCCGATTACGGCCCGCTGGTGACCAAGGCCCATCTCAACAAGGTGAAGGACTATGTCGAGACCGGCGTGAAGGAAGGCGCCAAGCTCTTGGTCGACGGCCGCGGTTTCAAGCTGCAGGGCTACGAGAACGGCAACTTCATGGGCGGCTGCCTGTTCGACAACGTCACGCCGGACATGACGATCTACAAGGAAGAGATTTTCGGACCGGTGCTGTCGATCGTGCGAGCGAAGGATTATGCGGAAGCCGTACGCCTTCCGACCGAGCATGAATACGGCAACGGCGTTTCGATCTTCACCCGCGATGGCGACACCGCACGGGACTTCACCGCCAAGGTCAATGTCGGCATGGTCGGCGTGAACTTCGCGATCCCCGTGCCGCTCGCCTATCACACCTTCGGCGGATGGAAGAAGTCGGGCTTCGGCGACCTGAACCAGCACGGCCCGGACTCGATCCGCTTCTACACGAAGACCAAGACCGTAACGGCACGCTGGCCTTCG
>NZ_DATMRV010000060.1:0-17412 GCF_035565795.1 Pseudorhodoplanes sp.
GCGCGCAGCATCGACTCGTGTCCCTGCGGACGCGCGGCCTCGCTGAAACAGGCCGCGATATCCGAGGACGCGCGGTCAACGAATTGCTGGACGTCCGCGACCCATCCCGGCTCCAGCACGGCGCCCGCCGCGATCACCATCAGCCATTCGCTGCGGGCGGATTCCGCAGCAAAATCAAGGCGCGGCCCAAGGGGCCCCGGCTTCGCCAGAAAGCGGCAGCCCGCGATATCCCCGACCTCGGCGGTTTCGTCGGTCGAACCACCGTCGGCCAGGATCACCTCGCGAATCAGTCCGGCCGTCGCCCCCGGCACCAGACAGGCCAGCGTCCGTACCAGGATACGTTCTGATTCGTGGGTGGGGATGATCACACTCAGCATGGAACTGGATTCGGCGGTCCCGGTTGGCCCCGTATTGTTTCAGCCGGCCCATATGGTGGGGTTGTGAATATCCGATGCCACGACATTCAGCCATGCCGATCAACTTCGAATATGTTCTTGTTTTGTTCGTTGCCGGCGCCTAGATATTCGCTATGGCACGTCCATCCGCAGCCCTGAGACACCCGCCGGCGCATGTGCCCTCCGCGCCTGCGGGTGACTTTGCAAGGAATACCCCGGAAGGCGCTTCCGACCAGTCCGGGCTCCTTGGCGTCGGCGTTGACAGACAGCGCAGGCGAGGCCGCGGTACCCTTTCGAACGCTTCCGGCCGCTACGAGCCGCTGGCCCGCATCGCGTTCGACGACGGCTGGCAGAGCCTCGACGAATTGCCGCCGTTCAAGACCACCGTCCAGGTCGACGCGACGCGCAAGATCATCACCCGCAACGACTCGCCCGACATCTCCTTCGACCGCTCGATCAATCCCTATCGCGGCTGCGAGCACGGCTGCGTCTATTGCTTCGCACGACCGACACACGCCTATCTCGGCATGTCGCCGGGGCTCGATTTCGAGTCGAAGCTGTTCATGAAACCGGACGCGCCGACGCTGCTGGAGCGCGAACTGGCCTCGCCCGGTTACACGCCGCGCACGATCGCGATCGGCACCAATACCGATCCTTATCAGCCGATCGAGAAGCAATACGAGATCATGCGCCGCATCCTCGAGGTGCTGGAACGCGCCGGCCATCCGGTCGGCATCGTGACGAAATCCGCATTAGTCACGCGCGACATCGATATCCTCGCGCGCATGGCGAAGCGCAATCTCGCGAAGGTCGCCATTTCGGTGACGACGCTGGACGGCAAACTCGCACGCACCATGGAACCGCGCGCCTCGACACCAGCCAAGCGGCTCGAAGCGCTGCGGCAATTGTCGGACGCCGGCATCCCGACCGCAGCGATGATCGCGCCGGTGATCCCCGCGATCAACGATGCCGATATCGAGCGCATCCTCGATGCGGTCGCGCTCGCCGGCGTGAAGAGCGCAGGTTACGTCATGCTGCGCCTGCCGCTCGAAGTGCGCGACCTGTTCAAGGAATGGCTGATGGCGAATTACCCCGACCGCTTCCGCCATGTGATCAAACTCGTGCGCGAGATGCGCGGAGGCAAGGACTACGACTCGACCTGGGGCAAGCGGCAGACCGGCGAAGGTCCCTATGCCTGGCTTGTCGGACGGCGCTTCGAGGCCGCCTGCGATCGGCTTGGCCTGAACAAGGAAAGAGCGAAGCTTACCACCGAACATTTCCAGAAGCCCGTAAAGGGCAGCGAACAGCTGAGTTTGTTTTGAGTTCGTCGCCCCCGCGAAGGTGGGGGCCCATAACCGCAACTCTGGAATGTAGGTCCGCGCTTTCGCGGGGACGACGTAGAGCGCCGAACAGATGCCCCATCCCCACATCAGCCTCGTGACACTCGGCGTAACCGATGTCCCGCGCGCAGCGCGCTTTTATGAAGCGCTAGGCTTCAAACGAAAGATGAAGGCGGCACCGGAAAGCGAGGTCGCGTTCTTCGATGCCGGCACCGTGGCGCTGTCCCTTTATGCAGTCAGCGGGCTCGCGCGCGATGCCGGCTTCGCTCCCGACACCGGGTCCTCGGCGTTTCGCGGCGCGTCGCTCGCGTGGAACTGTGCGAGTGAAGCCGACGTCGACGCAGTGATGGAACTCGCGCGGCAGGCCGGCGCGACGGAACTCGTCCCGGCCAAGAAGGCTGCGTGGGGCGGCTATCACGGCCATTTCGCCGATCCGGATGGCCACATCTGGGAAGTGGCGCACAATCCCCAATTTCCACTGTCCGCCGACGGACGCCCCGCCCTTCCGGATTAGCCGTTGCGCGCGGGCCGGCATCCCGCTCAATGTCGGTTCCATGAGTCGAACACAAGCGCCCGCGCGCCTGCCGCTGAAAGACGAGATCGTCCGCCCGACGTTCCGGCGCGAACGGCGTGCCTACAACAACGGAATCTGGCCGGTCGCAGGTTGTGACGAAGCCGGCCGCGGCCCCTTGGCAGGCCCTGTCGTGGCGGCGGCCGTCGTGCTCGACCCGAACCGGATCCCGCGCGGCCTCAATGACTCCAAGAAACTGACCCATGCCGAGCGCGAGAAGCTCTACGGCCGCATTTGCGCGACGGCCGAAGTCGGTGTCGCCTTTGCGTCGCCGGCGCGCATCGATCGCGACAATATCCTGCAGGCTTCGCTCTGGGCGCTCGCACAGGCCGTCGCCGCCCTGCCCTGCCGGCCGAAACTGGTCTACGTCGACGGCCGCGATCGCATCAAAGTTCCCTGCGATTGCGAGGCGGTAATCTCTGGCGATGCGCTGGTGCTTTCGATCGCTGCCGCATCGATTGTCGCCAAGGTCACGCGCGACCGGCTGATGATGCAGATCGGCGCCGCCTATCCCGGCTACGGCTTCGAGCGTCACATGGGCTATTCGGTGCCGGAGCATTTCGCGGCCCTGCAACGGCTCGGTCCGACGATCCACCATCGGCGCAGCTTCTCGCCGGTCGCCATCGCAGACGGGCTCAAGCAGCCGCCCGCGGCCGAACCGGCTCTCGGGTTGCCTCTCTGACGCAGGCAGGCTTATCTCTGGCCGCCCCACCCGGTCTCACGGGGCGGGGCGTCATGCCAGCGGCGTCCATGCTCACAGTTTCCCTCCCCATCGAAATCCTGCGTACCAGGCCGAGCCTGATTTTCTGGCTGGCAACGCTAGCCCAGGCATTGTTGTGGGTTGTGGTCCCGACGCTGTTCTATTCGGCGCCACCCGGCGAGCTGGCCGATGTCATCGCCGTTGGCCACGAGTTGAAGTTCGGCTCGGAGCTTGGTCCGCCCCTCGCCTTCTGGCTCGCAGAGATCGCACTGCAAGTCACCGGCGGGCACATGATCGGCGTCTATATCCTCTCGCAGATCTGCATCGTCGCGACCTATTGGGCTGTGTACCAGCTCGGCTGCGCGACCGTCGGCGAGCGCCACGCGGTACTCGCGGTGCTGCTGATGATCGGCATTTCGGTGTTCACGATCACCTCGCCGGATTTCGGCCCTGACATCCTGATGATGCCGCTCTGGGCGTTCGCAATCCTGCATCTGTGGCGCGCCACCGGTGAGGACAAGTCGCTCTACTGGTTCGCGCTGGCCGTCGATTTCTGGCTGATGCTGCTGACCTCGCACCTTGCGCTGCTGCTGTTCGCGGTCGTTGTCGGTTTCGTTCTGATCAACCCGCGTGCACGCAAGACGGCCGCAAATCCCGCAACCGGAATGGCGGCAATCACGGTGCTCTGCATGATGTTGCCGAACATCGTGCTGATCCGCGAATATGGCTTCGGTCTCACGCCAAATGTCGCGCGGCTTCGCAGTTTCGAAGTGGTCGATCAGAACATCATTGCCTGGTTACGGCTGCTTGCGCTTATCGCCGTCGCACATGCGGGCGCTGTCATCCTGGTGGTCCTGGCGTGCAACCTCTCGCGCACCAGGAATGTCGAAGCGGCGGCCGTGGTTGGCTATCCAGCGGACCCTTATGCGCGCAACCTCATCCTTAGCTTTGCGCTCGCACTCCTGATCGTGGTCACGTCGTTCGCGGTAATGTCCGGAAAATCCGATCTCTCCGGCATCCCGCCGCTCCTCGTGCTGTCCGGGCTTGCGATCGTCACCGTGGCCGGCGAGACGATCATGCTGCATCATCAGCGCTTGCTGAGCATCGCATGGATCAGCCTGCTGCTCGTGCCCGCAATATTGATGGCGGCGGGCGTACTGCTCCTGCCGTCGGTGTTCGCGGTCGATCTGCGGACCGCACAACCTGCCGATGAGATCGCGCGATTCTTCACCGACAATTTCGAGCGGCGCACGCAGCGCAGGCTGGAGGTCGTGGCCGGCGAACCGCGGCTTGCCTCGCTGGTTTCAGTCGCATCCGCAAGCCGCCCGCGCGTCCATCATGCTCCGGATTCCGGCCGGCCGCAGCTCGCGACCCGACAGGACATCATGCAAAAGGGCGCGGTCGTGCTCTGGCGCGCGACGGACAGCGCCGGAACACCGCCGGCGGACATCAAGGCGCAGTTCCCGGACATCGTGCCGGAGGTGCCGCGCGCATTCGACCGAGCGCTGCCCGGCCGCGCACCGGTCTTGCGCATCGGCTGGGGCGTCGTGCGCCCGCAGACCACCGCACCCGCATCGCAATAGCGATCAATACGCATCGCGGTCTTCCCGCGGCTGCCCCGCGATGCGGTTGGCATGAGTCTGGCATTTCTTGCGGTGGACAACGTCACAATCGGCCGGGAATGGCGGCGGCAAACCGCTAATCTCGCTGGTCGAAAACGGGGCATGCAGGGGGTGACCATGGCCACGGACAACAAGCCGGCCGCGAAGGCGGACGGCTTTCTCGACAATTATTTCGGCCTAACGGCCAACGGCACGAATGTGAGGACCGAGGCGCTTGCCGCCCTGACCACGTTCCTGACCATGGCGTACATCATTTTCGTCAATCCGAGCATTCTGACCAAAGCAGGGATGGACCAGGGCGCGGTGTTCGTCGCCACCTGCATCGCCGCCGCGGTGTGCTCGATCGTGATGGGGCTATACGCGAATTACCCGATCGCGCTCGCACCGGGCATGGGTCTGAACGCCTTCTTCGCCTTCACCGTGGTGCTCACCTACAAATATTCCTGGCAGCAGGCGCTGGCGGCGGTGTTCCTGTCGGGCGTGCTGTTCTTCCTGCTGTCGGTGACCGGGCTGCGCGAATACATCATCAACCAGATCCCGCGTAACCTGAAATACGCGATCGGCGCCGGCGTCGGGCTGTTCCTCGGCATCATCGCCCTGGAGAACGCGGGCATCATCGTCGATCATCCGGCGACGCTGGTGACGCTCGGTCATCTCAACACCGCGGCGCCGCTGCTGTGCCTGTTCGGCTTCATCCTGATCGTGGCCCTGCATTCACGCAGGATTCACGGCGCAACCCTGATCGGCATCCTGATCGTCGGCATCATCGGCCTGCCGCTCGGTCTGTCGAAATTCACCGGCGTCGTGTCAATGCCGCCTTCTATCGCGCCGACGTTGCTTCAACTGGACTTCTCACGCATCTTCGAACTGTCGTTCCTGATCGTCGTGTTCTCGATCCTGATGATCGACGTGTTCGACAATGCCGGCACCCTGATCGCGGTGACTGAGAAAGCCGGCTTCGTCGACAAGGACGGCAACCTGCCGCGCATGAAGCAGGCGCTGATCTCCGACAGCTTCGCCGCCATGTTCGGCGCCTCGATCGGCACCTCAACCACGACGAGTTACATTGAAAGCGCGGCGGGCGTCGAAGCGGGCGGCCGGACCGGCCTCACCGCGGTGTTCGTTGGCATCCTGTTCCTGTTCGCGCTGTTCTTTTCGCCGCTCGCCGGACTAATCCCGGCCTATGCGTCGGCGGCAGCGCTGCTGTTTGTCGCCGCCGTGATGGCTAGCATGATGGCGGAACTGAACTGGGACGACATCACCGAGTCCGCTCCGGCCGTGATTGCCGCAATCACGATGCCGCTGACCTACTCGATCGCGACCGGCATCGGCCTTGGCTTCATCACCTACGCACTGATCAAGCTGATCGCCGGCAAGTACAAGGACGTATCGGTTGCCGTTGCCGCGCTCGCGATCATCTTCGCGGTCAAGCTGATCCTTGTGCCGGGCGGATGAGCAACGCCCTTTCAGCGTGGCAATTCTGGGCGGTTCTGTCCGCCCTGTTTGCCGCGCTGACCGCAATCTTCGCCAAGATCGGCGTCGAGGCGATTAACGCCGACCTTGCGACCTTCATCCGCACCATCGTGGTGATCTGCCTGCTGGCGGCTATCCTGGCCGCCACCGGCGGCTTCCAGAACCCGGCATCGGTGCCGGGGAGAACCTGGCTGTTCCTGCTTCTGTCCGGCCTCGCGACAGGCGCGTCGTGGCTCTGTTACTTTCGCGCGCTCAAGATCGGACAGGCGTCGCAGGTTGCTCCCATTGATAAGCTGAGCGTCGTGCTGGTAGCGATCTTCGGGGTGGTGTTCCTCGGTGAGAAGCTTTCGGCGCTGAACGCGCTCGGCGTGGCGCTGATCGCGGCGGGCGCGATACTGGTCGCGCTCTAGCCCGCCAGCGCTTTCTTGATCGCGAGAAAGTCACGCCAGGCCAGCCGCTTCTCGATCGGTGTGCGCAACAGATAGGCCGGGTGATAGGTCGGCATCGCCCGGATCTCCTGCGCTTCGGACCTGTAGGTGAACCAGCGCCCGCGCGTCCTGCGGATGCCGTCGGTGACGCCGAGCAGCGTCGCGGTTGACGGCTTGCCGAGGCAGACCAGCACCTGCGGACCGACGAGCTCGATCTGGCGCTGGATGAACGGCAGACAGATCTGCGTTTCGTGGATCGACGGGTCGCGGTTTCCGGGCGGCCGCCAGGGTACGATGTTGGCGATATAGACGTCGGACCGTGCGATCCCGATCGCGCCGAGCATCCGGTCCAGCAATTGTCCCGAGCGGCCGACGAAGGGAATGCCCTTCTGATCCTCCTCGGATCCCGGCGCCTCGCCGACGAACATCAGGCGCGCCTTCGGATTGCCGTCCCCGAACACGAGTTGCTTTGCCGTGGTACGCAACGCGCAGCCCTCGAAGGCGGCCATGATCTCGCGCAGCGCGTCGAGCGAGGCCGCCGAACGCGCGGCCGCACGTGCCGCCATGATCGCCTCCTCGGGCAACGGCGGCGGGGGCGCAGCCACGGCGGCCGGTGCGGCGGGCCGAAGTTCCGGGAGAGGGCGGACAGCAGCGGCCGCGCCAGGATCGGTCGCCGGCGCCGGGGCAAGTTGATCCGCAAAACGGTTGGCCGGCGCCTCGTCCAGCGCGACGTCCACGCCGGATTCGACATAGAACGTCAGCAGATCACGGACGGAATTGGCCTCGACGGGGGTCATGACCGGACTTTAGCACGATGATATCGCCAGACTGATTGTCGGATTTCCCTAAACATGAAAAAAGCAGGGCTCGATCAGAGGAAGTCTAATGTCTGAGTTGCCGCCACGCGAAAGTATGGAATTTGACGTCGTCATCGTAGGCGCAGGTCCAGCAGGCCTCGCCGCCGCGATCCGGCTCAAGCAAGTGTCACCGGATATCAGCGTCGTCGTAGTGGAGAAAGGCTCCGAGGTCGGCGCGCATATCCTGTCCGGTGCGGTCATCGACCCCTCGGGTCTCGACCGCCTGCTGCCCGACTGGCGCGAGGACCCGGACCGTCCCCTGAAGACCGAGGTCGCGGACGACCGCTTTTACTGGATGACCCAAAGCTCCGCGATCAAGGTGCCGCTGTTCATGGCGCCGCCGCTGATGAGCAACCATGGCTGTTTCATCGGATCGCTCGGGCTCGTCACGAAGTTTCTGGCGGCCAAGGCGGAAGCGCTCGGGGTCGAAATCTATCCGGGCTTTGCGGCCGCCGAACTGGTCTTTGGCGAGAATGGCGAAGTGCGCGGCATCGCCACCGGCGACATGGGGATCGGCAAGGACGGCGAGCCGACCGACGCCTTTACCCGCGGCATGGAATTGCTGGGCAAATACACGCTGTTCGCGGAAGGCGCGCGCGGATCGCTGAGCAAGATCCTGATTGCGAAATACGGACTCGCGAGCGATCGCGAGCCGCCGAAATTCGGCATCGGCCTCAAGGAAATCTGGCAGGTCGATCCGGCGAAGCACAAGCCGGGCCTCGCGCAGCACTCGTTCGGCTGGCCGCTCGACAACAAGACCGGCGGCGGCTCGTTCCTCTATCACTACGATGACAACCTGATCGCGGTCGGCTTCGTGGTCCACCTGAACTACGAAAACCCGTATCTGTCGCCGTTCGAGGAATTCCAGCGCTTCAAGACGCATCCGGCGGTGCGCGACGTGTTCGAGGGCGCAAAGCGCCTTGCCTATGGTTCGCGCGCGATCACCGAAGGCGGCTATCAGTCGGTGCCGAAGCTCGTTTTCCCGGGCGGCGCGCTGATCGGGTGCGCCGCCGGCTTCGTCAACGTGCCGCGGATCAAGGGCTCCCATAACGCGATTTCATCGGGGATGCTCGCTGCCGAGCATGTCGCGCAGGCGCTGTCGGCCGGCCGCTCCAACGATGAACTCTCTGGATACGAGGCCGCATGGCGCGGCTCACCGGTCGGCAAGGACCTCTGGCCGGTGCGCAACGTGAAGCCGCTCTGGTCGAAATTCGGAACAATCGTCGGCGTCGCGCTCGGCGGCCTCGACATGTGGACCAACACGCTGGGCTTCTCGCTGTTCGGCACCCAGAAGCATGGCAAGCCCGACTGGCAGGCACTGAAGCCCGCCAGCGAATGCACGCCGATCGCCTATCCGAAGCCGGACGGCAAGATCACTTTCGACCGGCTGTCCTCGGTGTTCCTGTCCAACACCAACCACGAGGAAAATCAGCCGCCGCATCTGAAAGTGGCGAACATGGCGCTCCAGAAATCATCCGAGCACGATGTTTATGCGGGCCCCTCGAACCGCTATTGCCCGGCCGGCGTTTATGAATGGGTCGGCGAAGGCGCGGACCTGAAATACGTGATCAACGCGCAAAATTGCGTTCACTGTAAAACCTGCGACATCAAGGACCCGAACCAGAACATCACCTGGGTTCCGCCGGAAGGCGCCGGAGGTCCGAACTACCCGAATATGTGACTTAATATGTGAGACCCCGCCGGCAGAAACGTCACGATAAAGCCCCATTGCGGCCTACAGCCTCAGGTGGGGCTTAACGGCTGTCCTTGCGGCAATAGCGCAAAAAGGCCATCCTCGATCCGAGCCGGCGGGACCGCTTCGCAGGTCCCGCGATGGAGATTTTCGACGTGAACCTGTCGACCCTGATTAAGCCCGTGGCCGTATCGGCCACCGCGTTCGGTATCCTAATGTTGCCGAGCCTGTTGGCCGCGCAAGCGCCGACCAAGCCGGATGCGTCGCGAACCTCCGCCGCGGGAAACTATCTCGCCGCACGCCATGCCGTTCAGCAGCGCGACTCGGCTTCGGCCTCGACCTATTTCAGAGCCGCGCTTCGCTCCGATCCGAAGAATCCCGATCTGCTGCAACGCGCATTCGGTGCAGCGCTGACCGAAGGCGATATGGAAGAAGCCTTCCGGCTCGCGGAGCGGATCACCCAGATCAACAAGAACGATCGCGACGCTCGGCTCGTGCTCGGCATTCGCGCGATCAAGAACAAGCAATGGCAGGCCGCCCGCCAGAATATCGCGCAATCGGTACGCGGGCCGGTCACCGACCTCACCGCCGCCTTGTTGATCGCCTGGACCCAGTATGGCGCCAAGGACTCCAAGGCCGCGATCGAGACCATCGACCGGCTGCAGGGCCCCGACTGGTACAACATCTTCAAGGATGAGCATGCCGGCCTGATCCTCGATATCGCGAACCGCAAGAAAGAAGCGGCCAAGCGTTTCGAGAAGGTGCACAAGCTCGACGGCACCAACCTGCGCGTCGTCGAATCCTACGGCAGCTTCCTGTCGCGGCACGGCACCAAGGACGAGGCGCTGGAGGTTTACGGCACCTTCGACAAGGCCCTGCCGCGGCATCCGCTGGTGACGCATGCGGTCAAGCAGATCGAGGCCGGCCAGAAGCTTCCGCCGATGATCCAGACCCCCGAAGCGGGCGCCGCGGAAGTGCTTTACGGCATCGGCGCTGTCGTCGGCCGCCGCGGCGGCGAGGAACTCGGCCTCGCCTATCTGCAGCTCGCACTTTATCTCGAGCCGAAACATCCGCTCGCGCTGCTCTCGCTGGCCGATCTCTACGAGACGATGAAGAAACCGCAGCTCGCGATCGAGGCGTATCGGCGCGTGCCGGCGGATTCGCCGCTGCACCGGAATTCGGAAATCCAGCTCGCCGCCAATCTCGATTCGCTCGAGAAGACGGAGGAAGCGAAGGAACATCTCCGCAAGCTGATCGAGGAAAATCCTTCCGACACGGAAGCGATCATGATGCTTGGTCATATCGAGCGGTCCCGCAAGCAATATGCCGATTGCGCGAAGACCTATACGCGCGTGATCGACCAGCTTGAAAAGCCCGGCCGCGGAAACTGGAACGTGTTCTATTCGCGGGGCATCTGCAACGAGCGCAACAAGAACTGGGCCGCTGCCGAAGCTGACTTCAAGAAATCGCTGGAGCTCTACCCGGATCGCGCCGACGTGCTGAATTATCTCGGCTATTCCTGGGTCGATCAGGGCGTCAATCTCGACGAAGGCATGAAGATGATCCGCCGCGCCGTCGAGCAGAAGCCGGATGACGGCTACATCGTCGACTCGCTCGGCTGGGCCTATTACCGGATCGGCAATTACGACGAGGCGGTGAAGCATCTCGAGCGCGCCGTCGAGATCCGGCCGGAGGATCCGACCATCAACGATCATCTAGGCGATGCCTACTGGAAGGTCGGCCGTCAGCTCGAAGCGCAGTTCCAGTGGTCGCACGCAGCCTCGCTCAAGCCTGAGCCCGAAGAGCTGGTGAAGATCGAGAAGAAGCTGAAGGAAGGTCTCCCCGACGAGGGGCCCGGCGCGACGGCCGAACAGAAGACCAAGCCTGGCAACGGCGGTTGATGCGGTCGTGACAGCAGGCTCGACGGAGCCTTTCGCGTTTGCTCCGGCCAAGATCAATCTGACGCTCCGCATCGGGCGAAAGCGTCCCGATGGCTACCACGATCTCGAAAGCCTCGTGGTGTTCGCCGGTATCGGCGACACCCTGCGGCTCGTGCCGGGGGCCTCGCTCAGCCTCGATGTGGATGGCCCGACCGGCACACAGGCGGGGCCTGCCGACGATAATCTCGTTGTGAAAGCGACGCGAGCGCTTCAGGCCCATATCCCTGACCTGCGGACGGGACATTTCCATCTGACGAAGTCGACGCCCGTCGCAGCAGGACTTGGCGGCGGATCGTCGGACGCAGCGGCCGCGCTTCGCCTGATCGCACGCCTCAACAATCTGCCGGCGGACGATCAGCGCGTCATGGCCGCCGCAAAGGCGAGCGGCGCCGATGTGCCGGTCTGCCTCGATCCGAAGCCACGCATCATGCGCGGGATCGGCGAAATTCTCTCGGAGCCGTTCGACCTTCCGGTGCTCCATGCGGTGCTGGTCAATCCCGGCGTGCCGGTGCCGACCGGCGCGGTCTTCGGTGCCCTTGCCGCGGCGCGGGCCGGCTCGGCACCCGCTATCGAAGGCGACCCGGCATCGCGATGCGTGGAAAGCGGAAAGCCGTCCTTCGATGCGCTGCTGGATGCGGTCGCAGCATCGTCGAACGATCTCGAAGCTCCGGCGCTCTCTTTATTTCCGGCCGTCAACGAAACACTCGGGGCGCTGCGGGGCCTGCCTTCATGCCGGCTGGCCCGCATGAGCGGATCCGGCGGGACCTGTTTCGGACTGTTCGAGACCGCCGGCGATGCAAAAGACGCAGCGGCGCGGCTCAAGCGCGATCATCCCGGCTGGTGGGCGCAGAACACAACACTCGGCGCGGCAGAAACGTCGTTTCAACGCTCAAGCTGACGCCGCTTCCTGAAGACGCGAACCGGAATCCGCTTCGCTCAATGAAGCTTCAGTAAGCGCGCGCGAGACAGAACGCGACCGCCTCTTCGAGAGAGGACTTCATCGGCGACGGCGGGAACAGCGCAAGCGCGTCGATCGCCATCGCGCCATAATGCTGGGCGCGCCCGATGGTGTCTTCCAGGGCGCGGTGCTTGGTCATCAGCGAAATCGCGCGATCAAGATCGGCGTCGGTCGCAGAACCCTGTTCGAGGCAGCGCGTCCAGAAGGCGCGTTCCTCCTCGGTGCCGCGGCGGAACGACAGCACCACCGGCAACGTGATCTTGCCCTCGCGGAAATCGTCGCCGACATTCTTGCCGAGCTTTGCGGACTTGCCGCCGTAATCGAGCGCGTCGTCGACGAGCTGGAACGCAATGCCGAGATTCATGCCGTAGGAACGGCAGGCGGCCAGATCGGCCTTGGCACGACCCGCGAGCACCGGCCCGACTTCGCATGCCGCCGCGAACAATTCGGCGGTCTTGCCGCGGATCACGGCGAGATATTCGTCTTCGGTGGTCTGCGTGTTCTTGGCGGCGGCGAGCTGCATCACCTCGCCCTCGGCGATCACCGTAGCGGCCTGGGAGAGGATATCGAGTGCACGCAGGTTGCCCACATCGACCATCATCCGGAAGGCCTGGCCGAGCAGAAAGTCGCCGACCAGCACGCTCGCCTCGTTGCCCCAGAGCATGCGCGCCGCGAGCTTGCCGCGCCGCATCTCGCTCTCGTCAACAACATCGTCGTGGAGCAGCGTCGCGGTGTGCATGAACTCGACCGCGGCGGCGAGCTTGATATGGCCCTCGCCGCCATAGCCGGAGAGCTGCGCCATCGCGAGCGTCAGCATCGGCCGCAAGCGCTTCCCGCCCGAATTGATCAGGTGGTTCGCAACCTCCGGTATCATGGTGACCTGCGAACCGGTGCGCGCCAGGATCGCGGCATTGACCCGGTCCATATCCGATGCGACCAGCTCGACCAGCCGGTTGATCGAAGCCGAAGGCTGCGATTCGAAGGGGATGACGACAGCCAAACAAACCACTCCCACGAGAAGACAAGGCCACAATAGAAACGGTATACTGGCCCGGCAAGTGCGCCCCTTCGCCACGTAAGCTATTTCGACCCATTGCGGAAGAAGCAAGATCATCGGTGACAGCGCCGATTGTGGCAAAAGGCGCTGCTGCGAGCCCACCGGCAGGACCCTCCATTGCAGGAAATTGTCCGTACCAACGACCCCGTCCTGATCAGCGCGATCGAGGCGCTTCTCGGCGGGGCCCATATTCCCTACCTGGTGCTCGACCAGAATATGAGCGTCCTGGAAGGCTCGATCGGCATGCTGCCCCGGCGCATTCTGGTGGACGATGGCTCTGAACTGGAGGCGCGCCAGCTCCTGACCGATGCCGGTCTCGGCCGGGAACTGCGCCCGCAAGGGCCATGACGACGCCCGGCGCGGCGGCCGGCACCACCGACGACGCCATCCTGAATGGCCGCCTGCGGCTGCTGCAGCCCAGACGCGGGCACCGGTTCGGACACGACGCCATCCTGCTCGCTGCGGCGGTGCCGGCGAGACCCGGCGAGCGCGTCGCGGAATTCGGCGCAGGTGTCGGTGCTGCGAGCCTCGCCCTGCTTGCGCGCGTGCCCGAGATCGACGTCACGCTTTTCGAGATCGATCCGGCGCTCTGCGCGCTCGCGCAGCAGAACATCGTCCGCAACGGCTTTGCCGACCACGCTCGTGCGATCCAGCGGGACGTTACGCAGCCCCTTGAGTCAGGCCGCTTCGATCACGTCTTCATGAATCCACCCTTCAACGACGCCCGACTGCAACCCTCGCCTGATGCCGCACGACGGCTGGCGCATGCGGCGGGAGCGGATCTGCTGCCGCTGTGGGTCGGCTCAGCGCATTCGGCGCTTCGGGATGGCGGTACGATTACGCTGATCTGGCGCGCCGAGAAGCTTGCGGATGTCGTGACTGCGCTTGAGCGCGGATTTGGAAATCTGGAGGTCTTGCCGATCCGACCCGACGCCGTCAGAGCGCCGATTCGGGTGATCGTCGTGGCCGAGAAGGGCGGCGGCGCCTCAATGCGCACGCTGGAGCCCCTTGCGCTTAATGACGCAGCGTCACGCCCGACGATGGCTGCCGAGGCGATCTTGCGGCAAGGCGCAGCATTGCCGACGGCTGGCCATTCGAAGTCCTAACCGAGACGCTCCCGCTTCGCCGAGTGCGACAGGGACGACATGTGAGCAAATGTCGCGATCGCACCCAGCAGAAGGATCAACATATAAATCTTCATGGCCATGCGTCCCTCGTCACGACCAAGGACAAATCTCGTGAACCCCGGTCCGTTCCCACCGGGCGCATTCACAGGCGTTTCAGTTAATGTTGGGTAACGAACCCATCGCTTCAAGAGAAGTTGAGGATGTATTCGATGGCAGAGATTTCGGGCGAACAGGTCCGCAAATTTTTTGAATCTTTCCTTCCCGCACGTCTGCGGCGCGACACGCCGGTGGTTCCGGTCGTCAGACTGACGGGCGTGATCGGGTTTTCATCGCCGCTCCGGCCCGGCATCACGCTTGCGGGCGTCTCGCGGCTGCTCGACCGCGCGTTCGCGATGCGCCGCGCGAAGGCCGTCGCGCTTCTGATCAATTCGCCGGGCGGCTCGCCAGTGCAATCGCATCTGATCTATCGCCGCATCCGGCAATTGTCTGAAGAAAAGAAGATTCCGGTCATCGTCTTCATCGAGGATGCGGGCGCATCGGGCGGCTACATGATCGCGTGCGCGGGCGACGAGATCTATTGCGATCCGTTCTCGATCGTGGGGTCGATCGGCGTGATCGGTGCAACATTCGGGCTCGACAAGGCGATCGCAAAACTCGGCATCGAACGCCGCGTCTACACCGCCGGCGACCGAAAAATGACCCTCGATCCGTTCCTCCCCGAAGATCCGCGGGACGTTGCCCACATCAAGGCGATCCAGGAAGACATTCACGAAGGCTTTATCGCGCTGGTGAAGGAACGCCGCGGCAGCAAGCTGACCGGCCCCGAATCGGCCTTGTTCTCCGGCGAGTACTGGTCGGGCGAGCAGGCCCATCAGCATGGTCTTGTCGACGGTTTTGGTGAAATCCGTTCGTTCATGCGCGCGCGCTTCGGCGAAAAGGTTTATCTGCCGCTGATTGCCGATCGCGGATGGTTCGGTCGCCGGATTCCTGGCGTCGGATCGCAACTCGCGGCCGGACTTGTTGCCGGCGACGGTGTCGCGGCCGACGTTCTGTCGGTCGCGGAACAGCGGGCCGTGTGGGCCCGTTGCGGTTTGTAGGTTTTTGGATTGCGGATATGGGGGCGAAAATGATCCCGATCGTTCCTCGGCTTGTGATGTGGGCTGCCGGCGTGGTCGCCGGTCTTGCGATCGCGCGCCTCGCAAAGCGCGAATACGGGCGCGTGAACGAGGAACTGGACGAAGCCCGCCTCGCTCCGGTTTCCGAGCGCTCGCAGCATCCGACATTGCGGCGCGATCCGCGCACCGGCGTCTATCGGCTCTGATCCCTATTGGCGTGGTCCCCAGGGCCCCCGAGGGCCCCAGGGGCCGAAAACAGGCCCAGCGCCTGACTGCGGTGCCCGCGAGGCTTCCGGCTCCGCGGTCGGCTCAGCCGACGCGTCGCCTTCGTCGGCACCGGAATCGTCGAGTGCCAGCGGTCCGGGATCGTGCCCGCCGGCCATCCGCACCAGCGCATCCACACGGCTGTCGATCGAGGGGTGGGTCGCAAACATGTCCGCGAAGCCGGAGCGCGGGTTATCGACGCACATCTCCATGACCGCGGATGTGACGCCGTCCAGTTCGCCACGGTTCTCGATCTTGCGCAGCGCCGTGATCATGGCGTCGGGATTTTTCGTCAGCTCAACGGCGCCGGCATCGGCAAGAAATTCGCGTGAGCGCGACAGCGCGAAACGGATCACGAGCGAAAGAAACCATGCGACCGCGATCAGAACGACCGCAAGCAGAATGGCGGCGCCCGCACCGCCCTTGCGGTCGCTGCTGCCCGACGAACTGCCGCCGCCCATGCGCATGCCGCCGCGAAACATAACGCGGAAGAAGATCTCGGCCGCGAACGAAACCACGCCGGCGATGATCACCGCGATCACCATCATCCGGACGTCGCCATTGCGGATATGAGTCAATTCGTGCGCGAGCACGGCCTCGAGTTCGGCATCGTCCAGCCGGTCCAAAAGGCCGCGGGTGACGGTGATTGAATATTGCTTCTGGTTGAGGCCGGACGCGAACGCATTCAACGCGGAACTGTCCATGATCTTCAGCTTCGGCATTGGAATGCCGCGCGAGATGCAGAGATTCTCCAGAAGATTGTAAAGCCGTGGCTGTTCCTGGCGTGTGACCTCATGGCCGCCGGTCAGGGCGTCGATCATCCGCTGGTGAAAGCGGTACGCGATCAGGATCCAGATCGCGGTTCCGATCGCAACGAATGGCGCAGACCCGATCAGGTCGCGCCAGGCCCGTCCGACGATTTCTTCGAACGAGGCGCGGTTGTCGAGAAATGCCTCAGCGACCAGCGAACCCGCGAAGGTCATCAGGAAGACGAGAAAGAACAGGCCGATCAGCAGCGCGACCGATCGGCGGCGATTGCTCCGGATATGCGTGTAGAGGCCATAGGCCGCCATGCTTCAACGCCCCGCCGCGGCGGCCGAGGGCCGCCACCCCGGTGGAGTGGATTTGACATTCGCTATCCAACGGCCGCGGACTTGCAAAGCGAATGTCAAATCCAAAGCTCCACCAGAATTCAATACTTGCTGGTGGTCTTATGCTTCAAACATTCGCAAAGTGCCTGCTGCGAGGGGATGCGAATGTTAGAATCAGACCACCAGTCCCAAAGCCGGACCTAGAACTTGACTTGCGGCGCCTGCTCAAGCTGCGGCCGCGCCTCGCCGAGATCGAAGAATTCCCGCTTGTGGAAGCCGAGCGATCCGGCGACCAGCACCGCCGGAAAGCTTTCGATGCCGGTATTGTATTCCTGCACTGCGTTGTTGAAGAAGCGCCGCGCCGCAGCGATCTTGTTTTCGATGTCGGCCAGCTCGGTCTGCAGCTGCTGGAAATTCGTGTTGGCCTTCAGGTCGGGATAGGCCTCGGCCAGCGCGAAGAGCTGGCGGAGCGCGCCGCTCAGCACATTCTCGGCCGCGCCCTGCGCCGCCGGCCCCTGCGCCGCTATCGCCGCGTTGCGCGCCTTGATCACCGCATCGAGCGTCTCGCGCTCATGCGTGGCGTAGCCCTTCACGGTCTCGACGAGATTCGGGACGAGGTCGTGGCGCTGCTTGAGCTGCACATCGACATCGGCGAAGGCCTGGCTGACGCGCTGACGCATCGCGACAAGGCCGTTGTAGATCGAAATCCCCCAGAAGATGAGGCCGACAATCACAACAAGAATAACGAGCGACGAGGTCATGCAATCTCCTCTGGTTCAAC
>NZ_DATMRV010000061.1:0-9685 GCF_035565795.1 Pseudorhodoplanes sp.
TGGTGATCAATCATCTCGCGAAGAAGAAGGTGGTCGCTCCGAAGGAGCTGACGAACGTTCGCGTGACAGGCGTGTAAAAAATTTTGGCCGAACACATGCAAACATACGCATTGTTGAAAATGATCCGCCCGGGAGACGTCGCATGAAGGGCTTTACCTCGCGTCGCGGTTTCCTTCGCAACGGCCTCGCGGCAGGCAGCGTTATCGCCGCAGGCGGTGCGCATGCAGGCGGACCGCAGGGATCTGCTTCAGGCAATCCGGCAAACCAGCCACCCAACGTACCGGACTGGACGCGCAATCTCGGCGAAGGTGTCGCTGTGCGCGCCTATGGCAAGCCATCCGACTTTGAGAAAGGCATCATTCGCCGCGATGTGGAATGGCTCACCGCTTCACGGGAAAGCTCGGTCAGCTTCACACCGCTGCATGCGCTCGACGGACCGATTACTCCCAACGGGCTTTGCTTCGAGCGCCATCACTCCGGCATCGCCGAAGTCGATCCCGCCGATTACCGGCTGATCCTGCATGGTCTCGTCGACAAGCCGCTGATCTTCACGCTTGACGACATCAAGCGCATGCCGCGCGTCAACCGCCCCTATTTCTGCGAATGCGCGGCCAATTCGGGCATGGAGTGGCGCGGCGCGCAGCTCAACGGCTGCCAGTACACGCACGGAATGGTCCATTGCGTAATGTATACCGGCGTGCCGCTGAAGACGCTCCTGAATGAGGCCGGCGTCAAAACGAATGCGAAATGGCTGCTGCTCGAAGGCGGCGATTCCGCTGCGATGACCCGCTCGCTGCCGCTCGCCAAGGCGCTCGATGACGTTCTGATCGCCTACCGCATGAACGGCGAGATGCTCTACCCGGAGAACGGCTATCCGGTGCGTGCGGTCATTCCCGGCTGGGAAGCCAACATGTGGGTCAAATGGCTGCGCCGCATCGAGGTCGGCGATCAGCCATGGCATCACCGCGAGGAAACATCGAAATACACGGATCTTCTAGAAAACGGCAAGGCGCGCCGCTTCACCTATGTGATGGACGCGAAGTCCGTGATCACCAATCCGTCGCCGCAGGCGCCCCTCAATCACAAGTCCGGTTTCACTGTCCTGTCCGGCATCGCCTGGTCGGGACGCGGCAAGATCGCCCGCGTCGACGTCTCGCTGGATGGCGGCCGCAACTGGCGCACCGCACGACTTGACGGTCCGGTCTGGGACAAGGCGCTCACCCGCTTCTATTACGAATTCGACTGGGACGGACGCGAACTTCTCCTGCAATCGCGCGCGATGGATGAAAGCGGCTACGTTCAGCCATCGAAGGGAGAGTTGCGCAAGGTCCGCGGTGTCAACTCGGTCTACCACAACAACGGCATCCAGACCTGGCAGCTGCACAAGAATGGCGAGGTGGAGAATGTCGAGATCTCTTAAGTCCGCCCTCGCCGCCTTCGCGTTTCTCTCGCTGATTTCTGTCAGCGCACCGGCGCAAGACAAGCCGCAGGCCACGCAGGCTCACTCAGCGAAGCCCGTGAACAAACTCAATATCGGACGCGAAGCCACCGCGGAGGAAATCGCCGGTTGGGACATCGACATTCGTCCGGACGGTCACGGTTTGCCTGTCGGCAAGGGTACGGTGAAACAGGGCGAGCCGCTCTATGTGGAGCGCTGCGCCGCATGCCATGGCGAATTCGGCGAAAGCGCCGGACGCTGGCCAATCCTGTCAGGCGGCAACGGCTCGCTTGCGAGCCATGATCCGGTGAAATCGATCGGCTCGTACTGGCCCTACGCGTCGACCATTATCGACTATATCCGCCGGGCCATGCCTTTCGGCACTTCGCAGACTCTGACAAACGACGAGCTTTATGCCATCACGGCCTATGTTCTCTTTCTCAACGATATCGTGACGTCGGACGATTTTGAGCTGAGCGACAAAAACTTCACGACGATCAAGCTGCCGAACGAAGTCAACTTTTTCGATGACGACCGCGAGGTCACGGAAAAAGCGTTCTGGACGAAAGCTCCCTGCATGACGGACTGCGCGCCGGGTCCCGCGCAGATCACCGGACGTGCCCGCGCGATCGACGTCACGCCGGAGGGCGACACGGCCGCACGAAACGATTGACGCGTGTACGCGCACGCCTCCTGCAAAAGAAAACGGCGGGCTCGCCCGCCGTTTTCGAAACCTGCGTCTGCCACGACGTGCAATCACACGGCCGGCTTCGAGCCCCAAGTGTCCTGTGTGATCGCGTTGTACCAACCCACGCCGTAATCGGCTTCGAGCTTGCGGAAGCTGTCCGGCGCTTCGCGCGGACTGACACCGCCGGAACCTTTGACCTCGATCAGCTTACCGTCATCGACCGCGTAAACGCCGGCGACGGAGATGCCATAGTCGGGTGCGATCAGGCTGTAGCAGGTGTTCGCCCAGGATGCCGTCGGCGCCGGACGGCCGGCGAGCGCAGCGACGATCGCGGCCGCCGCGACCTTTCCCTGCGCGTTGGCGCAGAACCCCGACTTCGGCATCGGCGCGGCAATCGTGGCGTCACCGACCACGTAGACGTCCGGCACCTGCGTGGATTCAAACGTCTGCGGTTTGACGGGCACCCAGCCGCTCTGGTTCGTCACCCCTGCCCGGTCAGCAATCGCGCCAGCCTTCTGCGGCGGGATGACGTTCAGGACGGCGGCCTTGTGCTTGCCGCCGAATTCGGTCTCGACCTCAAGCGTCTTGGCGTTGACCTTGACGACCTTGCCGTCCTTCGCGCGAGGAACCCATTCGAGGTTGTCCGCGTAGAACTTCTTCCAGCCGTCCTGGAACAGGCCCTGCTTGGAGAAGGAGTCTTTTGCATCGAGGATCAGAAGCTTCGACTTCGGCTTCTTGGTCTTCAGATAATGCGCGACCATGCTGGCGCGCTCGTACGGCCCGGGCGGGCAGCGGAATGGATTGTCCGGCGCGACAATGATGAACAGGCCGCCGTCCTGCATCGAGTCCAGCTGCTTCTTCAGCAACGTGGTCTGCGGACCCGCCTGCCAGGCATGCGGCGCGAGCTGCGCGGCTGCCTCGTCATAGCCTTCAAGCGCGCCCCAGCGAAAGTCGATACCCGGCGACAGCACGAGCTTGTCGTAGGGCAGCTTGCGGCCGCCGGACAGCGCCACGCTCTTGGCCTTCGTGTCGATGTCGCTCGCCCGTTCATGCACGACCTGCACGCCGGCGCGACGCAGATCGTCGAACGTGTGGCCTTCCTGTTCGAACGTCCGCAGCCCGCCGAAATACAGGTTGGTGAACGGACAGGTGTAGAAGCGCTTCGCCGGTTCAATCAGCGTGACCGAAAGTTTCGGGTTTCCGCGCTTGAGATAGCGAGCCGCCGTCGCCCCGCCGAATCCGCCTCCGACCACAACGACGCGACCTGCCGACTGCTGCGCGATCGCCGGCATGGAAAACGCGAATGCGCCCGCCCCTGCACCGCCGAGCAACGCGAGGGCCTGACGCCGAGAGACATTCGAATGTGCCATTGTCACTTGCCCTTTTTCTTCGCCGGAGCAGCAGCAGGAGCATTCGCGCTGATCTTCGAGAAGTGCGCGGCGAGTGCGGCGAGTTGTTCGTCGGTATAGCCTTTGGCAAGACGGTTCATGATCGTCGTTCCGGGCGGCGGATTATTGGACTTGAATGCCATCAGCTGCTCGAGCAGCAAGGCTTCAGGACGCCCGGCGATCGACACGATCGGCCCCGGAGAACGACCGTCGGTCCCGTGACAGTTGGCGCAAGGGCCGGCGAGCACCACGACATCGGCTGCAGATTGCGCCGCACCCGGTTGAACCAATGTGAGCGTGGCCCCGAGCCCAAACAGCGTCGCAATCGACGCGCGGCGGGCAAGTGCCGCTCCGTTTTGCAAAGCCGATCTCGACATAGGGCTCCCAGATGCAATTGGAGGACAGGAGATTTAGACAACTTCTTGACTCCGCCAGACTTGACGGTTTTGGTCAATGCCTCGCGAGCGAATTGAAACTTGCTTCCATGTCGCACCCCATCCTCGAAAGGACGCTTCTCCGCACCGGCTGCCGCAGAAAACACTTTTTGTTGCGCTGCGGTGCATCGACATTTTGGTTGGGAGAATGGTCATGACTGAGCGCGCAATCCGCGAGCAGGATTCGCGGAAGATTACAGGCGATGACACAACACTGTGGCGTCCGCATCGCCGTGCCGTGCTCGCAGGGTTGGGCGCTGCGATCGCGCTCCCGCGCCTTCAGGCTTACGCTGCAACGGCACCCGTGACGCACAAGGTCGGTGCGATCGAAGTCTCCATCGTAAGCGACGGTGTTCTCAACATTCCGCTGTCATTTCAGCTGCCGGACACGCCGCTCGCCGAGGCCGGCGCGTTGTTCAAGGCGCATGGCCTTCCCGAAGGCGGCGCGCCGTCGCAGACGAATGTCGTTCTGGTCAAGACAGGCGGCGAACGCATCCTGATCGACGCCGGCTCCGGACCGAACTTCCAGCCGACGGCAGGAAAGCTTCAGGAGAATCTCGAAGCCGCGGGCATCGCGCCCGACAGCATCACCAAGGTCGTATTCACGCATGGGCATGCCGACCATCTGTGGGGCGTCATCGACGATTTCGGCGACAGCGATCGCTTCCCCAATGCCAGCTACGTCATGTCAGCTGCGGAATGGGATTTCTGGACCCACCCTGACACGCCGGCGCGAGTACCCGACGCATTGAAGGGGATGGCGGCGGGGACAGGCCGCATCCTCAAGACGATCGAGAAGAAGGTCGAGCGGCGCAAGGATGGCGATAGCGTCGGTCCGGGCTTGTCGTATCTCGCAACGCCCGGTCACACGCCGGGCCACATGGCCGTGCTCGTCGAAAATGGCGGTCAGCGGCTTGTGGTCGGCGGCGACGTGTTGACCAACAGCGCGATCTCTTTCGCACGGCCGGACTGGCGCATCGGCGCCGATCTCGATCGCGATCAGGGCATCGCCACACGCAAACGTCTGCTAGACCAATTGACGAATGACCGAATCCCGCTGATCGGGTTTCACATTGCCTGGCCCGGCCTCGGCACCGTGGAACGCTCCGGCCCCGCTTACCGTTTCATCCCGCTCTGACCCCGCTCTGACCTGCAACTTGAGGACCTCATGAACAGGATTGCTGCCGCTGCTTTCATTTTTGCCGCACTCGGCGGCGCCGCCCATGCCCAAACCGCCGGCGACGCCGCGGCCGGCGAGAAAATATTCGTGCAATGCCGGGCGTGCCACCAGGTCGGCGAGACCGCGAAGAACGGCGTCGGCCCGGTGCTCAATGGACTATTCGGACGCAAGTCGGGAACGATCGAGGGATACAATTATTCGGACGCGAACAAGAATTCCGGCATCGTCTGGGACGAGAAAGTATTCGCCGAATACATCCAGAACCCGCGCGCCAAGATCCCGGGCACCAAGATGATCTATGCCGGGCTGAAAGACGAAAAGCGGATCGCCGATCTGACCGCGTTCCTGAAGCAATTCGACAAGGACGGAAAAAAGGCGGCGCAATAGCGCCGCCTCATGGCTAGTGCCGGACCGGCGCGTAGCTCGTTAGCGTCGGCGCACCGAAGGCGGCCGCTTCCAGATGGCGCGGCACGATCAGACGCTGTCCCGGCTGAAGGGTCCTGTTCGGGCTGACGTCGTTGAGCTGCGCCACGGCCCAGACCGGCACCGAATAGCGCTGCGCCACCGTTCGTACGGTGTCGCCCGGCTCGGTGCGAACACCGACGCCCGAATCCCACAACTCGATCGGTTCGCTGCGCGGCATGATGTAACGGATCGGCACGGTCGGCCCCTCAAGCTGCACCGGCAGCGTCGAGATCTGAACGACCTTGGCGACGATCTTGTCCTGCAGCCCGCGGATCTTGACCATGTTGACGTGCAGCACTTCCCAGTAATTGCGTAGGTCAACGGTCGAGAAATGGCCGCGGAAGTCCGGTGCCTGGCGGACATAGCCGCCACCGAAGAAGTTCAGCGACTGATAGATATTGATGAAGCGGTCAACGTTGTTCGGCACTGTGGGCGCCTTGCGGGTCGGATCGAACGCGACCACAAGGCTGACCGGCACGCCGGCATTCTTGAGTTTCCATGCAAAGGCAAGCGCGGCGTCACCGCCAGCCGAATGTCCCATCGCCATGATCGGTTGCGGATTGCGCTTGTAGCGCGCGATTGCCTCATCCGCGGGACCTGACCAGTTGAGATGATTATAGGTCTCTGACTCGATGCCGCTCGCAACGATCTTGTCGCTCAGATAGTCCATCTCGAGCGACGCCAGGCGACCTCCCATCCCGCGGAACACATAGACCTTGCCTGTGGCCGGTTGTGGCTGCGCCAATGCGCTGCTCGGCCACAGCAAGCCTTCGAAAACGGAAAGCGATCCGAAGCCAGTCAGGGTTGCGGCCAGCGCACCGACCATCGCAAGATGCGGGAATTTGAACATTGCGCTGTCAGCCCTCGCGTTCGTCGCGCCGCTTGCGCCAAGGGGCTGGCGAAGCCGAAAACGCACGCCATCGTTGGGCGGGATCAAAGGCGGATTTCGTTAAGATTTTCCGAAGATCGCAGGTTTTTGCCTGTAACAGACTGAAATTACAATGCTTTTTGTCCAGTGCCTGTCCCGCAAATGTTACCGCAGGCCCCGCTTTTTGGGTGAGAATCAGCTTCAGTCCGGGTTCGTCCGATTTAGCGGTTGACCCTGCGATCCGGCTGCCCTAACGCCCGGCTTTCCGCATTCAGAACCCGATCATGACCGCTGCGCCGCGCATCTCCTTTGTCTCGCTTGGTTGCCCCAAGGCGCTCGTCGATTCCGAACGCATCATCACGCGGCTGCGCGCCGAGGGTTACGAGCTTGCACGCGGACACAATGGCGCCGACGTGACGATCGTGAACACCTGTGGATTCCTGGATTCGGCGCAGGCTGAATCGCTTGCCGCGATCGGCGAAGCCATGGCCGATAATGGCAAGGTGATCGTAACCGGCTGCATGGGCGCCGAGCCGGAGAAGATCACGGCGCAATATCCGAACGTTCTCGCGATCACGGGTCCTCAGCAATACGAGAGCGTGATGGAGGCGGTGCACCGCGCGTTGCCGCCGGTGCATGAGCCGTATGTCGATCTCGTTCCGCCGCAGGGTCTGAAGCTGACGCCGCGGCACTATGCCTATCTGAAGATTTCGGAAGGCTGCAACAACCGCTGCACCTTCTGCATCATTCCGAAGCTGCGTGGCAACCTCGTCTCTCGCCCGGCCGCTGACGTGCTGCGCGAGGCCGAACGACTTGTGAAAGCCGGCGTGAAGGAATTGCTGGTGATCTCGCAGGACACTTCGGCCTATGGCGTGGACACGAAATACGCGACCAGCCGGTGGCAGGATCGCGACGTTCAGGCGAAGTTCGTGCCTCTGGCGCGCGAACTCGGCGAACTCGGCGCGTGGGTTCGTCTGCACTACGTTTATCCCTACCCGCATGTCGACGAGATCATGCCGATCATGGCCGACGGCAAGGTGCTCCCTTATCTCGACATCCCGTTCCAGCATGCGAGCCCCGACGTGCTGAAGCGTATGAAGCGGCCGGCGGCGCAGGAGAAAACGCTGGAACGCATCGCGCGCTGGCGCGAGGTCTGTCCCGACCTGACGATCCGCTCGACCTTCATCGTCGGCTTCCCCGGCGAGACCGATGCCGATTTCGAATTCCTGCTCGACTGGCTCGACGAAGCCGCACTCGACCGCGTCGGATGTTTCAAATACGAGCCGGTCGACGGCGCGACCTCCAATGAACTGGACGGCGCAGTGCCCCAGGAGATCAAGGAGGAACGCTGGCACCGCTTCATGAAGAAGCAGCAGGCGATCTCTGCGCGCCGGCTGAAGCGCAAGGTCGGGACGCGGCAGCAGGTTCTGATCGACGAACTCACGCCCTATGGCGGCAAGGGCCGCAGCAAGGCCGACGCCCCAGAGATCGACGGCGCCGTGCATGTGACCAGCCGGCGCCCGCTGCGGGTCGGGGAATTCGCTCAGGTAAAGATCGAGCGCGCGGATGAGTACGATCTGTACGGGAACGTGGTGGGTTTCTAGTCCCGACTATTGACGCACACAAAAGCCGATTGACGGGATGGCATGACCTTCGGGAAGACGCGCGCGTCGATGGTGGCGGTCGGCGACACGGCGTTGCAATGCTACGAAGCGGGGACAGGCGACCCGGTGATGCTCATTTCCGGCTGGCCGCAATCGGCGCTGGCCTGGGAGAAGCTGATCCCGCTGCTGGCGGACTATCGCGTGATCGCGGTTGAACCGCCGGCTTTGGGCACATCTCAGCCGACTGCCCGTTACGACATGCAGAGCATCGCGGATCTGTTTCGCGAACTGACGCAAGAGTTCGGCCTGCCGCGCTTTCACCTGGTCGGTCACGACATCGGCTGCTGGATCGCTTATGCGTTCGCAGCGAAATATCCCGATACGTTGCGCAGCGTCACCCTGATAGAAGCCGCGATACCCGGCATCGCTCCGGGAAGCGCCTACGCCTTCACACCCGAGCAAGCCAAGAAGACCTGGCACTTCGCGTTCAATTACCTGCCCGACCTGGCCGAGGACCTGACCCGTGGACGCGAGCATGTGATCCTTGAATGGATCTTCCGCCACCGCGCCGCGCACCCCAATGCAATTCCGCGCGCATCGGTCGACGAGTATATACGGCTCTATTCGCGGCCCGGCGCGTTCGCCGAGACGCTGAAATACTACCGCGCCATCTTCGAATCCGGAGCACAGAACCGGGTGCTCGCTGCCTCAAAACTGAAGCTGCCTGTTCTCGCCATCGCGGGCGCCTTGTGGCTGGGCGAAGCGATGCAGGGCGCCATAGAGCCGCTGGCCGAGGACTTCGAAATGCTGTCCATTCCCGACTGCGCACATTTCCCGCCGGAAGAAAAGCCCGCCGAGCTGGCGGCCGCGCTGCGAAAGCATTTTGGCCGCTGCCGCTGAATGGTCTCGATGATCTTCCTGACGCCAGGTCGTGGCTTCAGAGGCTCGGCAGGATCACGCGCCTGCACTTCCACCTTGCCAGGAGCAGACGACAGCATACGCGTCTGAACGGTATCTGGCACAAAATTAGTGGCGCTGAAGCGTTATTAGTGGCGGTGACGCGTTACTAATTACCGCATTTTTCCTGTGTTTTTTTCGTCACATCTCGACTGTTTCTGTCCGGCTGCATTGCGCCGGCTCCGCATTCGTGCCCCTAATATGTTTGCAATGTGGCACGTCGCGAAGCCGCGGGGGGATCCTGCAATGAAGCGTCTTGCAGTCACTATTGGCGCCACAGCACTCATAATTGCATCCGGATTTGGATTCTCGCGCGCGCAAGCGGCTGATCTTCCGAACCCGGTTTACAAGGCGCCGCCTGCTCCGGTTCACCAGACCTATTGGACCGGCTGCTATGTCGGCGGCAACATCGGATATGGCTGGGCGCCGACCACCTGGAATTTACCGGGCGGCGTAGAACTCGCATCACACAAGGCCGACGGCGTCATCGGCGGCGGGCAGATCGGATGCGATTACGAGATGAATCGTCTCGTGGTCGGCGTGCAGGGCATGTTCAACGCGTCGGCGGTGAAGGCCGACAGCAACAATCTGGTCGCTCCTGCGCTGCTCGATTCAACACGCACGCCGTGGATGGCAAGCCTCACAGGACGCATCGGCATTACC
>NZ_DATMRV010000062.1:0-12560 GCF_035565795.1 Pseudorhodoplanes sp.
GCTGGCCTCCTGCAGCTCGCACAGGCGCCAGCCCCTGCTGATCCGAAGAAGCCCGCCGCAAAGCCTGCGCCGAAGGCCGCGCCGCCCGCAGCGCCGGCTGCGAGACCGGCACCGCCGCCGCCCGCAGCGGCCCGGCCCGCACCCCCGCCTGCTGCAGCACGCCCCGTTCCGCCTCCGCCCGCCGCCGCAAGGCCCGCTCCGCCGCCGCCTGCGGCAGCACGCCCTGCTCCGCCTCCGCCCGCGGCAGCAAGGCCCGCTCCGCCGCCTCCGCCGGCCGCCAGGACCGCTCCGCCCCCGCCACCGGCAGCAGCGCGTCCGGCAGCGCCTGCCGGGCAGATGCCTCCGCCTCCCGCCGGGCGCGCGGCTCCGGCCGCTCAGACGCCTCCGGCTGCGCAGGCGCCGCAACAGCGTCAGCCTTCGGTCTCCCCGGCCACCAGCCAGCCGGTGCCACCCGCGACGCCCGCGGCTCCGCCGGCCGCAGCGCGACCCGCTGCGCCGCCCTCGGCGGCGCCCGCACTGGCTCCAGCCGGCCGCCCGGTGCCCCCTGCCGCGGATCAGCGTCGCGATGGTCCGCCAAGGCAGGATGCGCGTCAGGACTTCCGGCAGGATCGCCGTGACACGCGCCGGCTGGACGATCTGCGGCAGGAACGCCGCGAGGTCCGCGAAGGCAATCGCACCCTCATTCGCGAAGGCGATCGCACCATCGTCCGCGAAGGCAACACGACCATTATCCGTCGCGATGAGGGATCGCGTTTCCGTCGCTTCGGCGGGGATGTTCGTGAGCAGCGTGTTGGCAACGAGATCCGCACGGTTGCGATCGGCCCCGGTGGGCGGCAGGTCGTCACTGTGACGGATCCGAACGGTCGCCTGTTGCGGCGTTCGCGTCTGGTCAACGGGCGCGAGGTCGTGATCATCGACAACCGTCCGCGTGGCGGACGGGCATCGACGGCTTTCTTCGTGGCCTTGCCGGCCCTTGCGATCGCGTCGCTTGCCATTCCGCGCGAGCGCTACATCGTCGAAGCGGAAAGCGCTCCGCCGGAATACATCTATGGTGCGCTGATGGCGCCGCCGGTCGAACCGTTGCCGCGGGCCTATACGCTGGACGAAATCCGGTACAGCGCGGATGTGCGCAATCGCATGCCGCGTATCGACCTCGACAGCATCACCTTCGATTCCGGATCGTGGGAAGTCACGCCCGATCAGTACAATCGGCTTGCGCCGATTGCCGAAGGCATCAAGCGCGCGATTGCACAAAATCCGAACGAAGTCTTCCTGATCGAAGGGCACACCGACGCGACCGGCACCGACGAGGACAATCTGTCATTGTCGGACCGGCGTGCGGAATCGGTCGCTGTCATCCTGACGGATCAGTTCCAGATTCCGCCGGAGAACCTGACGACACAGGGTTACGGCGAACAGCAACTGAAGGTGCAGACGGATGGTCCCGAGCGCGCCAACCGGCGCGTCACCGTTCGCCGCATTACGCCGCTGCTGCAGCAACAGGCGGGCTCACCGCCGCCGCAGTAAGGCCTGTCGCCGAAATGCAAATGGCCGGGCAAACGCCCGGCCATTTTTGTTTGTCGGTCACTTTCGAGGAATTGGCGGATCGAGCCCGGCGATAACGCCTATAGTCCGCGCTTTTTCTTGCGCTGCCCCAAGGTGCGCAGACGCAATGCGTTCAGCCGGATGAAGCCTTCAGCGTCGCGATGATCGTAAGCGACCGCGCCTTCCTCGAACGTCACCAGCTCCTGGTCGTAGAGCGAGTACGGCGACTCGCGTCCGATCACCCAGGCATTGCCCTTGTAGAGCTTCAGCGTCACGCGGCCGGTCACATGCTCCTGCGACTTGTCGATCGCCGCCTGCAGCATCTCGCGCTCCGGCGTGAACCAGAAGCCGTTGTAGATCAGTTCGGCATATTTCGGCATCAGCTCATCCTTGAGATGGCCGGCGCCGCGATCGAGCGTGATGCTTTCGATGGCGCGATGCGCGACGAGCAGGATGGTGCCGCCCGGCGTCTCGTACATGCCGCGCGACTTCATGCCGACGAAACGGTTCTCGACGAGGTCGAGCCGGCCGATGCCGTTCAGCTTGCCGAGATCGTTGAGATGCTTGAGCAAGGTCGCCGGCGACATCTTCTTGCCGTCGACAGCCACCGGATCGCCCTTCTCGAAATCAATGGTGATGACGGTCGCCTTGTCCGGCGCCTTTTCCGGATCGTCGGTGCGCGAGAACACATAGTCCGGCACTTCGACATTCGGATCTTCCAGCACCTTGCCTTCCGACGACGAGTGCAGAAGGTTGGCGTCGACCGAGAACGGCGCTTCGCCGCGCTTGTCCTTGGCGATCGGAATCTGGTTCAGCTCCGCGAATTCGATCAGCTTGGTGCGCGAGGTCAGATCCCATTCGCGCCACGGCGCGATCACCGTGATGTCGGGCTTCAGCGCGTAATAGCTGAGCTCGAAGCGAACCTGATCGTTGCCCTTGCCGGTGGCGCCATGACACACCGCGTCGGCGCCGACCTTTTCGGCGATTTCGATCTGCTTCTTGGCGATCAGCGGCCGCGCGATCGAGGTCCCGAGCAGATACTGGCCCTCATAGACCGTGTTGGCGCGGAACATCGGGAAGACGTAGTCGCGGACGAATTCCTCGCGCAGGTCCTCGATGAAGATGTTCTCGGGTTTGATGCCGAGCAGCACCGCCTTGGCGCGCGCCGGTTCCAGCTCCTCGCCCTGGCCGAGGTCGGCGGTGAAGGTCACCACCTCGCAGCCATAGGTGGTCTGCAGCCATTTCAGGATGATCGATGTGTCGAGCCCGCCCGAATAGGCGAGAACAACTTTTTTCACGTCTTTCTTGGGCTTTTCGGCCATGAATCCAGTTCCGTCTCGGTCTGTGCGCGACCGGACGGAAAACCGGTACCCAATTTCCTGGTCGCGCCTGAAGGCGGCCGGACTATAGGCAGAACCGCACGCGGCGCAACTCGCCCGGTCAGCAGCCGGTTCGAGCCTTGGCCCTGCCGCGAGGGCCGCCTAACGGGGCCGGCGCTGGCGCGGCGGAGGCGCTTGGTAGAAGGGATTGGGCTCACAGCGGCCGCCGATGCCGGAAATCGTCGCGAGGCATTGCTGGAAGCTCACAAAGCCGCAATTGCGCGTCGTCCAGTCATAGCGCGCGCACCAGGGGTATTCGCGGGCCTCGCCCGGCGACGTACCGGCCATCAGCACAAGCATCGCGACGGCCCCTGGAATGGCAAGTTTCAGCATGAATCCTCCCGGCATGTCGGATCGGTGACACCTCCAATATAACGTGGACGCGGGCCAATTGGTTCGCAAGCGCCACCGGCCGGGCGAGACTGAACCATGAGCATTCCTGTCGTCGATTTCTGGTTCGACTTTGGATCGACCTATTCGTACCCGGCGGCGATCCGCGCGCCGGCCTGCGCTGCAAAGATTGGGGTATCCATTCGCTACCGCCCGTTCCTGCTCGGCCCGATCTTCAAGGCGCAGGGCTGGGACACCTCGCCCTTCAACATCTACGAGGCGAAGGGCCGCTACATGTGGCGCGACCTCGAGCGCGTCTGCGCAGAGCTCTCGATTCCGTTTCGCCGGCCGGAGCCCTTTCCGCAGGATTCGCTCCTTGCCGCGCGCGTCGCGATCGCCGGGCGGAACGAAAGCTGGCATGACGATTATTGCCGCGCCGTCTTCCGCGCGCAGTTCGGCGAAGGGCTGCGGATCGATGATACCACGGTGATCGCCGGCATTCTCCATCGCGCTGGCGCCCCCGCGAGCTGGCTCGAACAGGCCGGTTCCGATGACGTGAAACGCGTGCTGCGAACGGAAACCGAGCAGGCCCGCCAGCTCGGGATCTTTGGCGCGCCGAGTTTCATTACACCAGACGGGGAGCTGTTCTGGGGCAATGACCGGCTGGACACCGCGCTCGCCTGGGCGAAAGGGACCGCAGCCGCGACCGCATGACTTCCCGAACGCCCTGGAACCGTTCAGTCGGCGAGGAACTGCCGAGCATGTGCCGGGGTTAGCGGAGTGCTGGGGCGGAGCTTCAACGTCCCATCTTCACTCCGTTTCCAGCGGCCCCGGCCTTCAAAAGCCGGGGTCTTTTATTCCGCGTCTTGTTCGATGCTGCTTACGCGGTCGCGAGAGACTTGCCGGCTGCGGGCACGAGCGGACCGCTTTCAACGACTTCTGTGGTTTCGATTTCGACCATCACCTGGACCTCGATCTGAAGGTCCGCCCATTGCACCTTCTTGTAATCGAAGCCGTTGACCAGCGTCGGCTTCACCACTTCGAAATACGGCGAGATATCGAAGTCGCGCGGTGCATATAGTGACGAGTGCCGGATCTCCAGGATCTCCTCGCGCGCCGACTCGCTCTCGACGCGGCTGATCTTCGGCAGGATCGGATAGCGCACTGAATCGAAAGCCTGTGCGATCAATGCCGAGCAGATGATCCGCGTCGGATGCCCGGAGCCCATGCTCATCATCTTGCGCCGCCACTTCTGCGGCAGCGGAAGCGGCATCAGGAAGCGCATCAGGTCGATGATGTTCTTCACATCGTAGTCAAAGCCGATCCGCTCCTTCGCATAGGCGCAGACTTTCGCACGATCCTCGGGCGTCAGGCCGGCCGGTCGGCAGATGCGGGTGTGATAGCGCGCATATTTCGACAGCGGCGCACCGACCACGCCCTCGCCGAGATTGGCCTCGACAAGAACGAGCGGCTCGCCGTCCTCCGTCTGGCGATCGCCGATGCGACCGACATAGAGCGCGGCATGTGACCATGTGGATTGCGTGAGGTACTTGATGATGCCGGAAACGTGATTGTTGCCCTCGACGAGGACAACGTCGCCGGGCTGCAATGTCGCCTGCAGGGCGCCAAAGTCGCTCGGCGTGAAGGGCTCGTAGCCCTGCACCGGCTTTTCCAGATACCGGGCAAGAAACCGCCCGATTCGGTCGAGCACGAAGCTCATGGCCGTCCTCCCGTATGCGGCGTTCTTCCGCATATGCGGTTGTTTTCCTGCATTTTCGTCGAAAGCCGTTGCAAAGCGGTTCATCGGGTTCACACCGGGGTGACCCTTCCGCACATCAGAGGTTTGCAAATCCTCGGATTTTCCGGGTAGTGAGGCGGAGTGCAAAGTCTCCGGTAACCATGGACGCAATCTCCCGCCGTTCGTTTCTCGCAATTGCAGCCGGAGCCGCCACGCTCCCGGCGTGGGGACGCATGGCGATTGCGGCCGAGACCGACGTCGCGATTGTCGGCGCCGGCGCCGCCGGCATTGCCGCAGCGCGAAAGATCACCGCCGCCGGACGCCGCGTGGTGATCCTGGAAGCCGACGAGCGTATTGGCGGCCGGTGCGTCACCGACACGACGATCTTCGGAACTCCCTTCGATATCGGCGCACACTGGCTGCATGCGCCGGACCTGCATGCGCTCGTGAAACTCGCACCGCGCACCGGGCTTGATATCTATCCGGCGCCGCCGGGGCAGAAAGTCCGCATCGGCCGCCGCAACGCACGCGAAGGCGAACTCGAGCAATTCTTTGCGACGCTGGTGCGCGCACGTCGCGCGATCGAAGACGCGGCGCGCGGCAAGACGGATGTCTCGCTCGCCCAGGCCATGCCGAAGGATCTCGGCGAATGGCAGCAATCGATCGAATTTTATCTCGGCGCATTCGGTTGCGGGAAAGACTTCGCAGACCTGTCGGCTGCCGATTTCCAGCGTTCGAACGAACGTGATGTCGACGCCTATTGCCGGCAAGGCTTCGGCGCGCTGCTTGCAAAGCTTGGCGAAGGATTGCCGGTCCAATTGTCTACACCGGTGACGCGCATCGTTCCGCAGGCGCGCGGCGGCATCACGATCGAAACCGCCAAAGGTGCGCTGCAGGCGCGCACGGTCATCGTGACTGTGTCGACCAACGTGCTCGCAGACGGGAAGATGATCCCCGATCTTCCGAAGCGCCAGCTCGAAGCACTCTCGCGGCTGCGGCTCGGTCATTACGAACGGATCGCGCTGGAGATTCCCGACAATCCGTTCGGGCTTGCGCGCGACGATCTCGTGTTCGAGAAGGCCGATGGAAAGCAGACAGCCGCGTTGCTCGGCAATGTCGGCGGCTCCTCGCTGGCCTATGTCGATGTCGGCGGCTCATTCGCCCGTGACCTTGCGGCGAAGGGCCCGCGGGAGATGACGGCGTTTGCGATGGAGTGGCTCGACAAGCTGTTCGGCGCGGATGTCCGCAAGGCCGTGAAGCGAACACACGCGACGCAATGGGCATTCGCGCCCTATGTGCAGGGTGCGTTCTCAGCCGCATCGGTTGGAGGCCAGCCGTCGCGCCGCATCCTGATGACCGAGCCGCTGCGCGACCGCATCTTCTATGCGGGCGAAGCCGCGCACGAGACCTTGTGGGGTACGGTGGGCGGCGCATGGGAATCCGGCGAGCGCGCGGCCGATCAGGTGCTGAAAATCGTCTCGCCGCCCACCGGCACAGTCCCGGGCCCGGGTCCAAAGACGCAACAGAAGCAGCCGGCGAAGAAGCAACAGCCACAGCGGCAACCACAACGCCAGCAATTCCCCGGCGGCGTGCCGCGGATCTTCAACGACTGATCCGAACGCGAAAAGGCCCCGCCGATGGCGGGGCCTTTCGTATTCTCCGCTACGGGATCGGATTACTGGCAGGGATGGTACTGCCCGTCATAGCCAAGATAGAGGCCGGTCGCGGGATTGAACGAGCGATACTTGGACGAGCAATAGGCGATCCAGTCGGCGCCCGGTCCATAAGCGGGAGGCGGCGCATAAGCCACCGGCGGCGGCGGTGCGGAAGCCGCACCGGCAATCGCAGCGCCAAGCGCAAGTCCACCGATTACGCCGGCAGCGACCGCGGCACCGTTGCCACCGCGTCCGTAATAGCGCGGGCCGCCATAATACCGCGGACCGCCGTACGGGCGACGCCACTGTACCTCCTGCACCATCCGCGTATCAGGTGCGCCAATCGACGACAGCCCGGTCGCCGCCGGCGCCGCAGACGCTGCGGTCGGAGCCAGGATCGCGGCGCAGGCGAGCGCCGAGAGCCCAATCGAGGCTGTCAGAAACTTTGATGCAGGCATTGCTGTCCATCTCCAAATAACAAGGCAGGTAAAATCAGAAACGATTGCAGCAGGAGATTGTTCAGCCGCGATGCAGCGACAACGCGCCGCATCCGACCTTTACTTTCGTCCATGTTGTGCGCGTTATGAGCGAAGAACGCCGTTTGTGCGCTTTCCGACTTCCGCCACAATCTTGCCCGCGAGCGCGTCGATCTCGGCGTCGGTCATGGTCTTCTCGCGCGGCTGGATTGTAACCGCGAGTGCAATCGACTTCTTGCCCGGCTCGATCCCCTTGCCTTCGTAGACGTCGAACACCGTCACGGCAGTGATCAACTTCTTGTCGGCATTCTGCGCGGCGCGCACGAGATCGGCAGCCTTCACCGCCTTGTCGACGATGAATGCGAAGTCGCGCGATACCGGCTGGAAAGCAGACAGTTCAAGCGCAGGCTTCGCGCGCGTCGCCTTTGCCTTCGGCTCGGGAATGCGGTCGAGGATCACCTCGAAGCCCACGATCGGGCCGTCCGCCTTCAATGCTTCGAGCGCGCGCGGATGCAGTTCGCCGAAATGACCGAGCACGTTCTGCGGACCGATCTGGATCGTGCCGGAGCGTCCGGGGTGCAACCAGGCGGGACCGCCGGGGACAATCTGCAGCGCCTGCATCGGCGCACCGGCGGCCGCAAGCGCAGCCAGAGCATCGGCCTTCGCCTCGAACGCATCCGGCGCCTTGTTGCCATTGGCCCAGTGGCGCCCCGTCCCGTCCGCGCGCGACAGTCCGTGCCGCAGCCCCGCGGCGGCGGTGAACTGATCGTCCGGCCGATCGCCCTTGAAGATCTGTCCGACCTCGAACAGTCCGGCATCCGGGATGCCGCGGTCGGCATTGCGCTGGATCGCGGCGACAAGACCGGGAAGCAGGCTCGGACGCATATCGGACAGGTCCGACGCGATCGGGTTGGCGAGCGCCAGCTCCGGCTGCCCGCCACCGAACAGCTGCGCGTCAGACTTTGAGATGAACGACCATGTCACCGCCTCGGCAAGGTTGCGCGCCGCGAGCGCGCGCTTGGCCTTGCGGGTCCGGTTCTGGATCGGCGTCAGCACGGCCTTGCGCTGATCGTCACTGCGTTCGAACGGCGTCAGCGGCACACGATCGACACCGACGATACGCACGACCTCTTCGACGATATCCGCCTTGCCTTCGACGTCGGCCCGCCATGACGGCACGGCGACCTTCACCACCGGTCCGTTGCCGGCAATGAAGAAGCCGAGATTTCCGAGAATGCGCTTGATCTCGGTCAGCGACACGTCGAGCCCGGCGAGGCGCTTGACCTCGGACAGCGGGAAATCGATCGGCCGGTCTTCGGGCGGCGTGAATCCGACGACGATCGATTCTGACGGCTCGCCGCCGCACAGATCGAGCACCATCTGCGTCGCCAGATCGAGGCCCGGCACCATGAAATTCGGATCGATGCCGCGCTCGAAGCGATAGCGCGCATCCGAGTTGATGCCGAGCTTGCGGCCGGTCTGCGCGATGTTGATCGGCTCCCAGAGCGCCGACTCGATCAGGACGTCCGTCGTATTCTCGTCGCAGCCCGAGAGCTCGCCGCCCATGATGCCGGCGAGCGATTCCACGCCCTTGTCGTCGGCGATCACACAGATCGAATCGTCGAGCTTGTAAGTCTTGCCGTCGAGAGCGAGCAGTTCCTCGCCCGCCTTCGCACGGCGCACGACGAGATTGCCGTGCACCTTTTTCGCGTCGAACACATGCAGCGGACGGCCGCGGTCGTAGGTCATGAAATTCGTGATGTCGACCAGCGCATTGATCGGACGCAGCCCGATCGCGGTCAGCCGCTTCTGCAGCCATTCCGGCGACGGTCCGTTCTTGACGCCGCGCACGAGGCGCAATGCGAAACCGGGACAGAGCGAGGGCGTGTCGCCGAAATCGAGCGTGACATTGACCGGACACGGGAACGTACCCTTCACCGGCTTCGGCGTGCGTTCGAGATATTTGCCGATGCCCGTCGCACCGAGATCGCGCGCGATGCCGGACACGGCCGTGCAGTCGGCGCGGTTCGGTGTCAGGTTGATCTCGATGATCGGATCGTTGAGGCCGAGCACCTCCGCAAACGGCACGCCGACCGGTGCATCCGCCGGCATCTCGATGATGCCCGAATGATCGTCGTTGAACTCGATCTCGGCGCCCGAGATCAGCATACCCTGGCTTTCGACGTCGCGGATCTTGCCGACCTTGAGCGTGATGTCCTTCGACGGAATGTAGGTGCCGGGCAAGCCGAGCACCGCCTTCATGCCGCCCCGCGCGTTCGGCGCGCCACAGACGATCTGTAGCGGCTTGCCTTCGCCGGTATTGACCATGCAGACGCGCAGGCGATCCGCATTCGGATGCTGCACGGCGGAGATAACCTCCACCACCTTGAACGGAGCGTATTTTTCCGCCGGGTTTTCGATCTTCTCGACCTCGAGACCGATCATGGTCAGCTTGTCCGCGATCTCGGCAAGCGGCGCGTCGGTGTCGAGATGTTCCTTGAGCCAGGACAGTGTGAATTTCATCGTGCGCTCTCAGATCCGGGCTAGGGGAATATCAGCATGATGGGGAAGCTGATGAAAACGAGGATCGTGAAATAGATCGTGGCCTGATTGCAGAGCCTGTAGAGCTCGTGCTTGATGATCAGCTCACGCTCGACATTCGGGCCTGTGAGTTCTCTAGCCGTCCGCACTGCGAGACAGCGCAGGCAGCCGATGGCGATCATGAGATAGACGATGATCTCGGAGACGATCACGATCTCCTCGAACCGATGCTGCGCGAGCAGCGGCGCAACGATGCCGAGCCCCGCGATCATCATCGAGACATGAGTCAACAGCCCGGACGCCTTGGCATCCAGCGTCTGGAACGCGGCGAAGGTCGCCTCGGTGCGCCCGGCATTCCAGTTCGCCAGCATCTCGGCGTAGGAAACGATCGTCGCCTCATCCAGCCGGTTGGTAAGCGCGGCAATGAGACCGGCGATTCCTTCTTTGGGCGCTCCGGGAACGGCCATCGTCAGTTGCTCAGGCCTCCCGCCAGCGTCGGGAAGTCGAGCGGACGGAAGCCATAATGCGACAGCCAGCGCTGATCCGCTTCGAAGAACGGACGCAAATCGGGCATGCCGTATTTCAGCATGGCGATGCGGTCGATCCCCATGCCCCAGGCAAAGCCCTGATACTCGTCGGGATCGAGCCCGCAATTGCGCAGCACGTTCGGATGCACCATCCCGCAGCCGAGAATCTCGAGCCAGTCCTCGCCTTCGCCGAAGCGGATTTCACCCTTGTCGCGCTTGCATTGAATGTCGACTTCGAGCGACGGCTCGGTGAACGGAAAGAATGACGGCCGGAACCGCATCTTCACGTTATCGACCTCGAAGAATGCCTTGCAGAATTCGGCGAGAATCCATTTCAGATGGCCGAGATGCGAGCCCTTGTCGATGACGAGGCCCTCGACTTGATGGAACATCGGTGTGTGGGTCTGGTCGGAGTCCGAACGATAGGTGCGGCCCGGACAGATGACGCGGATCGGCGGCTTTTTCGCCAGCATCGTGCGCACCTGCACCGGCGACGTATGCGTGCGCAACAGCAGCCGCGAGCCGTCCGGCTTCGGGTTGAAATAGAACGTGTCGTGCATTTCCCGCGCCGGATGGCCTTCGGGAAAGTTCAGCTTGGTGAAGTTGTAATCGTCGGTCTCGATGTCCGGACCTTCCGCGACGGCGAAACCCATGTCGGCGAAGATCGCGGTCAGTTCATCGATCACCTGGGAAATCGGATGAATGCGTCCGGTTTCCGCCGGGCTTTCGCGCACCGGCAGCGTCACGTCGACGCTTTCGGTATTGAGACGCGCGTCGAGTGCTGCGTTCTTCAGGGCGTCGCGACGTGTCGTGAGCGCGGCGTTCACCGCATCCTTCAGGCCGTTGATCGCGGGCCCTTTAACCTTGCGCTCGTCCGGCGTCATCGCGCCGAGTGTCTTCAGCAGCGCGGACACCGAGCCGCTCTTGCCGAGCGCGGCAACCCGGACGGCTTCCAGCGCGGCCTCGTCGGAGGCTGCAGCAACCGATGCGAGGATTTCCTGTTCAAGCGCGTTGATATCGGTCACGAACAATCACTCCGGCATCGCAAACAGATCGGTGTCGTGGGGCTTGCCGCCCGCCTGCGTCAGCATCGCATGAACCTGGCCGCGATGGTGGGTCTGATGATTAAAGAAATGCACCAGAAGCTGCCATATCGGCTTCGAAACCTCGCGCTGAACGGCGCCGGAAAACCACGTCAGGTCATTCGCAAGCCATTGCGGGTCGAGAGTATTGGACCACGCAATCAGCCTTTCGTCGCTTGCCGCACGCTCCTCGCTCAGCCGGCCCCAGTCGGGATACAGCGACACCGATTCGCGTATGCCGCCTTCAGGCTTGGTCCAGCCGGCGAACCGGCTCATCCATACACGGTCGGCCCACAGCAGGTGGCTCAGGGTCGCGTGAATCGATCCGAAGAACGCGCCGCGGTCCAATCGCCTGTCGCTGTCCGACAGACGACCGGCAACGCCGAAGAGATTTCGATTTTGCCAGCGATTGTACAATGCCATTCGCTGGACATAGGCGGCATCGATCATCGGTCGCTCCGAAGAGCGCGGAAGCGGCGCTCGTTACGCGGCCAGCGCAGCCTTCGCCTTGCCGACGATGACCTCGAATGCCGCCGGCTCGCGGATGGCGAGGTCGGACAGCACCTTGCGGTCAATCTCCAGACCCGACTTGTTCAGGCCGTCGATAAACTGGCTGTAGTTCAGACCGAACGGACGAACGGCAGCGTTCAGACGCTGGATCCAGAGCGCGCGGAAGGTGCGCTTGCGACGCTTGCGGTCACGGAAGGCGTATTGATTGGCCTTCTCGACCGCCTGCTTGGCGATGCGAATGGTGTTCTTGCGACGGCCGTAAAAACCCTTGGCAGCCTTCAGAACTTTCTTGTGCTTGGCATGGGCGGTAACGCCACGTTTGACGCGGGCCATGGCTGATCTCCTTTAACGAACACTGATCTGCAGAAACAGGAAAGACAGGTGCGCGCGGCGATCAGCCGTTCGGCATCCAGTATTTCTTGATGTTGTCGCCGTCCGATTTGAACAGGACGCGCGTTCCGCGAAGATTGCGGATCTGCTTGGTGGTTCGCTTGATCATGCCGTGGCGCTTGCCGGCCTGGGCGGATACGACCTGGCCCGAACCGGTGATCTTGAAGCGCTTTTTGGCGCCCGACTTGGTCTTCAATTTGGGCATTTGGCTCTCCTGATACGGTGATGACGTCGGGCAAAAGCCGTCCGTCCACCGAAATGGCTCGAAAACCGAGCGTTTGCTGATTGAGCAAGTGTCGCTGCCACGGCAGCCCTATACAGCCGGGCGGCGAGCGCGCGGGTTATGGCAGAGGGGCCCGATTTAGGCAAGTCCGGCGACGATTCCGG
>NZ_DATMRV010000063.1:0-23045 GCF_035565795.1 Pseudorhodoplanes sp.
CCGGCAACCTGACGGAGACGTGAGCGTTGCGCGTGTCGATGACCCTTGGACGATACTTCGGAATGCGGTTCCTCGTGACCGCACTCGCCGTCTTTGGCGGCGTGGTTTTTCTCGTCGCGCTCCTCGATTCGGTCGAACTGATGCGGCGCACGGCGAATAACGAGAATGCGACCGCGCTCGCGGTGTTCAAATTGTCATTCTTCCGCGTGCCGATCATCGTCGAACGGATCATGCCGTTCTGCGTCCTCGTCGGGGCGATGTCGTCCTATCTCGCCCTCTCCCGCCGCAATGAACTCGTCGTCGCCCGCGCCGCTGGCGTTTCGGCCTGGGAATTTACCGCACCGGCCGTTGTCGTGGCGTTGTTGCTGGGTGTGTTTGCGACGTTGGTCTACAACCCGGTCGCCGCGAAGCTTCAGGAAATCTCGAAGCGCTATGAGGTCGAGATCTTTGGCGCGCGCGAGTTCGGCCTGCAGGAGTCCGGTTTCTGGGTGCGTCAGCGCAGCCCCGACGGACAGTCCATCATCAACGCCGTCACCAGCCGCGAGCAAGGCCTGCGACTTGAGGGCGTGACGATCTTCACCTTCGACCACGACGGGCGGTATCAGGACAGGATCGAGGCGCGTAGCGCGGTTCTGCAGGACGGGCACTGGGAACTCAGCGACGCGCGCGTCTACCCGAGCGATGCTCCCCCTTCCTTCCATGAGACCTACGCGTTGAAGACCAACGTGTCGCGCGAGCAAGTTCGGGAGAACTTCGCCACTCCCGAGACCCTGACGATCTGGGAGTTGCCGGAGTATATCCGACTCGCAGAGAATGCCGGCCTCACCGCGGCCGCCTACCGGCTCCAGTACCAGAAGTTGATCTCTCGTCCGTTCCTGCTCGCATCGATGGTGCTTCTTGCCGCCGCATTCAGCCTTCGTTTCGCCCGTATGGGCGGCGTACAAAAAATGGTCTTGGGCGGCGTTTTGTCCGGGTTTTTGCTTTACGTTCTCTCCAAAATCACCGACGACATGAGTAAGACTGAGCTGCTGTCGCCGGCAACGGCGGCCTGGGCTCCGGTTCTGGTCGGGGGTCTGACGGGGTTCCTAGTGTTGCTTTATCAGGAAGACGGGTGATGGCGTTGCGTATTCCATCCCGTCCCGGATCGTTTGGCCGCGCCCTGGTTGTCGCGGCCTTGGTATGTTCTGCCGTGACCCTGGTCGGGGTCGCGACGGTTACGCCTGCGTCCGCACAGACGGACTTTTTCCGGTTCGAAACGCGGCCCAAGCAGGAAAAGCCGGCTGTCGCCCGCCCAAGCGGCAAGGGCGACAAGCAGATGCTCGTCCAGGCCGAGGAGGTCCAGTACGACCACGTCAACGAGCGCGTGAACGCGATCGGCAACGTGCAGATCTATTACGACGGCTCGACGGTCGAGGCGGACAAGGTCACCTACAACCAGAAGACCAAGCGTCTGCGGGCTGAGGGCAATGTCCGGCTGACGGAGCCCGGCGGCAACGTCACCTATGGCGAGATCCTCGAACTGAACGACGACTACCGCGACGGCTTCGTCGATTCATTGCGGGTGGAAACGCCTGACCAGACCCGATTTGCCGCAGCACGGGCTGACCGGAGCGATGCGCGCTACACCGTATTGCAGAGCGGCGTCTACACCGCCTGCGAGGCGTGCAAGTCCGATCCGCGCAAGCCTCCCCTCTGGCAAGTCAAGGGCGCGCGCATTATTCACGACGAACAGGAGAAGATGATCTATTTCGAGCAGGGCTCTTTCGAGCTGTTCGGAATGCCGATCGCGCACTTCCCCTATTTCTCGACCCCCGACCCCACCGTGAAGCGCAAGAGCGGCTGGCTGATGCCGGTCTTCTCAAGCAGCTCGAAGCTTGGGGTCGTGATGCAGGCTCCGTATTTCTGGGCGCTGGCTCCGAATTACGACCTGACGCTGACGCCGAGCGTCTCCACCAAGCAAGGTCCGTTCATGCAGGCGGAGTTCCGGCACCGGCTGATGAATGGCGCCTATGCCATTCGCGCCGCGGGGATCCGACAATTCGACAAGGAAGAATTCATCCATACGAACGGCGATCCGACGCCCGGTTACCGCGACTGGCGTGGCGCCATTGAATCCAACGGTCAGTTCGGACTCAACAAACGGTGGGTCTGGGGCTGGGATGCCCTGCTGATCTCAGACAAGACTTTCTACCAGGACTATCGGGTCCAGACCTTTACAGCCAGCGCGCGCAGTCCGTTCCTGAACAACCAGATGGAGGGCATCTCCCAACTCTACCTGGTCGGCCGCGGCACCCGGTCGTACTTCGACGCACGCACCATCCACTATTACGGCTTTTCCGAATTCGACGACCAGCAGCAGCTCCCGGTCGTCCATCCGGTCATCGACTACAACTACACGGTCGACAAACCGGTGTTGGGCGGCGAACTCAGCTTCCGCGTAAACTTGACGAGCCTGTCTCGCGAATCCGCGTCGTTCGATCCGATCAACCCGAACGCGGCAAATCTCGGTTATTGCGGCTTCAACACGGCTGACCCTGCTGTGAAGAACACTAATAACTGTCTGCTGCGCGGCGCGCCGGGCAGCTACTCGCGCTTCTCTGCCGAAGCGAACTGGAAGCGCTCCATCACTGATCCGCTCGGACAGGTATTCACCCCGTTCTTCTCGCTTCGCGCGGACGTTGCATCGGTGAACCTCTCAAATCAGCCGGGCGTTTCCAACTTCATCGAGACCAGCAATACGGCTCTGTTCCGCGGCATGCCGGTCGCAGGCCTCGAATATCGCTATCCGTTCATCAACGTGCAGCCTTGGGGCTCCACGACAGTCGAGCCGATCGCACAAATCATCGCGCGTCCGAATGAGACGCAGATCGGCAGGCTCCCGAACGAAGACGCCCAGAGCTTCGTGTTCGACGACGGCAACCTGTTCCGGGTCGACAAATTCTCCGGCTGGGATCGTGTCGAAGGTGGCGGCCGCGTCAACTATGGTGTCCAGGCAACCACCCAGTTCAATCAGGGCGGCTATGTAAACGTCCTGTTCGGTCAGTCGTACCAACTGTTCGGTGTCAACTCGTTCGCAGCAGGCGACGCGACCAACACCGGACTGAATAGCGGCCTCGACACGCCACGCTCGGACTACGTCGCGCGGTTGCAGTATCAGCCGGACCGCATGTTCACGTTCACGACGCGCTATCGCTTCGGCGAACAGAATTTCGACATGCGCCGGTTCGAGCTCGAAGGCCGCGCCAACCTCGATCGGCTCTCGCTCCAGGCGCTGTACGGCAATTACGACAAGCAGCCGGAACTCGGCTTCCTGACGCGTCGTGAAGGAATCCTCGGGGGTGTGTCCTACAAGGTTAATCAGAACTGGGCGGTGATCGCAGCGGCCCGCTACGATATCGATGCGGAAACCTTCGATCAGACCCGGTTCGGCGTGGGTTATATCGACGATTGCCTTATCTTGGCCCTGAATTACATCACGAGCTATACCTACAGCGGCAATCCGACGAAGGATCATCGTCTGATGATGCAGTTGAGCCTGCGGACGCTTGGGACGACCTCCGGTTCGACCGGAGCACCCGGCATCGGTGGGCTTTGAGCCCAGCGCGCGGCAGCGCAATATTGCTGGTTGGATGACTAGATAATGGAAGATCGACGGATACGCGCGAACTCTCGTTGGATTCTGGGTGTGGCTTCGGCGGCCCTCCTCTCCTGCCTGTTCGTGCTACCGGCGCAGGCGCAGATCGTGCTTTACGTCACCGGTCAGCCGATCACGGCCTATGACATCGAGCAGCGTGGCAAGCTGATCGCTCTCGGTGGCAAGCCAAAGTCACGGCAGGAAGTGATCGACGAACTGATCGACGACAAGATCAAGATCCTCGCGGCCAAGCGTTTCAATTTCGAGATGACGCAAACCGAAATCGACAACGCCTTTGCCAACCTCGCCCGCAATGCCGGCGCCAGCGCGGATCAATTCAGCAAGATGCTGGAAAGCCGCGGCGTCAACCCGAATACGCTTAAGGCTCGCCTCAAGGCCGACCTGACCTGGAACCAGATGGTGCGCGGCAAATTCGGTCAGCAGCTAACCCCGTCCGAGCGGGACATTTTCGAAGCCGAGATGAAGAGCACGGACCAGAAGGAGGCCGGCGTCGAGTATACGCTGCACCCGATCACCTTCGTGGTACCTCGAGGCTCCGCCGCGGGTGTGATCGAGGCGCGCAAACGCGAAGCCGACGCGCTGCGAACCCGCTTCCAGTCCTGCAGCACCGGCCTTCCCTTTGCCCGCGCGTTGCGCGAGGTGGTGGTGCGGGCCCCGATCCGTCGAAACTCCGCCGATCTCAGTCCGGCGCTGCGTGAAATCCTGGCCAAGGTCGAGGTCGGCAAGGTGACGCCGCCTGAAGTCACTGAGGGTGGCGTCGAGGTCTTCGCGCTTTGCGACAAGAAGGAAACCAATTCGGACTCGCCCACAAAGCGAAAGGTGCGCGACGAGATCTTCCAGCGCCGCTTCCAGACGCAGGCTGACCGCTATCTGAAGGAATTGCGGGCGCAGGCCATGATTGAATACAAGCAATAATGAGATGCGTCCGCTCGCGCTGACCATTGGCGAGCCGGCCGGTATCGGCTGCGATATCGCGCTCGCCGCCTGGACGGCGCGGCGCGAACGCGCCTTGCCCGCGTTCTATCTTATTGCGGATCCGGACCACGTTGCCGCACGCGCCCGACATATCGGCATTGAGGTTCCGCTCGAGTCGGTTGCTCCGGAACAAGCCGCGAGCCGCTTCGACACCGCCCTCCCCGTTGTCGCGCTCGCCGAGCGAGCGAGCGCTGCGCCCGGCCAGCCGGACGATACGAGCGCGGCCGTCTCGATCGCATCGATCCGGCGCGCGGTGCGCGACGTCGTCGATGGAAAAGCTGCGGCTATCGTGACCAATCCGATCGCGAAAGCGGTGCTCTATCGCGCCGGCTTCAGCGATCCCGGTCACACCGAATATCTGGCCCGCCTCGCCGATGAGATGATGGACGTGACGGCAACGCCGGTCATGATGCTGTGGTGCCCGGATCTCGCTGTGGTCCCGGTCACCATCCACGTGCCGCTGCGCACGGTACCCGAGTTGCTGACCGCCGATCTGATCGTCGAGACAGGCCGCATCGTCGCTCACGACCTTAAGCATCGTTTTGGCATCGCCGCGCCGCGCCTGGCGATTGCCGGACTTAATCCACACGCGGGCGAGGACGGCCTTCTCGGCGACGAGGATATCCAGGTCGTGAAACCGGCGGCGGAGCGGCTCGCGGCGCTCGGTATCGCTGCCCGTGGCCCGCTGCCGGCGGACACGTTGTTTCATGCGGCAGCGCGCCGGACATACGACACCGCCTTGTGCATGTATCACGATCAGGCGCTGGTCGCGATCAAGACGCTCGCCTTCGACGAGGCGGTCAACGTCACGCTCGGACTGCCCTTCGTGCGCACATCGCCCGATCATGGCACCGCGTTCGACATCGCGGGAACAGGACGGGCAAATCCGGAAAGCCTGATCGCTTCGCTCAAACTGGCGGCTCGATTGGCCGAGCGCGAAACCGCATCGCGCACTGCCGCATGATGGGAGCCGACGATCTGCCGCCGTTGCGGGAGGTCATCCGCAAACACGATCTCATCGCCAAGAAGTCGCTTGGCCAGAATTTTCTGCTCGACCTGAATCTCACCGGCCGCATCGCCCGCGGCGCCGGTCCGCTAACCGGCGTCACGGTGATCGAGATCGGCCCCGGACCGGGTGGCCTCACGCGCGCGCTGCTCGCGCATGACGCCGCGCGCGTTATTGCAGTGGAGCGCGACCACAGGGCAATCGGCGCGCTGCAGGACATTGCCGCACGCTATCCAGGCCGCCTCATTGCGGTCGAGGCCGATGCTCTGGAATTCGATCCGTCGCCTTATCTTGGCGACGGCCCGGTCCGTATCATCGCAAACCTGCCCTACAACATCGCGACCGTTCTCTTGACGGGATGGCTCGAGCTCGAGGTCTGGCCGCCGTTCTATGACCGGCTGGTCCTGATGTTCCAGCGCGAGGTCGCAGAACGCATCGTTGCGCAGCCCAACACCAAGGCCTATGGCCGCCTCTCGGTGCTCGCGCAATGGCGCACGCAGCCGAAAATCCTGTTCGATATCTCGCCCTCGGCGTTCGTCCCGCCGCCCAAGGTGACGTCCTCCGTTGTAGAACTGGTCCCGCGCGCCGAGCCCGAGCCATGCGATCTCGCGGCACTCAAGCGCGTCGCCGAGGCCGCGTTCGGTCAGCGGCGCAAGATGCTGCGTCAGAGCCTGAAATCGCTCGCGGCCGATCCGCTGCCCTTGCTGGACATGGCCGGCATCCGGCCGACCGATCGCGCCGAGGACGTCCCGGTCGCAGGATTTGTGCGGCTGGCCCGCGCCTACAGCGCGCGGGCATAACGCGTCAGGGCGTCAGGGTCTTCAAGTCAGTCAACAAAGTGTCGACGAATGACTGGATGTCGTCCTTGTGCACCCGCTTCAGCCGCTCCGCGGTCAAAATACCGCGCAGGCGCATGAAGCTCTTTTCCAGATCGCGATTGACCAGGACATAATCGTATTCCTGCCAATGCGGGATCTCTTCGGCGGCGTTCTTCAACCGGCGCGCGATGATCTCCGGCGTATCCTCAGCGCGGCGCTCGAGCCGAAGCTTCAGTTCCTCTGCAGTCGGCGGCAGGACGAACACGCTGACAACGTCGTTCCGCATCGACTCGTAAAGCTGCAACGTACCCTGCCAATCGATATCGAACAGCACGTCGCGGCCTTCCGACAGCGCCGCTTCGACAGGCTCGCGCGGCGTACCGTAGAAATTGCCGTGCACCTCCGCCCATTCGAGCAGTTCACCACCATCACGCATCAACTCGAATTGCCGCCGGCTGATGAACTTGTAGTGGATGCCGTCGATCTCGCTGCTTCGCCGCGCACGAGTCGTGACCGAAATCGACAGGCTGACATTCTCTTCCTTGTCGAGAAGATTGCGCGTCAGCGTCGTCTTGCCCGCGCCCGATGGCGAGGACACGATGAGCATGATGCCGCGCCGGGCGATATCGATATTCACGCTCATTCGAGATTCTGTACCTGTTCGCGAAACTGCTCGACCACGCTTTTCAGTTCGAGCCCGATATTGGTCAGTTCGACGTCATTGGACTTCGCACAGAGCGTATTGGTCTCGCGATTAAGCTCCTGCGACAGGAAATCGAGCCTGCGGCCAATCGCGCCACCGCCGTTCATCAATTTCCGCGCCTGCGCGATATGCGCGGCAAGCCGGTCGAGTTCCTCGCGGATATCCGCCTTGCCGGCGAGGAGGACCGCCTCCTGATGCAAGCGATCCGGATCGAAGCGGTTCGATGCCTCGAGCAACACGGCCACCTGCTCGGCAAGCTTCTTCTTCACCGCTTCCGGCTGACGGCCGGGCGCTGCATCTGCGCGCGCCGCCAGGGCCGCCATCTCGTCAAGCCGCGCCGACAAGACACGGCCGATCGCCTCGCCTTCATGCCGGCGCATCTCGGTCAGCCCCTTGAGCGCCTGCACGAAACCCTTGATGACCGCGTCCTCAACAGCGGCCTTCTCCTCTTCGGATTCCTCCGCATCTGTCACGTCGATCACACCCTTGAGGCCGAGCAGGCCGTCAATGCGGGGCTTCTCGGCATCGACCGTCTTGGACAGCTTTCCGGCCGCATCGATGATCGCGTTGAGCACCGGCTCGTTGATGCGCACGACCGGCGCGATGCCTTCCCGATTCACGGTCAGCGTCGCGTAGACATTGCCGCGCGACAGCATCTCGGCGCCGCGTGTGCGGACCGGGACTTCGACAGCGTCGAAACCGCTCGGCAGCCGCAACCGCAGCTCAAGACCTTTGGCGTTGACCGACTTGATTTCCCAGGACCAGGCGTAGCTACCGCTCGCGCCATGGCTGCGGGCGAATCCGGTCATACTCGACAGCGTCATCGGCACTCGTGTGCGAAGAGGAATCGGAGGCGAAACCTTACAGGGCCGCGCGCAGGCGCGCTATTGCGTCCGCGCAGCGTTCGGAACCGGCGCGGTCTGGCTGCGTTGAGCCGCGCCCGGCTGCGGCTGCGTCGTACCCTGCCGCGGCGCAGTGTTGCGTTGCGCCGGCTGGGCACCGGGCTGCGCCGACGGTGTTGCGGGTGCGGTACGGGCTGGCTGCGCAGCTCCGGCGGGACGCGATGCAGGCTGCGGACGCGCGCCTTGGGCAGGAGCCTGTCCTGCCGCGGCGGGAGCTGCCGGAGCCTGCTGGGCATTCGCAGCGGCGTCGGCGGCCGCATCGCGAGCATCGCGTTCGATGCCGCGCAGCTTCGCGACATGCTTCTGGTGCTGGTCATATGTTTCAGAGAAAGCGTGTCCGCCGGTCCCATCCGCCACGAAGAACAGTTCCTTCGTCCGGGCGGGATTGGCAGCGGCCTCGATCGAGGCACGCCCCGGATTGGCGATCGGACCGGGCGGCAAGCCTTCGATCACGTAGGTGTTGTAAGGCGTCGGCTGCGAGATTTCGCTCTTGAGGATTCCACGACCGAGTGAACCCTTGCCGCCGACGAGTCCGTAAATGATGGTCGGGTCCGATTGCAGCTTCATCTTGCTCTTGAGACGGTTCACAAAAACCGCAGCAACCCGGGTGCGCTCATCGGACTTCCCGGTTTCCTTTTCGATGATCGAAGCCAGAGTAATGAGCTGTTCGGGAGTCTTGACCGGGACGTCGGGCGAGCGCCTCTCCCATGCTTCCTTCAGCAGACGCGCCTGAGCGGCCTGCATGCGCTTGATCATGTCGTCGCGCGTGGTGCCTCGCGTGAAGCGATATCCATCAGGCAGCAGCGATCCTTCGCGCGGGATCTCGCGGATATTGCCGGTCAGCTTGTCGTTCTCGAGGAGCCGCGCGACGATCTGCTCCGACGTCAGTCCTTCAGCGACCGTGAACTGGTGCTGCACGACCTTGCCTTCGACCATGGTCTCCGCAACGGCGCGCGGGCTCGCACCCTTCGCGAATTCATACTCGCCGAACTTCAGGTCCGCGCCGCGTATCTTCATCGCGGCGGCTCCGGCCACGAAAATCCAGGGTTCGCGGATCACGCCCTCGCGCGTGAGCAGCTCGGCGATATCGCGCACGCCGAGGCCGCGCGGAATGTTGACGATCTTTTCGTCCTTCAGCGGTCCGGCTTCCTCGAACCGTTGATTGCCCCAATAGGCCAGTGCCCCGAGCACGACGGCAAGCAAAAGCACGATGGTAAAGATGGCATTGCCGACGATGACGATCGGATGCCGCGCCCGTCGCGAGCGCCGCGACTTCGGCGTGGCGAGCGGTTCCGGCTCGAGCGCGGCGCGCGGTGAACGCGGAGGCAAGCTGTTCTCATCCATCGCGGGTCGAGGTCCGGAATGTGGCGGCCCGTCCAGGCCGAAGGCGGCCATCAGTATGCGGCAGCCGCGTCAGGTGTCCAGACAGGGAAGGCTTTCCCAAGTCTTATCGACGATTCGCTACACCCGCGGTATGGCGCTGCTGTGGCATGTGCCCGGCCTCCGGGCGGATTTCGGGGGGACGGTCCGCTGTCGCGATCCTCGACTCAGTCGGGAGCGCGCATCACCAGCGTTGCATTCGTGCCGCCAAAGCCGAATGAGTTCGACAGGGCGACCTTGATCTCGCGCTTGCGCGGCTGATGCGGGACGAGATCGATCGGCGTTTCCACCGCCGGATTGTCGAGATTGATCGTGGGCGGGGCGATCTGATCGCGAATCGCCAGGATCGAGAAGATCGCCTCGACCGCACCGGCGGCGCCGAGCAGATGTCCGATCGACGATTTGGTCGATGACATCGAGACCTTGGCCGCGGCGTTACCGACCACCCGCTCGACGGCAGCGAGCTCGATGGTGTCAGCCATGGTCGAAGTGCCGTGCGCGTTGATGTAGTCGATATCGCCCGGCGAGATCCCGGCACGCTTGATCGCAGCCGTCATGCAGCGGAATGCGCCATCGCCATCGGGCGTCGGCGCGGTGATATGGAAAGCGTCGCCCGACATTCCGTAGCCGATCAGTTCGGCGTAGATCTTCGCGCCGCGCTTCCTGGCATGCTCGTATTCTTCGAGCACCACCACGCCAGCACCCTCGCCCATGACGAAGCCGTCGCGGTCCTTGTCGTATGGACGCGAGGCGCGGGTCGGAGTGTCATTGTACGAAGTCGACAGCGCGCGGCACGCAGCAAAGCCCGCAAGCGAGAGCCGGTCGACCGGCGATTCGGCGCCGCCTGCCACCATCACATCGGCATCGCCAAGCGCGATCATCCGCCCCGCATCGCCGATCGCATGCGAGCCGGTCGAACATGCCGTCACGACCGACGAGTTCGGCCCCTTCAGACCGAATTCGATGGAGACGTAACCGGATGCGAGATTGATGATGCGTCCCGGAATGAAGAACGGCGACAGCTTGCGCGGACCACGTTCCTTGACGAGCAGCGCGCCCTCGGCGATGCCGCCGACGCCGCCAATACCGGATCCGATCATGACGCCGGTCGCGCACTGATCTTCGTTGGTTTCCGGCTTCCAGCCCGCATCGTCGAGCGCCTGACGCGCCGCGCTGAGAGCGTAAACGATGAAAGGATCGACCTTTCGCTGCTCTTTCGGCTCCATCCACTGATCGGGATTGAAGGTACCGTCAGAGCCATCGCCACGCGGAAGCGTGCACGCGATCTTGCACGGCAGATCGGAGACCTCGAAGGTTTCGATCTGACGCGCTCCGCTCTTGCCTGCAAGGATGCGTTGCCACGTGGCTTCGACGCCGCATCCGAGCGGCGTCACCATTCCCATGCCAGTGACAACAACGCGCCTCATGATCAGACTCCCGCGACGTCCGCTGCCCCGCCCCGGCTCAAGAAACTCCGGCTGCGGCTATCGGCGCCGATGACGACGCCGAAGGGCACTCGGACAGAGCGTGATCAGCTCTTGGCGTTCTTTTCGAGGAACTTCACGGCATCCCCGACGGTGAGGATCGTCTCGGCCGCATCGTCCGGAATCTCGCAACCGAACTCTTCCTCGAACGCCATCACGAGTTCGACCGTGTCGAGGGAGTCGGCCCCGAGGTCGTCGATGAAGCTTGCCTGCTCGGTGACCTTGTCGGGCTCGACGCCGAGGTGCTCCACCACGATCTTCTTCACTCGCTCGGAGATGTCACTCATCTGTTCGAACCTTTGCTTCCAGTAATTGGCTCAATCGGCGTCGCGATCGAGGCTGTCGTGGCACGACCTATTGGCCGGTTCAAGCGGCTTGATCATCTGAAGCGAGGCCCCCAGGACCCCCCCATAGACCGTTCAAGAACCGAGATGACGGCGCGTGTATTGGGTCGCAGACGTTGCGTCAAGCCCGCGCCCGGACGCTTCCCCAAGCCCGGCCAGAACGGGGCTATCATACTTCAAAAGCCATGGCCAGCAGACCCCGGGACGGCGAAAAACCTGTGCGTTTCCGCACTCAAATCATGGCCATTCCGCCGTTCACATGCAGTGTCTGGCCGGTCACATAGGATGCTTCGTCCGAGGCAAGATAGATCACCGCACCCGCGATATCATCCGGCGTTCCGAGCCGCCCGGACGGCACCATTTGCAGGATCGCTTCGCGCTGCTTTTCGTTCAGTTTGTCGGTCATCGGCGTCGCGATGAAGCCGGGCGCGATGCAATTCGCAGTCACGCCGCGCCGCGCATATTCCTTGGCGATCGACTTCATCATGCCGATCATGCCGGCCTTGGCGGCGGTGTAATTGCCCTGCCCCGGATTGCCGGTAACGCCCACCACCGAGGTAATCCCGATGATGCGGCCATAGCGGCGGCGCATCATGGTCTTCATGGCGGCGCGGGACAGCCGGAATGTCGCGGTCAGATTGACATTGATGACGGTGTCCCAGTCCTCGTCACGCAACTGCACGAACAGATTGTCGCGGGTGATGCCGGCATTCGCGACCAGAATGTCGAGCTTGCTCATCGCCTCTTCGGCCTGCGGTACCAGCGCCTCGACCTGATCCTTGTTCGACAGATCGCAGGGCAGAACGTGGACACGCTCCTTGAGGTCAGCGGCAAGCTGATCAAGCGCTTCCTTGCGCGTGCCGGAGATCGCAACGGTCGCGCCCTGTTTGTGCAGTGCGCGCGCGATCGCGCCGCCGAGGCCGCCGGTGGCGCCCGTCACGAGCGCAGTCTTTCCGGTGAGATCGAACATTGTGAACCTCTCTGATTTTCGCGTGTCAGCCGCGCGCAGCCTTGAGCGCGGCAACGTCGTCAGGCGTACCGATCGACGAGCCCGTTGCGCCTGCGGCAATCCGCTTCAACAATCCGGTCAGCACCTTGCCGGCGCCGACTTCATAGAATTGCGTAACGCCGGCGCCGGCCATCGTCTCCACGCATTCGCGCCAGCGCACCGTTCCCGTCACCTGTTCGACCAGGCGCCTTATAATTTCGTTCGGGTCCTCGATCGGCTGCGCCAGCACATTCGCGACCACGGGGACGACGGGCTTTTGCACATTCGTCTTTGCAAGCGCCTCGGCCATCGCGTCCGCCGCCGGCTGCATCAGCGCACAATGGAAGGGGGCGGATACCGGCAGCAGCATCGCGCGCTTTGCGCCCTTATCCTTCGCGATCTCGACCGCGCGCTCGATCGCGGCCTTGTTGCCCGAGACGACGACCTGCCCGCCGCCATTGTCGTTCGCCGCCTGGCAGACCTCGCCCTGCGCGGCCTCGGCCGCAACCGCCGCGGCCTCATCGAATGACAGTCCGAGCAGGGCCGCCATCGCGCCTTCGCCGACCGGAACCGCCTTCTGCATGGCATTGCCGCGGATCCGCAACAGCCGCGCGGCGTCTCCAATGGTGAAGGCGCCTGCCGCGGCGAGCGCCGAATATTCCCCCAGCGAATGGCCGGCGACGAACCTCGCGTCGCGCTTCAGGTCGATTCCGGCCTCGGTCTCCAGCACCCGCATGGCTGCGAGGGAGACGGCCATCAGCGCGGGCTGGGCGTTCTCGGTCAGGGTCAGCCGCTCGGCCGGCCCCTCCCAGATGATCGCGGACAGCTTTTCGCCGAGGGCGGCGTCGACCTCGTCGAAAACCGCCTGGGCCGCCGGGAATGCGTCGGCCAGCGCCTTGCCCATCCCGACCGTCTGGCTACCCTGCCCTGGAAATACGAATGCCGCCGTCACGAGCGCCCCTCAGCCTGCGGGCTCCCCGGCCCGGTCCAAAATCCGGCCCGAAAGACTATGTGAGCCCCCTCAAGTCAAGCCGCGACGGCCTGTTCCGCCTTGCCTTCCCGCCGGAAACCCCTATAACCCCCGCTTCCGCTCGTCCCGGCCGGGGGCTGAACGGACGGCCGGCATGCCTTCGGGCCTTTCGGCAGGACCAGTCGGTCCGTCGTCCCGTGTCCCCGCCAAAAAGAGCATCGAGCCTTTCCGAAGGTCTTGTACCTCTCAAGGTCTGCACCTTTTCGAAGTCTCGCTTGGGCTTTGCGCCGGACAGCGCCAACAGAAGGAAGGCTTTATGCCGTTATACGAGCACGTCTTTCTCGCGCGTCAGGACGCGAGTTCACAGCAGGTCGATGACCTGACCAACCAGTTCAAGGCGATCGTCGAGGGCGCCGGTGGCAAGGTCGCAAAGACCGAATATTGGGGCGTGAAGTCCCTCGCCTACCGGATGAACAAGAATCGCAAGGCGCATTACACGCTGATGAACCTCGAGGCGCCCGCGGCAGCGATCGCCGAGATCGAGCGTCAGGAGCGGCTGTCGGAAGAAGTGCTGCGCTACATGACGATCCGCGTCGACGAGCTTGAGGAAGGACCGTCGGCAATGATGCGCAAGGCCGAGCGCGACGACCGCGAACGTGAAGGCCGCGGCTTCGGCGGTGGCTTTGGTGGCGGGTTCGGCGGCGGCGGCCGCTTCGGTGATCGCGATCGTGGCCCGCGCCGCGATCGTGACGACCGCGGTCCGCGCGACAGCGTCGAAACGTCCAGCGCAGGGGAGGAATAATCATGTCGATGTCCGGTGGTGGCGGCGGTCGCCGTCCGTTTTTCCGTCGTCGCAAGACCTGTCCGTTCTCGGGCGCGAACGCTCCCAAGATCGATTACAAGGACGTAAAGCTGCTGCAGCGCTACGTTTCCGAGCGCGGCAAGATCGTGCCGAGCCGCATCACCGCGGTGTCGGCCAAGAAGCAGCGTGAACTCGCTCAGGCCATCAAGCGCGCGCGTTTCCTCGGCCTGCTGCCCTACGTCATCAAGTAAGTTGCGCTACGCTCCGGCATTCCGGAGCGCGCTATAAGAACGAGGCGTCCGGAATATTCCGGGCGCCGATGGTTGGGGCAAGCGCGGCTTGACGCGCGACTTGCCTCTAACCGCTGAACAAGCGGGACAGCTCGTGATGGTACCGACTGCATTGACAGGTCTGGGAGCGGGAGCGGCATCAGCCTTGCTGATGGCGACCATGGCTTCGCGCTCGCCATTCTCGTTGATGCTGGTCTTGCTGGCCCCCTTGCCGATCATGATCGCGGCCGTCGGGTGGTCGCACTGGACAGCACTCGTCGCCGTCATCGTCGCGACCCTTGCGCTGACCATCGCATTCGGCGAACCGCTGTGGATTCCCATCTATCTGATCGGCGCCGGCCTCCCCGCGTGGTGGCTCGGCTATGTCGCGCTGCTCGCACGCGGCAACGAGGACGGCAGCTTCGAATGGTACCCAGCCGGCCGGCTCGTGATGTGGTGCACCGTCATCGGCTCCGTGATCGTTGCGATCGTGATGTGGAACGTGCGCATCGACGAGCAGCAATTCCAGAACGCTCTCAAACTGGCGCTCGAACGCATGGCCAGGGAATACGGCCAGTCCGGTCCCGATTTCTCCAGGATGGATGTCAAGCGCACGAGCGAGTTGATCATGAGCTTTGTGCCCCCGCTCGCCGCGGCCATCATCACCATGGCCTATGTGATGAATGCCTATCTCGCGGGTCGCATCGCGATGGTGTCCGGCCGCCTCAAGCGGCCATGGCCGGACCTCGCCGCACTGCGCTTTCCGCGGCATATGTCGTCGGCATTCGCGGTCGCGCTGCTCATCTGGTTCATGCCCGGCATTGCCGGAATGATCGGCGGCATCGTCTCGGGCGCTTTCATCATCGCCTACGCACTGTTGGGCCTTGCCGTCCTGCACGATGTCACGCGACCGCTTGGCGACCGCGTCTTCATCCTGTCCGCGGTCTATCTGATCCTGTTCGTTTTCTGGCCTGCCTGCGTGCTGCTCGCAGTCTTCGGCGTGTCCGACTCTATTTTCGATTTCCGCAAGACCGCCACCGGGGCCCCGCCTCCCGCCATTACCTGAAATGACAACCAACACCTTGAAGGAGTGACTGATATGGAAGTGATCCTGCTCGAACGCGTCGCAAAACTCGGCCAGATGGGCGAGACGGTCCGTGTGAAGGACGGTTTCGCGCGCAATTTCCTGCTGCCGAAGGGCAAGGCGCTGCGCGCGACCAAGGCCAACAAGGAGCGCTTCGAGGGCATGCGCAAGGAACTCGAGGCCAAGAATCTCGAGAACCGCAGCGAGGCGCAGAAGATCGCCGACAAGCTGAACGGCCAGTCCTTTGTCGCGCTGCGCCAGGCGTCCGAATCCGGCCAGCTCTATGGCTCGGTGTCGGCACGTGACATCGCCGATCTTGTGACCGAAGGCGGCTTCTCGATCTCGCGCAGCCAGGTGGCGCTCAATGCGCCGATCAAGACCATCGGCCAGCACCGGGTCGAGGTCTCGCTGCATCCGGAAGTCGAGGTCAATGTCTCGATCATCGTGGCGCGCAATGCCGAAGAAGCAGAGCGCGTGAAGCGCGGTGAGGACGTCACCGTCCGTCGTGATGAAGCGGACGAAGAGCAGGAGGCCGCTGCGGCAGAAGGCTTCTTCGATCCGGAAGCGCGTCACAGCGACGAAGAGGCCGACGAAGAGGCGGCCGACAAGGCCTGAGCGGCCTTCCCGAAACAATCATGCCCGGCCAGGTGCCGGGCATGATGATTCTATTCAGAGCGGGATTTCCGGTGCAGCCGGCTTTTCCTCGGCGGGAGAACTGTCTGAGGTACTCGGCTCTGGAGGTGAAGCAGGTGCCGGCGTAGCCGCAGGCGCTGGACCCACGTCCTGTGGACCCGCAGTCGCCGCTGCCGCCGGTGCGGGTGGCGCAGGCTGAGCAGCAGGTGCGGTTCGTACGGTGGCGGCTGGCGGCTTTCTCTTGCTCGCAGGCTCACGCTCTGCAGGTCGGGTCGCCTCCTGGGGCTTGCGCTCCTCGTCCGCCGGACGGCGACCAATCGAGCCAGGCGGCCGATCGATGGGCGCGTTTCGCGGCGGCGACGCCACCGCAGGACCGCCTCGTCCTCCGACCGATGTCAGGAAACCTGCGAGCGCGCCTGCCTGCTGCACGCTCGATGTATAATGCTGACGCAGGAAGCTGGTCAGCTCACCCGCAGAACGCCCCTTCGCGAGCCCTCCGGCGCTTTGATGACAGACGGCGCATCCGGCCTGGAACAGTTCGGGAGCAGATTTGCCCTCGTTCAGGTCCACGGGCTCGGTCTGATGGCCCGTTGGAGGCAGCGCAGGACCTTGCTGGGCGCGGGCCGGAGTGCCGCGCGGCTGCGCCACGGCGGCAGACGCCAGTGACACGGCCAGCAACGAAACCAGGCCGATAAGCAAACCGCTCTTTCGCAAACCCATGCTCCCGCCGGCCGCCCCGACGGCCGTGCCCCGCAAACCGCGCAGATTGAATCCCGCCAGGGAATACGGCGCGCATAATCGGCGAATGTGGCCCATTTTCGAACTGACTGACCTGACTCTCGAACAGTTATCACCGCATTGCGGGAGCGGCCAGACTTTGGTCTAATCGCGGAACTTAGGGATCGCCGATCGAAAGGACGGCATAGAAATTGATGGAGGCGGCCGGTGGAGCGGTTGCTTCGGATTGCTCTGACACGGTTCATGCGCACCGGCAACCTGCGAGTGTCGGTGGGTGACGGAAAACCTCTGGAATTCGGAGACGGCTCCGGAACCCCGGTCGCAATGCGATTCGCGAGCGCCCGCGCCCTCGCCAGGATTTTTCTCAATCCGGAATTGCGGTTGGGCGAAGCCTACATGAATGGCGGCTTCGTCCTTGAGGCCGGAACCATAGCCGATCTGCTCGCCCTCCTGATGTCGCAGACGCCGCATTATAAGGTTCCCTACTTCGCGCGGCCTCAGGCGATGCTGCGATTCGGCCGGCGACGGATCGATCAGTTCAACAATCGCACCCGTGCGCGTCAGAACGTCGCGCACCATTACGATCTCGACGCCCGCCTCTATTCGTTGTTCCTGGACGCCGATCGCCAATACAGCTGTGCGTATTTCGAAAACCCGGATCAGACGCTCGACGATGCCCAGCTCGCCAAGAAGCGACATCTTGCAGCGAAGCTTCTGATCGAGGACGGCCAGCGGGTCCTTGATATCGGCTCAGGCTGGGGCGGACTGGCGCTCTATCTCGCGGATTATTGCGGCGCCAAAGTCACCGGCGTCACGCTCTCACAGGAGCAATTCAAGCTTGCCCAGGGCCGGGCGGCCGAGGCCGGCCTTTCGAATTCCATCGAATTCCGCCTGCAGGACTATCGCGACCTCAACGAGCGCTTCGACCGCATCGTCTCGGTCGGCATGTTTGAACATGTCGGCGTCGGCCATTACCACACCTTTTTCGACCAGTGCGCCAAGCTCCTGTCGGACGACGGCATCATGGTGCTGCATTCGATCGGACGTTCGGAGGGGCCGAACGCAACCAATCCCTGGATCGACAAGTATATTTTCCCCGGCGGCTACATCCCTGCCCTCTCCGAGGTGCTCCCCGCGATCGAACGGGCCGGACTGATCGTGTCCGACGTCGAAATATTACGGTTGCACTATGCCGAGACGCTGAAGGCCTGGCGCGAGCGATTCATGGCGCGCGCCGATGAGGCGCGGCGCCTCTACGACGACCGGTTCGTGCGGATGTGGGAATTCTACCTCGCTGCTTCGGAAATGGCGTTCCGCCATCAGGGCATGATGGTGTTCCAGATCCAGCTCGCGAAACGTGTCGATGCGGTGCCCATCACGCGGAACTATATCGAGCGCGAGGAACAGCGATTGCGAGGGCGGGAGCGGATGCGCGTGCCTCCGCTGCAATTGGCGGGGGAGTAGTCACCGCCGCTGCGCGAATTGCCCGCATTCCGTCAAGATCTAATCGGACTCTGACTGGTACCTGCGTGAGTAATGGGGACAGCCGGGTTTGCGACGAACGTGTCGGAATCTGGGTGCTGACGTGTCGAAATCTCGGTGCTACAGCAATCGTCGCTGCGGTACTTCTGACGACTTGTCACGAGCGTGTCGCACGTCGAAGCTGACACTGGATTGGCAAGCCGACCCCGATGTCTCTTCTGTCAACGTTGAGGTGAAGCGTTACGGCTTTGTGTGTTCGCGTGCCGCGTTTTGGCGACCTAAGAAACTGATTGAAAACAACCGTTCGTTGGACCGATGGCATCGCTGGAACAGACCGCGCGCAAGCTCGCAGCGGATCAAACGCCGCACTACCGGGTCGCGCCCCACAACATTGAAGCGGAGCAGGCGCTGCTCGGCGCGATCCTCGTCAACAACGAGGCCTTCTATCGCGTCTCCGACTTCCTCGAAGCGCGGCACTTCTATGAGCCGATCCACCAGAAGATTTACGAGCTGTCGTCGCAACTCGTGCGCGCCGGCAAGGTGGCAAGCCCGGTCACGCTGAAAACCTTCCTGCCGGGCGACACCGACATCGGCGGTCTCACGATCAACCAGTATCTCGCCCGCCTCGCGGCCGAGGCGACCACGGTCATCAACGCGCAGGATTACGGGCGCACGATCTACGATCTGTCCATCCGCCGCGCCCTGATCGTGATCGGCGAGGACATGGTCAACGAGGCCTATGACGCGCCCGTCGATTTCGAGCCCGCAAAGCAGATCGAGGAATCCGAACGCCGGCTCTACGAGATCGCGGAGAGCGGGCGCTACGAGGGCGGCTTCCAGGCCTTCTCGCAGGCACTGACCACCGCCGTCGACATGGCCGCGAAGGCCTATCAGCGCGACGGAAAGCTGTCCGGCATCTCGACCGGCCTGAACGATCTCGACGCCCGGATGGGCGGGTTGCAGCACTCCGACCTGATCATCGTTGCCGGCCGTCCCGGCATGGGCAAGACCTCGCTGGCGACCAACATCGCCTACAACGTCGCGAAGGCATGGCAGGGTGAGGTGCGGCCGGACGGCCATATCACCACCGTCAACGGCGGCATTGTCGGCTTCTTCTCGCTCGAAATGTCGGCCGAGCAGCTCGCCACCCGTATCATCGCCGAGCGCACCGGGATCCCATCGAGCACGATCCGCCGCGGCGGCATCACCGAGAAAGACTTCGAACTCATCCGCGATGTCTCGCTCGAATTGCAGAACATGAAGTTCTTCGTGGACGAGACCGGCGGCCTGTCGATCGCACAGTTGATGGCGCGGGCGCGCCGGCTGAAGCGTCAGCGCGGCCTCGACCTTCTCGTCATCGACTATATCCAGCTGCTGCAGGGCTCCAGCCGCAGATCGCAGGACAGCCGCGTGCAGGAAATCACCGAGATCACCACCGGCCTGAAGGCGTTGGCCAAGGAACTGTCCGTTCCGATCATCGCGCTGTCGCAGCTCTCGCGTCAGGTCGAAAATCGCGACGACAAGCGCCCGCAGCTCTCCGACCTCCGTGAATCGGGCTCGATCGAGCAGGACGCCGACGTGGTGCTGTTCGTGTATCGCGAGGAATATTATCTGCAGAGCAAGGAGCCGCGCCCGGGCACCGAAGAGCATGCCAAGTGGATGGTCGAAATGGCCGCCATGCACGGCAAGGCCGAGGTGATCATCGGCAAGCAGCGTCACGGCCCGACCGGCACCGTCCAGCTGCAGTTCGACGGCAGTGTCACCCGCTTCAGCGACCTCGCGCCGGAGGACCGGATGCCCGAGCGCATCGGGGATTGATTGCCTTAGTTTTGCTTTCGGACTCGTGCTGACTTATTGCACTGATCTCCCACCCATTGCGGCAGAGTGCCAAGATGCTGTCACCGGCGCCCGCGTCAGATACGTCCGATCCCACCCTCACCGCCGGGCCACCGGCGGACGAGGCCGGCGGCATCCTGACCATCGACCTTTCGGCACTTGAACAGAACTACAAGACGCTTCGCAGCGCTGCGACGCCTGCCGAATGTGCGGCGGTGGTGAAGGCAGACGGCTACGGGCTCGGTCTTGAGCCGGTTGCGTCGCATCTCGCGCAATTCGGATGCACGACGTTCTTCGTCGCCGACCTGTCCGAGGGCAAGCGCCTGCGCAAGATCACGAGCGATGGCGCGATCTACGTTCTCAACGGACTGCCGCAAGGCACGGCGCAGGTTTTTGCCGACCACAATCTGCGGCCGGTCATCGGCTCGACGGCCGAGCTTGCCGAATGGGACGCATTCGCGAAGACCAACAACTGGGACGGCGGCTTTGCACTGCATGTCGACACCGGCATGAACCGGCTCGGCGTTTCGGTCGAGGAAGCGGCCGCCATTGCGCCGCGCCTCAACAGGGCGGACCACGGCGTCAAACTCATCATGAGCCACTTCGTGGCATCGCAATTCGCGGAGAGCCAGCGCAATCAGGAACAGATCCTGACCTTCCGCAACATCCGCGCCCTGTTCCGCGGTGTGCCGGCGTCGCTCGCCAATTCCTCCGGCATATTCCTCGGCTCGTCCGCACATCTCGATCTGGTGAGACCCGGAGCTGCGCTCTACGGCGTCAACCCGACACCGGGCAAACCGAACCCGATGAAGCCGGTGGTCGATCTGAAGGTGCGGATCGCGAAACTGCGCGACATCGCATTCGGGGAGACGGTCGGTTACGACGCGACCTGGACCGCGCGCCGGCCCTCGCGCATCGCAATCGTCACCCTGGGATATGCCGACGGATTTCACCGCTCGCAGGGCGGCAGCGACCAGAAGTCGGGCGGCAGCCTGCTCGTGAACGGGAAGCCGTGCCCGATCGTTGGCCGCATCTCGATGGACCTCATCGCGATCGATGTGACCGATCTTCCGGCCGGGACCGTGAAGCGCGGCGATTTCGCCACCGTGATCGGCGAAGGCCGCGACGTCGATGCCGCCGGCGATATGCTTGGCACCATCGGCTACGAGGTGCTGACCAGCCTCGGACGCCGTTACGCGCGCGTCTACAAGGGCGGGTAACCGCTCGTCACTCCGGGGCGCAGCGCCCCGAAATTGACATCGGTTGACTTACCGAGCGCGTAGCCCCCCGATAGCGTCATGAGTCGCAAGACCCTCTCCTTCGTCTGCCAGAATTGCGGCGCGGCCTATTCGCGCTGGCAGGGCAAGTGCGAGTCCTGCGGCGAATGGAACACGCTCGCGGAAGAGTCAGCGGACGCCCCCGTCGGCAAGGGCAGCGGCGCCAGGGCGCCCGGACGCGGGCGTGCGTTCACCCTGCAATCGCTGTCGGGCAGCATCGAGGAAGCCCCGCGCCTCGCAACGGCGTTGAGCGAGTTCGACCGCGTCACCGGCGGCGGCCTCGTGCGCGGCTCGGTGATCCTCGTCGGCGGCGATCCCGGCATCGGCAAATCGACATTGCTGGTTCAGGTCGCGGCCGCCCTCGCCCGGCGCAAGCAGCGCTGCGTCTATATCTCCGGCGAAGAGGCGGTGGCCCAGGTGCGGTTGCGCGCCGAGCGGCTCGCCCTCGCCGATGCACCGGTCGAGCTAGCCTCTGAAACCTCGGTCGAGGACATCATCGCGACGCTCTCGCAAGGCGAGTTGCCGCGCCTAGTGGTGATCGACTCGATCCAGACCATGTGGACCTCAAGCGTCGAATCCGCGCCCGGCACGGTGACGCAGGTGCGCGCCTCCGCGCAGATGCTGATCCGCTTTGCCAAGCGCTCCGGCGCCTGCGTCATCCTGGTCGGTCACGTCACCAAGGACGGACAGATCGCGGGACCGCGCGTGGTCGAGCACATGGTCGATGCGGTGATGTCGTTCGAGGGCGAAGGCTCGCATCAGTTCCGCATCCTGCGCGCGGTGAAAAACCGCTTCGGACCGACCGACGAGATCGGCGTATTCGAGATGACCGGGCTCGGGTTGCGCGAAGTGACGAACCCGTCCGAACTGTTTCTGTCGGAACGCGATCTGGGCTCGCCCGGCACCGCAGTGTTCGCTGGCATCGAGGGCACTCGCCCGGTGCTGGTCGAGATCCAGGCGCTGGTCGCACCGACTTCTCTCGGCACGCCGCGCCGTTCCGTGGTTGGCTGGGATCAGAGCCGGCTTTCGATGGTGATCGCCGTGCTCGAAGCGCATTGCGGTGTGCGGCTCGGCACGCACGATGTCTATCTCAATGTCGCCGGCGGCCTTCGCATCAACGAGCCAGCGGCCGATCTCGCCGCAGCAGCGGCGCTCGTGTCGTCGCTTGCGGGCGCGCCCCTCCCCGCCGATGCCGTCTATTTCGGCGAAGTGTCGCTCTCCGGTGCTCTGCGCCCGGTGGCGCAATCGCCGGCGCGGCTGAAGGAAGCGGCGAAGCTCGGCTTCCAGCGCGCCTTCCTGCCCGATCCCGGGCGCGCCGATGCGCCATCCGACGCAGGGCTGACGCTCTCGCAGCACGGCAATCTCGCCTCGCTGGTCGCGGACATCGCCGCACGCGGCAACCACAATCGGCTGCGACGCGAGGCGTGACAAACAAAGCAGCAGTCGCATAGCGCCGCGGCGCATTGCACAAGGTGCCGATGTGCTCGTGCTGACGCATCATCTGCCGCGCAAGGATGAGAGCGTGCTGGCCCTGCTCGCGGACGAAGTGGCGCGCGATCTTTCCGGCACGATCGTGATCGGCGAGGACCTGACAGAGATCAAGGTGATGTGAAGCCGCGCCGCCGGGGGCCGGCCTACCGGATCGTGCCGGTGGATGCCTGCGCGACGGCGGTTGAAGTGAACCGGCCGCTCGGTCGCA
>NZ_DATMRV010000064.1:0-23930 GCF_035565795.1 Pseudorhodoplanes sp.
ACGCGGCCTGCAGCAAACCGCGGTTACGCGGCCTGCAGGTTGTCGGCCGAGGACTTGCCGGTCTTGCGATCGGCGCGGAGCTCGTACGAGATCTTCTGACCTTCGTTCAGGCCGCGCATGCCAGCGCGCTCAACGGCGCTGATGTGCACGAACACGTCGTTGCCGCCGTCATCCGGCTGGATGAAACCAAAGCCCTTGGTCGCGTTAAACCACTTCACGGTTCCCGTCTGCATGGGAGCCTATCCTTCATATATGCGTGTATAGAGCCGCGCGTGAACGCGGCCGGTTATGCTCGAGATTTTGGGGGGAATGTCGTTGTCAGACGTGTCTTTGCACACAAGGCGAGACACGAGGCCAAGTCGTTCGGCCGAAAGCTCGAAGGGCTCTATATAGAGCCATTCCAGAAAATTGCAATCGCAGAATGACGCGCGCGCTTCGCGCAGGGTTAGCACCCCGTTGCGCCCCCGCAGATTCACTCGATCGTCAGCCAAAAGCGCGTCAGCGCTCCTCGACAAAACGCAACCGACCGACCGGCTGCAGCGTACTGGCGTCGAACGTGCGAAGCTCGACGACCCCACCGATATCGACCGTCACCACCACGCGGTTGGCGGTGACGGCAGTCGACATCACCTTCGCGCCCTTGGGCAGCGTCGCGACGATGTCCGATTGCGCCGGCGGCGCATCGGCGCTGCGATAGATGCGCAAACCGACCAGCACGACAACCACCGAAATGCCGAGAACGGTCGCAATCGCGGAGAGCATCGACATGCGCCGGACCTTGTTGACCACCGCTTGTGCTGCGGGATCGAGCGGCTTGCCGTCGGCGTCTTTCAGGGGTTCGGTGGACATGATCGGACGATGTGCGTGAGATTTTGCGGCGTTCGCCTCAGCCCCCTGTGGGGAGAGAGGTGGCCGCCAGAGCCGAAAGCCGAGGCGGCCCGGAGGGGGTAAGCCACTATCGCGGCGCTTGCAACTTGCCCGCTCCCCGGCCCTTTCCGACGCACGGACCAGGAGGAGATCGCGGCGGTCTTAGACTTCGCACTTCACCAATCGCCTGCGAGACACCATAAAGCGCGCATGACCACAGCCTCCACCGAAACCCTCACGGTCGCTCCCGAACACGCCGGAACGCGGCTCGATCGCGTGCTGGCGGCCGGGCTCTCCGAACTGTCCCGCACGCGCCTCAAGGCCCTGATCCTCGAGGGCGCAGTGACCGCGGGCGGTCGCGTGATCGACGATCCGGGGCACAAGGTGAAAGCGGGCGACGTGCTCACGGTCGCCGTCCCGCCTCCGGAGCCGGCCGAACCCGAGGGCGAGAACATCCCGCTCTCCATTCTTTTCGAGGATGACCAGGTCATCGTGATCGACAAGCCGGCGGGTCTCGTCGTGCATCCGGCCGCGGGCCATCAGACCGGCACGCTGGTCAATGCGCTGATCGCGCATTGCGGGGCTTCGCTCTCCGGCATCGGCGGCGTCATGCGTCCCGGCATCGTCCACCGGCTCGACAAGGACACCTCCGGGGTGATGATCGTCGCCAAGACCGACAAGGCGCACAAATCGCTGTCGGAACAATTCGCCGATCACGGCCGCACCGGCGATCTCGAACGCGGCTATCTCGCCTTCGTCTGGGGGGTGCCGGACCGGCCGCGCGGCACCATCGACGCGCCGATCGACCGGCATCCGCATTCCCGCGACAAGATGGCCGTGCGCCAGGGCGGACGCGAGGCGATCACCCACTGGGAGGTGAAGGAGCGCTTCCTTGGCTCCAACGGGAAGCCGATCGCCAGCCTCATCGAATGCCGGCTCGAAACCGGGCGGACGCACCAGATCCGGGTGCATCTCGCCCATATCGGACATCCGATTCTCGGGGACGAAACCTACGCCACAGGCTACCGCACCAAGGCCGCCCTCCTGCCGAAATCCGCGCAGGCCGCCCTGCAGGCCCTTGGACGGCAGGCCCTGCATGCTTATTTACTCGTTTTCGAACACCCCGTTTCAGGCAAGATCGAGCAATTCCAGTCGGAACTGCCGGTCGCGCTCGCCCGTTTGCGTGATAGCTTGTCTGCAGGTTGAAGCCAGGCGTCAACGATCGCGATTTGCGAAAAATACGATGTAAATCAGTGACTTGGATACGGCCGGAGTGCGGCTTCCGGTCACCCCCCGCTCACGCGCAGGTGACAGGAATGTAACTTTCTTTCGCCATCCCGGTCCCCTATGCTGCGAATGCGGTATGTTGCACCGCAGCATGTTCCGCCGGCCCGCTGACGGCGGCGGGGCATATGCCCGCCGATCCTCGGGGGCACGAAGATGATATGGAGGGCGCATACATGGCCCGTTCTGCGGCTATGCCGATGATCACCGCCGAAGGCGGTCTGTCTCGTTATCTGGAAGAAATTCGGCGGTTCCCCATGCTGGAGCCGCACGAGGAATATATGCTGGCCAAGTCCTGGCGCGAGCATGGCGACCGCGACGCGGCGCACAAACTCGTCACCAGCCATTTGCGGCTCGTCGCGAAGATCGCGATGGGATACCGCGGCTATGGCCTGCCGATTTCCGAAATCGTGTCGGAAGGCAATGTCGGCCTGATGCAGGCCGTGAAGCGGTTCGAGCCGGATAAAGGCTTCCGCCTTGCCACCTATGCGATGTGGTGGATCAAGGCCGCCATTCAGGAATACATCCTGCGTTCGTGGTCGCTCGTGAAGATGGGCACCACCGCGAACCAGAAGAAGCTGTTCTTCAATCTGCGCAAGGCGAAGAGCAAGATCTCCGCGCTTGGCGAAGGCGATCTCAAACCCGACCAGGTTGCGCAGATCGCGAAGCGCCTTGGCGTCACCGAGAAGGACGTTGTCGACATGAATCGCCGCCTTGGCGGCGACTCCTCGCTCAACGCCCCGATCCGCGATGACGGTGATTCCGGCGAATGGCAGGACTGGCTTGCGGATGACAGCGCAGGTCAGGAAGAAGTGCTGGCGGAAAGCGAAGAGCTCGACAACCGTCGCTCCGCGCTCGACCACGCACTCACCGTGCTGAATGATCGCGAGCGTCGCATCTTCGAAGCGCGCCGTCTTTCGGACGACCCCGTCACGCTCGAGGAACTCGCCGAGGAATTCGGTGTGTCGCGCGAGCGCGTGCGTCAGATCGAGGTGCGCGCCTTTGAGAAGGTGCAGAAGGCGGTGAAGAACCGCGTCGCCGCGATGGAGACACCGAAGCAGCCGGAAGCGCTTCCGGCGCATTGATGCGGTCGCATCCGCGACAGCGGAACCAGAACTTGAAGGGCGGGTTGCGCGGTGCGTAACCCGCCCTTTTCGTTTTGTCGTTTTGCGATGTCTCAAAGCGGCGGCGAGCGACGACGTCATTCATCGTTCATCGGCGCAGGTTTGGTTCCCTACAACGCGGCGATACCCACCCGGAACCGCGGTCAGGCCTTTCGCGTTTTATCTTCGGACAAAGCTGGAGGACTCGCATGACCTATGACCCCTACCGCAACGAACCGCCGCGCGATCCGTATCGCGACAGTCGCGATATCGAATCGGGCGGATCCGGCGCGACAATTCTTCTCGGAGCACTGCTGCTCGCTGCGATCGGCGGCTTCATCTATTTCTACGCGATGCCTGGCGATCAGAGCGTAGCGACCAACGACATGCGCCCGCCGATCACACAGCCTTCGACTACCGGATCGGCACCGGCGCCTGAAACCACCGGCTCGTCGGCCAACATGCCGCCGGCGGCAACGCCGAAGCTTGAGCCGAGGGTGAAGCCTGTCGAGTAACGTCAACGCGTAACGCGTAAGCAAAGAGCCGGGTCAGGTATCTGGCTCTTTTGCTTTGCGGAACATCGGGCCGCATGCGCGGTTTCTGGCAACAACCGGAGCAAACACATGCCGACGCCGCAGGAGCTCGAAGCGAAATTCTGGAAAGCGCTGAAGTCCGACCGCACCGTCATGCTCGGCGTCGACGGCGTCGAGGACAGACACGCACGGCCGATGACCGCTTTGGTCGAAGGCGAGAAGAGCCCGCTCTGGATCTTCACATCGCGCGATACAGTGTTAGTCAGAACGCTTCGGAACGGTGCGCATGCCGACGCGACATTCGCGTCGAAGGGCCACGACCTGTTTGCAACGATTCATGGTGCCATCGCGCTCGACATGGATCGTGCCGCGATTGACCGCTTGTGGAATCCATTCGTCGCAGCCTGGTTCACGGGCAAGGACGACGCCAAGCTCGCCCTGCTCCGCTTCGATGCAGAGCGCGCCGAGATCTGGCTCGACGATTTCAGCCTGGTCGCCGGCGTGAAGATGCTGCTCGGGATCGATCCGAAGAAGGACTACAGGGACAAGGTCGCGGAAGTCAGTCTGAGCTAACGGCGCAACTCATCCAGCGCCGCCCTATTTCCCGCAGCTCTCCGCGACCGACTTCCAGCGCTGCTGCAGGCCCGCATTTGAGATGCGCGTCACCTGCGTCTTCGCTTCGGGGCCGCCCGGATTAAGCGTAATGCGCAAATCCATCTCGGGCTGCGCCGCGAGCATGGCGATCTCCGGCGTCGGCACCGCGACGCGCCGGCGCAGATAAGGCGCAGCAGGCTCGGTCGGGTTCTTGTGCGTCGACATATCCTTCGGCAGGAAAACGAACTTGCGCTCGCCGGCAGTAAGGACGACCTCCGTGCCGGCGCCCTCATCGCCGCCGACCGCCGGACGCACGAGCACGATCGAGGACGCGTCGCCGGGTGCGCATTGCAGTTCGAGCCAGCCCATGCGCTTGCCGCCATCGGCGCCGGTCGCCTCGAGCAGCACCTTGAGCGTGACCTGCTCCATGCCCGGCTTTCCCATCCAGGGCGTTTGCGCGATCTCGTCCTTGTCGATCCCGAACGCCACAAGCTCTTCGCGCGTCAGATAACGAACCTCGTTATGCGGCACCTTGTTCATCGCCTCGATGAAGCCTGCATCGATACCCATTTCGCGGACGTAGCTTGCGAGTTGCGCCGCGCCCTGCGCGGTGAATTTCCGGCATTGCGAGGCGAGCATGCTGTTGCCCTTCTGACCGACGATCCGGCCGCTGCGCAGGAAGCAGTAATAGGCCGGAGAATGAATGCCGATCGCTCCGCCTGGCGGAATCCAGCGTTCGGCCGCGCCGACCAGCGCGATGCCGCAGGCCGAATTGCAATTGGCATCGAAGCTCGTCCATTCCGACGCAAGTGGCTTGCCGGATTTCTTCGCGGTCTCGCAGACCGCGGTCTCGTTCGGCTTGCGCATGCAGAGCTCCGGCCGCGTCACCGCAATGCCGGCGCGCATTCGGCGCTCGCGCATAATGCGGCCGATCGCCATCGCCTCTTCCTGCAGGCCGCCATTCGAGTTGAAGAAGATCGGAATGTCTTTCGCCTTGGTGCGCGCGAGGAAGACGCGGAACCTCGCCGCCGAGCCCTCGTCGAACTGGCCATCGGCGGCGATCCATTCGCGGCAGCCGGGGCCGCACGAATCCTCCGGCCCGCGGGCCAGGAAAAAGGTCAGCGGCTGTCTGGCGAGCTTGGATTGCAGTTCGGATTTGCGGCTGACAGGAGTCTGGGCCGGCGCGTCGAGGCCGGCAGCAAGGCTTGCGGCGCAAGCCAGAATTGCCGTCAGGGTGATCCGCGCCATCATGAGGCTGTTCCCACCTTACGCAAGCCTACCGACAATGCCATAAGGGGAGCAAACTGAAGTGAGATTTAGGCAGGTTCCGCCGCGATCCTGTCACAGCTTCGTGCGAGGCTTTGCGTATGCCGAGGTACTATTTCAACACCCGCATCGACGGGGAACTGATCCGCGATCCCGATGGCGCCGAGTTGCGCGACCCGGATCACGCATGGACTATGGCGCGCGCCATGATCCGCGACATCCTGCATGACGAGGACGCCGAGCCGCGCCTGATGCGCGCCGCCATCGAAGTGACCGATGAGGACGGCGAGATCGTGCTGGAATTTCCCTTTACCGAAGCTTTGATCGAACCCGGTCAGGGATCGCTGCGGCTGCATTGAGAGTCTCGTCGTTCCGGGCTCGCCACTTCACCGCGCCCCGGAATGACGGTCAGGCCGCTACTGCTTCCACGCCGCGAAGGCTTCCTCGAAGACCCGCTCGCCCGGCGTGCCCTTCTCGATCGCGAGAATGGCGCGGCGATTGTTGTTGTAGACAATCGGAATATCGAACCAGGCGCGCTCCTTCAGGAGCTGCAGATTGCGGGCCTGATCCGACTCCACCGCCGACAGACCGATCAGGAAGAAATTGTTGGTGACCTTCACCGCAAGGCCCGCCAGCGGGGTTCCGCGCGTCTGCTCGGCCTGCTTCATCAGCACGCCCGGCACATTCGAAATGCCGCCGGCGGGGAAGTCCGCAGGCAGGTTGAACATCACCTCGAGCGTATGACTGGCCGGCAGCGTCTGGTCCGTGTTGCGCCGGATCGAGAACGTCATGTTCAGCTTCCGCTCGGGAATTTCCACATCGGCGCGGATCGCGAGTTCGGGCGGCCGGCCGGGACCGGGCGAAACCGTCTCGGTGCGCCAGATCGCCGAGCCGACATATCGGCGGCCCTGCGGATCGTTCGGCTCCTCTTCATAGAGCACGACGCGTTGCGCGACAGCAGGACCCGACGAGTCCTGCGAACCGAGGCGATCAGAAATCTTCGGCCGCCCGGTGGCCGGCTGGCCGGACTTGCTGTCGCGCGCGACCTGCGTCGACGAGCCCTTCAGCATGTCGGTCACCAAGCCGCGCTGGGACCACGCGAGCCAGCCGATGCCCAGCACCAAGACGACGGCGATCGCCGCCTTGATGAGGGTGCCGATCGGGCGGCGCGGACCTTCATCCTCCTCCTCGTCTTCCTCGTGCTCGTGCATGTCCCGCGGCGGCCGCGCGGGACGCGGCGGCGGTGGCTCACGGAACGGATCGGACAGCGGAGGACCGGCATCGCGGCCGGTGGGGCGCATCTCGCGGCTGAAATCTTCCTGCGCGAGCTTGGGCTCCATCATGCGATCGAAGTCGCTTGAAAGCTCCGCGAACGGGTCGCGCGAAGGACGCGGCGCTCCGGGTGGCGGAGGGCCTTTCGGAGGCTGCGGCCCGGGTCCCGGCGTGCGGGGCGGAAGCGGTGAGAATTTTGGCGGCGGCGTTGCACCAGACTTCGCGCCCGGAGGCGGCATGGCGCCGGGCTTTGCGCTCGGCGGAGGCGATGCCGCTGGTTTGCCGGCCGGAGGCTGACGCCCCTCTTTCGGCCCCCCCGCAGGCGGAGCAACCGGCGGACGCTGCGGCCGGTTCTGCGCCGGCGGGGCTGCATTCGGGAAACGTGGAGCCGCAGGCCCGGATGGTGCGGGCGGCGGCGGAGGTGCAGGCGGCGGCGCATCCACCCGCGTGCGGCGGGCCGCTTCGGCCTCGACCTTGCGGATCGCCTCTTCGAGCGCCAGGCGCTCCCGTGTGATTTCGGCCTCCTGGAGCGGAGGACTTACCCCGCGCAATTGCGCGACCAACGCCGTCCGCGCGCGCTCGTAAAGCGCGCGGCGGGCCTCACCGGTGTTCTTGTCGAGACCGGCGATGGCGCGTTGGATCAGAGGGTAATAGTCAGCCATGCGTCCCTGATCGATCCTTGATCACAAAGGAGCCCCTATTCCCCATCGTGTCATGCCTCGAACGGATTCTGTACGAGAATAGTATCCTCGCGCTCGGGTGAGGTGGACAAGAGCGCAACCGGACACCCGATCAATTCCTCGATCCATCTTACATACTTGATGGCCTGGGCCGGCAGGTCGGCCCATGACCGGGCGCCCGCGGTGGCATCCTGCCACCCTTCGATGGTTTCGTAGATGGGCTCGACCCGCGCCTGGGCATGCTCGCTGGCGGGCAGATGGTCGACCATCTTGCCGTCGACGCGGTAGCCCGTGCAGACCTTGATTTCCTTGAACCCGTCCAGAATATCCAGCTTGGTCAATGCGATACCGTTGATGCCGCTGGTCCGGACAGTTTGTCGCACCAGCACCGCATCGAACCAGCCGCAGCGCCGGGGCCGCCCGGTCACGGTGCCGAATTCGCGCCCGCGCTCGCCGATCAGCCGACCGATATCGTTGTCCTGTTCGGTCGGGAACGGCCCCTCGCCCACCCGGGTCGTGTAGGCCTTGCAGATGCCGAGCACATAACCGATGGCGCCCGGGCCAAGGCCGGAACCGGTCGCGGCCTGGGCGGCGACGGTGTTGGACGAGGTCACGAAAGGATAGGTGCCGTGGTCGATATCGAGCAGCGCGCCCTGCGCGCCCTCGAACAGGATGCGGCGCCCTTCGCGGCGCTTCGCATCGAGCATCGACCAGACCGAATCGAGATAAGGCAGCACGCGCGGCGCGATAGCGGCGAGTTCCTCATACACGGTGTCGGGCGAAACTTCGGCAAGCCCGTTGCCGCGGCGCAGCGCGTTGTGATGCGCAAGCAGCCGTTCGATCTTGCCACGCAACGCGGGCAGGTCGGCAAGATCCATCATGCGGATTGCGCGCCGGCCGACCTTGTCTTCATAGGCCGGGCCGATGCCGCGCTTCGTCGTGCCGATACGGGCCGCGCCGGATTCGCGGATCGCTTCGAGTTCGCGATGCAGCGACAGGATCAGCGTCGCATTCTCTGCGATACGCAGATTATCTGGCGTCACCGCGACGCCCTGTTCTTTCAGCCGGTCGATCTCGGCAACGAGCGCATGCGGGTCCACGACCACGCCATTGCCGATTACCGACAGCTTGTTCGGACGCACAACGCCGGAAGGCAGCAGCGAAAGCTTGTAGGTCTTGCCGTCGATAACCAGCGTGTGTCCGGCGTTATGCCCGCCTTGAAATCGGACAACGACATCGGCCTGTTCGGACAGCCAGTCGACAATCTTGCCTTTGCCTTCGTCGCCCCATTGCGCTCCGACGACAACTACATTCGCCATCCGCTCAGTTTCCTCCCGCGGCCCGCGGGCCCTTACTCAACCGTGTGCCCGGCCGTAGCGAGGCTCGTTTCCGATACGGCAAGCAGGCCGCATAGGCAAGACGAAGAGGCCTGCAGACCGGACGAATCTGGCCGATAAGCGGTTGAAAAGGATGAAATTTTGGCAAAGTTGGTCCCTGCAATGGTTATTGCGCGGCCCGCATGCGCAAGACGGCCTTCCGGTCCCGGCAGGGCTTGTGTAGTGAGGTCGGTGCCGCCATCCGGCGGGCTACATCCATCCAACCCGCCGGGGGCGTTCGATGGCCAGTGTCGTGGGCCGGTTTGGCGGCTGGCTTAACCAGCAGGCTTACCTCCTCGTCTGCCTGACGTATCTGATGTGGTCGCTCAACATCGTGCTCGGGCGCCACATCGCGGGCGTCATCCCTCCGGTGTCGTTGAGCGCATTGCGCTGGGGAATCGCTGCCCTGGTGCTTCTGCCGTTCGCCTGGCCTCATCTGAAGCGCGACTGGCCAACGATCAAAATGCATATGCCGATCCTGTGCCTGCTTGGCCTGACCGGCACCACTGGTTACGCGATCCCTTCCTATTGGGGATTGCAATATACGCTCGCGATCAACGGCCTGCTGATCCAGTGCACGATGCCGATGGTGATCGGGCTGATGTCGTATCTGCTGGTCGGCGACCGGCTTACGAGATGGCAGATTGCCGGGATCGTGACGTCGTTCTTCGGCGTGCTGGTGATTCTGACCCGCGGCGATCCGGACGTCCTGCATTCGATTTCATTCAATCGCGGCGACCTCTGGTTCCTGCTCGCGATCCTGATCTTCGCGCTTTATTCGCCGCTGCTGCGCAAGCGGCCCGCCATGCATCCGCTTTCGTTCCTGGCGGTCACGGCAATCGCGGGCACATTGATCGTGGTGCCGCTCGCAGGCTGGGAGCTGTCGCAAACCGGCATGCCGACTTTTGACGCGCATCGCACCGCCGTCGTTCTGTACATGGCGATCTTCCCGTCGCTGCTCGCCTATCTCTGTTACAACCGCGGCGTTCAGCTGCTTGGCCCGAACCCGGTGGCGGCGCTCTACCCGCTCATCATCGTGTTCGGATCGGTGCAGGCGATGCTGTTTCTGGGCGAAGTGCCGCAATGGTTCCACTTCGTCGGAACCGTATTCATTGTCGGCGGCGTGCTGCTTGCGACGCGCATGGCGGCAAAGAAGCAGATCGCCTAGCGTTACGTTACGCGCTCGACGCTCGGGCCAGCGCGCACCGTCGCCTCGGTCGGTTGACCGCAAATAATCAGAACTTCAGCGGCTTCGCCGATTGCACCTGCGGCAGCGCACGCACCGCCTCGAGCACCGCGTCCGGCAGTTCGCCGTCGATCTCGATCAGCGCGACCGCATTGGCGCCCGGCGCTTCGCGTCCGACATGGAAGGTCGCGATGTTGATCCCCGCCTCGCCCAGCGTGGACGAGAAGCGGCCGATGAAGCCCGGCTTGTCGAGATTGGTGATGTAGATCATCGAGGGGCCGAACTCCGCGTCCATGCGGATGCCCTTGATGTTGACGATGCGCGGACGGCCATCGGCGAACACGGTGCCCGACAGCGAGCGGGTCTGACGCTGCGTCGTGACCGTGACAGTGATCAGGCTTTCGTAATCGCACTCGCCCTCGCGGCTGATCTCGTCGATCACGATGCCGCGCTCCTTGGCGATCACCGGCGCGGAGACGACGTTGATGTCCTGCAACATCGGACGCAGCAGGCCCGCCAGCGCCGCGGAGGTGAGCGCCTTGATCTTCATCTGCGCGACCGCGCCTTCATAGGTGATCGTCACCTTTTCGAGCCCGGTCTCGGTGAGCTGGCCCGCGAACGAACCGAGCTTTTCGGCAAGCTCGATGAACGGGCGCAGACGTGGCGCTTCTTCCGCCGTAATCGAAGGGAAGTTGACCGCGTTCGAGATCGCGCCGCGCAGCAGATATTCCGACATCTGGTCGGCAACCTGCAGTGCGACATTCTCCTGCGCCTCCGTTGTGGAGGCGCCGAGATGCGGCGTGCAGATCACGTTCGGATGCCCGAACAGCGGATTCTCGTTCGCGGGTTCGGTCGAGAACACGTCGAAGGCAGCGCCCGCGACCTGGCCGGAATCGAGCGCGGCACGCAATGCGTTTTCGTCGACGAGGCCGCCGCGTGCGCAATTGATGATGCGAACGCCCTTCTTCGCCATCGCAATCGCCTTCGCATCGACGATGTTCTTGGTCTTCTCGGTCAGCGGTGTGTGCAGCGTGATGAAATCGGAGCGCTTGAATAGATCGTCCAGTTCGACCTTCTCGACGCCGAGATCCCTCGCCCGCTCCGGCGACAGGAACGGATCATAGGCGATGACGCGCATGCGAAGCCCGAGCGCGCGATCGATCACGATCGAACCGATATTGCCGGCGCCGATCACACCAAGCGTCTTGCCGGTGATCTCCACGCCCATGAAGCGGTTCTTTTCCCACTTGCCGGCCTGCGTCGACAGATCGGCGGCCGGAATCTGCCGCGCCAGTGCGAGCATCAGGGTGATGGCGTGTTCGGCGGTCGTGATCGAATTGCCGAACGGCGTATTCATCACGATGATGCCCTTGGCAGTCGCGGCCGGGATGTCGACATTGTCGACGCCGATGCCGGCGCGGCCGATCACTTTCAGGTTCTTGGCGTTCTGCAGGACCTTCGGCGTGACTTTTGTCGCCGAGCGGATCGCAAGGCCGTCGTAATTGCCGATGATCTCGGCGAGCTTGTCCTTGTCCTTGCCGAGGTTGGGCTGGAAATCGACCTCGATGCCGCGATCCTTGAAGATCTGTACGGCGGCGGGAGACAGGGCGTCGGAAATGAGAACTTTCGGTGCGGTCATGACATGTGTCCTTTTGGAGGACCGTCATCCTGAGGTGAGAGCGAAGCGAGCCTCGAAGGATGCGGTACGGGCCGTCGCCCTTCGAGGCTCGATGCTGCGCATCGAGCACCTCAGGGTGACGGGACTACGCATTAGGTGAAAACGATCAGGCCGCCTTCGGCAGCTTTTCCTTGGTCCTGGCGTAAGCCCAGTCCAGCCACGGCAGCAATGCTGCGACGTCGGAGCGTTCGACCGTCGCACCGCACCACACACGCAAGCCCGGTAGAGCATCGCGGTGATTGGCGAAATCGAAGGCGACGCCTTCCTTCTCGCACAAAGCCACGAGATCCTTCACGAAGGCCCATTGCGCATCGACCGACAACGCGGTGATCGCGGGATCGACGATCTTGAGGCAGACCGACGTATTCGAGCGCGTCTTCGCATCGGTGGCGAGATTATCGATCCACGGGGTCTTCTCGATCCAGTCGTGGATCGCCTTCGCGTTCGCGTCCGCGCGCGCGATCAGCCCCTTCAGGCCACCGACCGACTTCGCCCAGGCGAGCGTGTCGAGATAATCCTCCACGCACAGCATCGACGGCGTGTTGATGGTCTCGCCGACGAAAATGCCTTCGTTCAGCTTGCCGCCCTTCGTCATGCGGAAGATCTTCGGCAACGGCCAGGCCGGCTTGTAGGTCTCGAGCCGCTCCACAGCACGCGGCGACAGAATGAGAATGCCGTGCGCCGCTTCGCCGCCGAGCGCCTTCTGCCAGGAGAAGGTCACGACATCGAGCTTTGCAAAATCGAGCGGCTGCGCGAATGCGGCCGAGGTCGCGTCGCAGATCGTCAGGCCCTTGCGGTCAGCCTTGATCCAGTCCGCATTCGGAACGCGCACGCCGGAGGTGGTGCCGTTCCAGGTGAAGACGATGTCAGTGTCACTGTCGACCTTGGAGAGATCGGGAAGCTCGCCATACGGCGCCTTGTAGGTCGTGACGTCCTTCAGCTTGAGCTGCTTCTCGACATCGGTGACCCAGCCTTCGCCGAAGGATTCCCAGGCGAGCATGGTGACGGGGCGCGCTCCGAGCAGCGACCACAGCGCCATTTCGACCGCGCCGGTATCCGACGCAGGCACGATACCGATCTTGTAATCGGCCGGTACTTCAAGAATTTCGCGGGTAAGATCGATCGCACGCTTCAGCTTCACCTTGCCCTCTTTCGAGCGGTGCGAGCGTCCAACCAGTGCGTCTTTGAGGGCTTGGAGGGTCCAGCCGGGGCGCTTGGCGCAGGGGCCGGAGGAAAAATGCGGATTAGCCGGCCGCACGCCGGGAACAGCTGTCGTCATGGTCTATCCTTCCAGATAGCACGCCCACTCGTTGGGGAGGGGTGGCCCAGGGACGGGGATAAGGACAGACCGGCACGCCGTCAAGCGGCGTTACGCCAAACTTTGGTAGCGGATGCGTGATCGGCAAACAGGCTGGATGCGCCTCGTTCGAAGATGCGCCGAGTCGAAGATAGGCCTAGTCGAAATTGTAGCGCAGGCCGATACGGAATTCGTTCGCCGTGAGATCCTGCAGCTTCAACTCATTGAGAAGCGCCGGATTGAACGTGACCTCGCCAAGGTTCATGCGGCGATAGCTGAAATCCACCAGCCAGCGCGGCGCGAAGCACCACGCAATACCCGCCATGTAAGCCCAGGCGAACTCGGTCTTCGATTGATAATCCAGCGTCAGGATGCCGAGCGGCGCAGCGAAATCGTAAGCGCGGAACGTCACCGCGCCCGCGCCGATGCCGACATAGGGCGTCAGTCCGTTCCAGGTCCCGAGATCGAGATAGATGTTGGCGAGCGCCGTCCAGGATTCGACTTTGCCGGAAAATGCACCGACATATGGGCCGTCGCCCGAATACCCGGCCTTGCCGGCATAATCGATTGTCACATCGGCGCGGAACCATCCCGCCTTGTAGCCACCGCCACCACCGAACGTGGCGACGTCACTGAAATCGGAATTTGTCGGAAGCGGAAAGGTCGACGTCACGCTCCCGATGCTGGTGTTGGTGCGATATCCGATGTCGCCGCGCAGATACCAGCCGGAGACGAATTCGGTGACAGCGCCTGCGGGGCGGCTTGGCGCGTAGATAACCGGCATATCCGCGGCCTGCGCATTCAGCGAGACGCTGCACATGGCAGCGACACCTGCACACATCACGGCATGTGAGATCCGACGCATTGCACTCATCCTTCGGCAGTCGCCCGTCTGGGCGTCAACGTTCCGGAAACCATAAGCGCCGTTGGTTAAGGCTTCGCTAACCATACGCTGTGCGGCGCGGCCGTTAACGCATTGAAATTGACTCTATTTGACGGAACCGACTGCGAAACCTTGCGAAGCGCACTACCTTGCCGCCGCGGACGAGGATCCGCATCGGACACGCGATGACGCATTCGGCTCGTATAGACTGGATCGACTACGCGAAGGGCGTCTCGATCATCCTGGTCGTGATGATGCACTCGACGCTGTCCAGCGAAGAAGCACTCGGCGCCGCCGGCTGGATGCATCCGGTCGTCGAATTCGCAAAGCCGTTCCGCATTCCCGCATTCTTCCTGATCGCAGGATTGTTCGCCGCGCGCGGTCTCGACAAGGACTGGCGCACGTTCCTCGATCGCAAGATCCTGCACTTCGCCTATTTCTATGTGCTGTGGCTAACGATCCAGTTCGCGTTCCGCGGCCCTGTCTATGTCGCGCAGGGCGGCGTGCTCGAAGCGATGCGGATTTATCTCACGGCATTTATCGATCCGTTCGGGACGCTGTGGTTCATCTACCTTCTGCCGGTGTTCTTTCTCGTTGCGCGTCTCACCCGCCGACTCCCGCCGGCGCTGGTGCTGACCGCAGCGGCTGCGTTGGAAACCGCGCATATCCACACCGGATGGACACTGATCGACGAATTCGCCGCGCGCTTCGTCTTCTTCTATGCCGGCACGCTGTCCGGCCGCTTCATCGTCACGCATGCCGAATGGTTCCGGTCGCGCGCGCTCATCACCTGGGCGGGTCTTGCGGCGTGGGCGCTCGTCACGGCGGCCCTCGTGAAAGCAGGCCTTTCGACAACACCAGGCATTTCGCTTGCGTGCGGCTTTGCCGGCGCGGCTGCGGTCATCGCGATCTCGGTGCTGCTGGCGCGGTTCGATCTCATCGGCTTCGTTCGCCTGTGCGGACAGAATTCGATCGTGATCTATCTCGCCTTCTTCCTGCCGATGGTGGTGACGCGCATCGCGCTCGTGAAGGCGGGCATCATTACCGATCCCGGCACGGTCGCATTCCTCGTGACCAGCGTCGCTGTGACGACACCGCTTGTCCTGCACTGGCTGGTGCGCGGAACAGCACTGAACTTCCTGTTCGAGCGCCCTGCCCGCTTCCGTCTTTCGGAGCGCAAGCACGCGACGCTGCAGCCGGCCGAATAAGCCCGACCGATCCACATTCGCACCAAACGCAAAAGAGGCGGGGTGATGCCCCGCCTCTTCGCATTCCAGTTCGCCGAAAGCTGGCTTCAGCCCTTGCGCATCAGCGGCGGCGGCGGCGCATAGACCGGAGCCGGCGGCGGATTGTAGGCCGCGGGCGGCGCGTAAGCGGGCATCGCGATCGGAGCGATCGTCTCGGTCGGCGATAGATTCCATCGCAGCGCCAGCTTGAAATCGTGCGAGGTGATCGTATTGAACAGGATCGGATTGTACACAGCATTGGCGCCGTTATAGCCGATCAGATCGTTGGTTGCCGCATCGCCAAGATTTACATAGCGATAGGCAAACTCAGCTGTGAAATTGTTGTTGATTTTATACGCGATACCGGCGTGGAGCGCCCAAGCCATCTCCCATTGGGAATGGCTGTTGGAGTACCCAAGCGCATTGTTTGGGGGGATCATATTGAAGTCGACGAAATTGCTGATGGTGTTGCGCGATACACCGATGCCAGCGCCGACAAACGGGGTGAAGCACCACCAGGTGCCAAGATCAATATAGGCGTTGGCGAGGAACAGCCATTCGGATTTGATGCCCTCATACCGGTTCAAACCGGTGCCATTGTTCCAGACATCCAGCCCGGTGAAGGTCGAGCCGCCGCGATATTCACCCGTGGCATCGACGCGGAACCAGTTGTTGAACTGATAGCCAATGCCGAGGCCGAACAGCATGGAGGAATCGAACTCCTTCTGCACGACCGAGACGCCAGCAAATGCCGGATCAGGGCTGGTCAGCTCCTTCACCTTCTGGTTGGTCATGCCGATATCGCCGCGCAGATACCAGCCACCGGTCTGGATAGCGACCGGAGCTTTGTAAACGGGCAGCGGCATGTCGGCAGCGGCTGCAGGACCTGCAATCGATATGGCGACAGCGCCTGCAATCAAACTCGCGTTGATACTTTTCATAATCCGTCCTCACTCGGCGAATGGAGTGAGTGGACCATCGCAGAAATTGTTTAAGCGGCACTTAACCTTGATTTTTAACCGCGAACTTTAACGTTTGCGGCTTGCAAGGCATGTTTGTACCGCGCTCGCTCTGCATTTCTTTACGCCGCATCAACCTTCGCAAACATGGCGTTAACAAAAAAAGCGCGGCGCCGAAGCGCCGCGCAAAATTTGCGATGAACTGGTTCGTGCGAACGTGTCGAATCAATCGTCTTCGAGCTTGCCCATGTACTTCTGCGAATAGAGTTCGAGTCCGACCTTCTTGATCAGATCAAGCTGCGTTTCGAGGAAATCGATGTGATGCTCCTCGTCCTTCATCAGCTGTTCGAACAGATCGCGCGACACGTAATCCTTGACTGAATGGCAATAGGTCGCGGCCTCCTGATAGAGATTGCGCGCGTCGTGCTCGGCCGCGAGATCGCACTCCATCACTTCCTTCACGTTCTGACCGATGCGCAGCGGATCGAGCACCTGCATGTTCGGAAAGCCGTCGAGGAACAGGATGCGCTCCGCGAACTTGTCGGCGTGGTGCATCTCTTCGATCGATTCCGCACGCCACTTCTTGGCGAGGTCGCGGAAGCCCCAATTGTCGAGGATACGATAGTGCAGCCAGTACTGATTGATGGCTGTCAGCTCGCTTCGCAGGCCCTTGTTCAGATAGTCGACAACCTTCGGATCGCCCTTCATGGCCGCAAGCTCCTCATTCCAAACAGTTTGGAGACGTTCTAAACTTAAGAACAGAGCCGCGCAAGGCGGGCGGGCGGATGCCCGTCGCGAAACTCACAGAACGACGTGAAAGAGATCAGGCCGCTTCGGCAGGAGCGGTATGGGCCGTGCCGGCCATCGGGCAGACGGAACAGCCGGAGGCGCAATTGCCGCCCAGCGCCTGGTCCAGGATCGTCTTGATGGTACGGGCGCACCGTCCGCACTGGGGGCTGCAACCGAGGCAGCCATAAACCTCACCGGTCGTCCGCGGCCGCTCGGTATGGCAGGCGGTCCGGATGGCCGTATCGGTCAGGACGTTGCAGGAGCAGACGATCATAACGCAGAGATGGCGCGGCGGGTTAGATAGTTCAACTTGCAACAATCGTTAGCAGGCCGACTTGAGCTGCCGCAAAGCGAAAATGCTGATTTTGTATGTAATCTAAAGTGGATTGGAGCCGACGATGATCCGCTTTGTTCCCGCGATCCTTCTCGTGCTCGCCGGCTTGATCACCGCCATTTCAGCGTCCGCGGCCCCTGGCGGGACCGAAATGCTGATCGTTCTGGCGATCGGGATGCTGATCGCACTGCTTGGCCTTGCGAGCTTACTGAAAGCTGTGGCCGAAGCACTCGCGCTCCGGCGCCGGAAGTGAGGTTTAGGGCGCCGCCTGGGTCAGCGCCTCGACGATCTCGTCGACGATCTCCTCCACGAGATACGGGTCGTCGCCCTCGCCCATCACCCGGATCACCGGCTCTGTGCCGGAGGGGCGGATCACCAGCCGCCCATTGCCGTTCAGGCGCGCCGTAGCCCCGTCGATCGTGCGCTTCACCGCATCGTTCTCCAGCGGCTTGCCCGACTTGTAGCGGACGTTCTTCAGGATCTGCGGCAGCGGATCAAACACGTGGCAGACCTCCGAGACTGGACGGTTCTGCCGCTTCACCACCGCGAGCACCTGCAGCGCCGCGACGAGGCCGTCGCCGGTCGTCGCATAGTCGGACAGGATAATGTGCCCGGACTGCTCGCCGCCGAGGTTGAAACCATGCTCGCGCATGTGTTCCAGCACGTAGCGGTCGCCGACCGGGGTGCGTGACAGCGACAGGCCGAGCGCCTTGAGGTGCCGTTCGAAGCCGAGATTGGACATGATGGTCGCGACCACGCCGTCCTTGGTCAGGCGGCCATCCTCTTTCCAGCTTCCGGCAATCACCGCCATCAGTTGGTCGCCATCGATGACATGGCCCTTCTCGTCCACGATCACCACACGGTCGGCATCGCCGTCGAGCGCGACACCGACATCGGCGCGCACCTCGCGCACCTTGGCCGACAGCGCGGCAGGCTCGGTGGAACCGCAATCCTTGTTGATATTGAAGCCGTCCGGATCGACCCCGATTGCGACCACTTCGGCGCCGAGTTCCCAAAGCGCTTCGGGGGCGACCCGATAGGCCGCGCCGTTCGCGCAATCCACCACCACGCGCAGGCCGTCAAGCGACAGGTCGCGCGGCAATGTGCGCTTGGCGAATTCGATATAGCGATCCTGCACGCCGTCGATGCGCTTGGCGCGGCCGAGGTCGGCGGACTTGGCGAGACGCCGTGTGACGTTCTCCTCCATCACCGCTTCGATCTCGAGTTCGACCGCGTCCGACAGCTTGTAGCCGTCCGGTCCGAACAGCTTGATGCCGTTGTCGTCATACGGATTGTGCGAAGCGGAAATCATCAGGCCGAGATCGGCGCGCATCGAGCGCGTCAGCATCGCGACGGCCGGCGTCGGCATCGGGCCGAACAGCAGCACATCCATGCCAACCGACGTGAAGCCGGCGACCAGCGCGTTCTCGATCATGTAGCCGGACAGGCGCGTATCCTTGCCGATGACGACCCGGTGCCGATAATCGCCGCGCTGAAACACGAGGCCAGCGGCCTGGCCGACCTTGAGCGCGAGTTCGGGCGTGATAACCCCGTTGGCGCGCCCACGAATGCCGTCCGTGCCGAAGAATCGACGTGTCACTCTCGAAACCCCCGTCCCCGTTACTGTTCAGGTCCGTTTAATGACCATCCTACCGAAATTGGCGTCAAAAGTTGTGAGCAAAAGTTGCAGGACCCGAACGCGCGGGTTCGGTGTTAACAACCCTTGGTCGTGACCGCGGACGCGGTCGCCAATTTCGGCCGGTGTATAACGGGATTATCGTCACATGCCTACGGCCGCAGTGCACACGCGGCGCCTGAATAAGGCTGTGCTCAAATTTCGTCCTTGTCCGAAGGCGAATGCGGCGGCTGGACGACATTGACCGGATCGGAGCCCGGGAAGGTCTCCTCCAGCCCCTCGTCGAGAGCCCGGTCGAGACGCTCCTTCCTCTCCTGCTCCGGCTCGTGCTCGTGCTCGCTGTGCTTCCTGCCTGCGCTCATGCCGTGGTCCTTTTCTGCGCGACCAAGTTCTGCACCACCAAGGGCAAAAATGATCGCCGCCAACTCGCGCATTTTTTGCGTCCGCGCGCTATGCTACGCAGAAGTATATGGGATGGAAACGCCAATGACGCCAATCACCTGCATCGAGGATCTGCGCCAGCTTGCCGAAAAGCGCGTGCCGCGGGCCTTCTTCCAGTATGTCGATTCCGGCTCCTATGCCGAGGAGACCTTTCGCGCCAACCGCGCCGATATGGAGCGCGTGAAGCTGCGCCAGCGCGTCCTGGTCAATGTGGACAAGCGCGACCTCTCCACCACCATCGTCGGGCAGAAATCATCGCTGCCGATCGCGCTCGCGCCGATCGGATTGTGCGGCATGCAGCATGGCAATGGCGAGATCCTCGCGGCGGAGGCGGCGAACGAGGCCGGCATCCCGTTTTGCATGTCGACGATGTCGATCTGTTCGATGGAGCAGGTCGCGGAGGCAACCAAGAGGCCGTTCTGGTTCCAGGTCTACGTGATCCGCGACCGCGGCTTCATCGCCGACCTGATCGCGCGCGCGAAAGCCGCGAACTGTTCCGCACTCGTGCTGACGGTCGATCTGCAGGTGCTCGGCCAGCGCCACCGCGACATCAAGAACGGCATGACCGTGCCGCCGCAGATCAAGCTCTCCAACGTGCTCGACATCATGTCGAAGCCGCGCTGGGTGAAGAGCATCCTCGGCGCCAAGAGCAAGACTTTCGGAAATCTCGCAGGCCACGTGAAGGGCATGGAGGGCGTCAATTCGCTCGCGCAATGGACCAACAGCCAGTTCGATCCGACGCTGAGCTGGCAGGACGTCGCCTGGATCCGCTCGCTGTGGCCGGGCAAGCTGATCGTGAAAGGCATTCTCGATGTCGAGGATGCAAAGCTCGCGACCAAGAGCGGCGCCGACGCGATCGTGGTCTCGAACCACGGCGGCCGCCAGCTCGATGGCGCACCGTCATCGATCGCGATGCTGCCGAAGATCGCGGACGCGGTCGGCAACGATATCGAAGTGATGTTCGATGGCGGCATCCGCTCCGGGCAGGATCTGTTCCGCGCGCTTGCGCTCGGTGCGAAGAGCTGCCTGATCGGCCGCGCCTATATCTACGGGCTGGGCGCACTCGGCAAGCAGGGCGTAACGACGGCGATCGATGTGATCCGCAAGGAGCTGGACATCACCATGGCGCTCACCGGCGTCACGAAGATCGCAGACATCAACCGCTCGACGCTCGCGACCGAGACGATTCCGGAAGAGACGCACGTGCTCGAACTTGCGGAGTCGCGCAAGGCCGCAGGCGGGCGTTAGCCGCCATCGGGTGAGCGGGCGGCGGGGGACGGAATGAGCGCACCCAACGAACCGATCACCCCGCGCACAAGGGCAGGCAGCCCGGTTCGACGCATCGCCGCCGCGCTGATCATCAGCGGAATCATCTTCGTCGTGCTGTGGCTCGTGGCCTTCAGCATGATCACGTCGCTGCTGGTCAGCGCCGGCCTCTGCGCTGTCGTGGTCGCAACGAGCACAATCTCGGACATCGTCGAAATGGTGCTCGATGCGATTGCAGCGGTCATCTTCGGCATTTTCGCTGCGATCGCCGCGGTGCTCGCGGCGATCTTCGCGCTCTTCGGGTTTTGATTTCCGCCCTATTCCTTCTTCAGCCCCAGCGCGCTGATCAGCGACTTCATCGACGCGACTTCCTCGACCACCAGCCGCGTCATCTCCTCCGGCGTGGAGGTCGCGACCTGCGCGCCCGATGCCTCGAGCTGCCGGATCACGTCGGGATCCTTCGAAGCGCGCGCGAATTCGGCGTTGAGCTTGCGCACGATGTCGGCCGGCGTGCCGGCGGGGGCTGCGACGCCGAACCAGTTCGCAACGCGCTCTTTGGCAAGGCCGGCATCGATCAGCGTCGGCACATTCGGAATTTGTTCGAGCCGCGCTTCCGAATCGATCACGAGCCCCTTCAGCTTCTTGTCGTCCATGTGCGGCTTGGCCGCGATATAGGACAACAGGCCGAAATCCAGCCGCCCCGTGACGAGGTCCGCGATCATCGGCGGCCCGCCGCGATAATGCACGTATTGCATCGGCGTACCGGTCGCGAGCGCGATCTTGGCGCCGAGAAGATGCGCGGGACTTCCGGCGCCCGGCGTGCCGAACGACAACCCGCCATCCTTCTTCTTGGCGAGCGCGAGCAATTCGGAGAGCGTGTTCGCCGGACTGTCGGCCGGCACCGCCAGCAATTGCGCGAGCCGGAATGTCAGCGAGATCGGCTGAAAGCCGCGGATCGGATCGAAGGGCGGCGGATTCTGCATCGCCGGAATCGACGCCAGTTGCGCGCCGACCACCGTGAGCAATGTATATCCGTCCGGCGCCGCACTTTCGACGGCCTTGGCCGCCACTGCGCCACCGGCGCCCGTTCGGTTTTCGACCACGACTTTCCAGCCGGTGTTCTTCGAAATCGAATTCGCATAGGCGCGCGTCGCGAGATCGGTGACGCCACCAGGCGAAACGCCCACAAGGATCGTGATCGGTCGCGTGGGAAAGTCCTGCGCGTGAACCGTTGACGCACAAGACAGAAGCATCGCCGCGACAAAGCACGGAATCTTCATGGGGTTTCCTTCCAGAGATGTTTGTTGGCGCTCGCAATAACGGCGCGAAGACATCATTTGGTGTCACGCTGCCAAGGTCAAGAACGCATCCTGTTCGCACGTGCGCCCTCGCGCGTCGCACACGGGCAGTTGCCCACCCGGCATCACTGCGATTCGTCCGTCTGCTGCGGTGACACACGGCGCGTCAATCCGCTCGCCGGAGCTCGAACATATTGTCCAGATCATCGGAATCTCTTCGCCGTCCTCCCCGCCGGTGATCATGAAGCTGACGCGAACACCACGCCGGGCCGCGCGTGAATCACACTCCCTTTATGCGCGACGCGATCATTTACATAACTTTACATTCGGCACATCGCCGCGAAACGCGTCGTCGCCAGAGTGGCGAGGTGGTCATCGCCACGACGCCCTGGAGACGCCCCATGACCGAGCACAAGCCCAGCCTCCGCTCCGACGATCCGATCGAAACGCGCGCGCTCATCACGCAGCCCCCGGTGCCGCGCACGCGCCGCGGCCGCCTGTTCATGTTCGCCTCGATTGTTGCGGCGACCGCCATCCTCACCGGCGCCGTCGTCAACAAGGCCCTCAGCAATCCGTTCGGCGGCTGGCATGGCGCACGCGCCCACTTCGGCGCGCCGCTCGACCCCGCGCAGATCGAGGATCGCGCCGACCGCATGGTGCGCCATCTGTCGATCGAACTCGACGCCACCAACGAACAGCAGGAGAAGCTGCGCGGCATCATGCGCGACATGCTGAAGGACGTGTTGCCGGCCCGCGACCTCGCCCGCTCCGCCCGTCAGCAGGCGCGGGATCTCCTGACCGCGACCACGATCGATCGCGCTGCGATGGAAAAGCTGCGCGCCGATCAGATCGCGCTTGCCGACAGCGTGTCGAAGCGCGTCACGCAGGCGCTCGGCGACGCCGCTGAAGTGCTTTCGCCCGAACAGCGCCGCAAGCTCGCGGACCGCTTCCCGCCGCACGGTCCGGGCATGGGCATGATGCCCGGCTGGCGCCGCGGCTGATCGTTACGCTTCTGAATTTCCTTCCCTGACACGGGAAGGATCGGGTGGGGGTCGCTTGAAGTCCCCGCGAAGGCTTGGCCCCCACCCGCTTTTCTTTGTGTCTGCGCAGGTAACGGACTAATTGAACCTGTAATTCAGTCCGACGCGCACGATGTCATAGGCGAAATCGTCGAACACGAAATTGGTGCTCACGCCGGGAGAACTGGGCGGCGGGCTTACCAGGTTGATCGACATGCCCTGCAATTGCAGGTGCAGATATTCCAGCTTGACCGACCAGTTTGCGTCGAGCTTCCACTCGCCACCGAGGCCGGCGGTCCAGCCGATGCGCGTTCCTGTGCCGCGACCCGCATAGCAATCCGAAGTCGGGGCAGCGGCGGTCGTGCTGCACTGAAAAGTCAATGAGCCGAGGCCGCCCAATACCCCCGCTGGTTGAACTGATGGCGCAAAAACCACGGCCGCGCTGTTCTCAACGCCGCCATAAGTCAGGCCTCCGGTCCCATAGAGCAGAAAGTCTGGCGTTATCAGAAACCCGACTCGTCCGCGCAGCGTCCCGAACCACTCAAGGTTGCTTTCCGTGTTGACGTCGAACGCATACGCCGAACCCCAAGCTAACGGTAGCGCGAAAGCTTGCTGGGAGCGGCGGCCACCGATGGCGGACTTCTGGATATCGGCTTCCACGCCAAAGACGAAGGCTCCCGCTTGCCAGTTATACCCGGCCTGCAGGCCGCCGACCCAGCCGTTTCGATGAGCCGAGGTATCGAACGATCCCGGCGCAAAATCGAGGCCCCCTGAGTTAAAAAATGCTTCGCTCAACAAATCGACCGGCTGATTGACGCTGGACGTCTTGCCGAAGCCAACGCCGGTATTCCCGCCGATGTAAAATCCGGTCCAGTTCTGAGCCTGCGCGGCTGAAGAAACGAACAAGGCTGCCAGTGCAGCGCCGACGAAAAGACGTCGCATT
>NZ_DATMRV010000065.1:0-39689 GCF_035565795.1 Pseudorhodoplanes sp.
CTGATTGCGAAGGCCGCGATGAGCGATCAATCAACCACGGCCGGCAAATTCTGAGTGGCATACCCCAACTGGGGGATGACGATCATGTCGCGCCGCGGCGAAATTTTCTCGCTGCGCGGAAGCGGGGCTTTTTGCGAAGCGCGTCGCGCAGATCATACGTCAAACTGCCTCCGCGTAGAATTGCGTCTGCGCGGAGGTTTTTTATGCGTCCGTCACGTTCGCAGGATCGGCTTTAGCGGCCGGTTGAAGAGCCAGGTCACGACGCCGGCGCAGGCCGCCACGGCCGCGATCATCAGGAAGAAGTCCGCGTTTTCCATCCTGCTCCAGAAGCTGCCGAGCCAGCCGCCGATGAAATTGCCGACGAAGCTTGTCGCGAGCCACATCCCCATCACCAGTGAGACAACCCGCGCAGGGGCTACCTTGGTCACGAGCGACAGCCCGATCGGCGAGAGATAAAGCTCACCGATGGTGACGATCGCGAAATAGAGCAGGAGCCACAGCCAGCTCGCCTGTCCGGCCCCCGCCTGCCATGTCGCGATCACCAGAACGAGGTTGGCGAGCGTGATTGCAAAGCAGCCGAGCGCCATCTTGATGACCGTCGACGGTTCGCTGTTGCGCTGGGACTGCCAGGCCCAGAGCGCGACAACAAACGGCGTGAAGGCGAAGATCATGAACGGGTTGAAGGCCTGAAACCAGGTGACCGGGATTTGCCCCTGCCAGATCAGCAGATTCGCGGAGCGGTCGGTCCGCGTATCGGCCCACAGCGCGATGGTGTTGCCTTGCTGTTCGTAGGTCGCCCAGAAGAACGCAACCGGCAAGAAAAGCGCGGCGAGCGCGAGGAGGCGCCGCCATTCGTCGCGGTCGAGCGGGCGCTTCGGTTCGCGTGCGGTCCGGGTGTGCTCGTCTGGTGGCAACGTCGACCAGCCCGCGACATAGATCAGCGTGCCAATCAGCATGCCGATGCCCGCGGCGGCGAAGCCGTAATGCCAGCCATAGGTTTCGCCGAGTGTGCCGCAGACCAGCGGTGAGAAGAACGCGCCGATATTGATCCCGACATAGAAGATCGAGAATGCGCGGTCGCGACGCGGATCGCCGGGCGCGTATAGCGTACCGACCTGTGTCGAGATGTTCGGCTTGAAGGCGCCGTTGCCGAGAATGAGCGTGAACAATGCGAGCAGAAACAGCGTTTCGAACGCCATCATGAAGTGGCCAATGGCCATCAGGATCGCTCCGACGATCACCGTGCGGCGCTGGCCAAGCCATCGATCGGCTATCAGGCCGCCAATGACGGGCGTCAGATAGACGAAGGCGGTGTAGAGGCCGTAGATGTGCGAGGAGAACGGCTGGATACCGAGCGGCCCGAATATCAGTTCCAGTGCGCTTTTGAGCGCGTCGTAGCCGATCACGGTCTCCGCGCGCTCCGGCTGCAGCAGGTGCTTGACCATGTAGAGGACGAGCAGCGTGCGCATCCCGTAATAGGAGAAGCGCTCCCACATCTCGGTCGCGAACAGAAAGGTCAGGCCCTTCGGGTGGCCGAACAGCTCCGGCACGCGTGCGGTCGAAGTCTCGGTCGTCATTGCGCTTCTCTCACGCACCGGCGGGAGGACTGTGTCGCAACTTTCCGGACGCGCCAAGCGGATGGTCGCGAGGCCCCGAATTGGGCCGATTTGCTGGATAATGCATGACTCGGAAAAGCAAGAGGGCCGGCATGAAGCGCGTCGACATCGTCTACAGATGCGCCGAAGACGCATCGAAAGCCCATGAACGCCCTCACAGTGCCGGAGAGGCCCTGCGGCGGCTCAATCAGGGCAGCTTGACCTTTGCATCCCTGTTCGATGGATCGGCGTCGCCGGATCGCGATGTCCGGTACGAGATTCACGTCGATCCTCGTGACTTCGGCTTGCTGGACAGTGCCGACGGTTCGCTCCGGCAGGTGCCATTTGCGGCGGTTCTTGGATGTTCGGACGCGCGTGTTCCGGTCGAACTGATCTTCAGCGAAGGCCCGAACGACCTCTTTGTCGTTCGTGTCGCGGGCAACACGCTCGGCGATGACGTTCTCGGCAGTCTGAAATTTGCTGTCGAGCGCCTTCGCGCCAGTCTGAACCTGATCGTCGTGCTCGGACATAGCGGCTGCGGCGCGGTGACGGCCGCGGTCGACGTATTTCTCGATCCTGCCGGATATTTCTCGCTGGCGTCCAGGCACTCGGTCCGCATGCTGGTCGATCGGCTGCAGGTCGTGGTTCATGCCGCGGCGCTCAGGATCGACAGCGAGTGCGGAGCGGACATCCGCCGCCATCCCAAATATCGCAACTTGCTGATCGAAACCTCGGTCGTGACAAATACCGCGCTCGCGGCGCATACGCTGCGACAGGAGATGATGCTGACGGATGCGGCAAATGTCCGCGCGGCCTACGGCGTTTATCTGCTGTCCGACCGTACGGTCTGGGCTCCGCGGGCGGGAAGCGACGAGGTGTTTGGCCTTGCGGCGCCGCCAGACGATCCGCAAGGCTTTGTCGATTTTGGCAAGGCGGTGCTCCGGTCGAAGCGGATGACGGATCTGCTTTCGGCTTGAGGCTTCGCAATCGGCGCGGCTATGGATCGGCGCGCGCTTTCTAGTCCTCGTGCGCGGCGAACGCCTTCAGCTTGAGTACGAATGGTGCGATCAGCGCGAAGACCGCAATCGCAAGTAGCGTGGCTGAAATCGGGCTCTCGACCAACACCATGGGATCGCCGAGGCTGATCGACAGCGCGCGGCGCAATTGCGCCTCTGCCATCGGTCCGAGGATCAGCCCGACGATGACGGGGGCGATAGGATAGTCGTAACGCCGCATCAGAAATCCGAGCAGTCCGAAGGCGACGAGCATGGCAAGCTCGACGACCGAAGGCTTTGCGGCAATCGTGCCCATCGTGGCGAAGACCAGGATGCCGGCGTAGAGCCACGGCTGCGGAATCGCCAACAGGCGCACCCAGAGCCCGACCAGCGGGAGGTTGAGCACGAGCAGCATCGCATTGGCGATGAACAGGCTCGCGATCAGACCCCAGACCAGATCCGGCCGCTCCGCAAACAGCAGCGGGCCGGGATTGAGCCCGTATTGCTGGAAGCCGGCGAGCATCATGGCTGCCGTGGCCGACGTGGGTAGACCGAGAGTCAGCAGCGGCACGAGTGTGCCGGCTGCGGAGGCGTTGTTCGCGGCTTCGGGTCCCGCCACGCCTTCGATAGCGCCCTTGCCGAAATCCTCAGGATCTTTGGCCAGCCGTTTCTCGGTGGCATAGGACAGGAACGTCGGAATTTCCGCACCGCCGGCGGGCAGCGCACCGATCGGAAAGCCGAAAGCGGTGCCCCGCAGCCATGGCTTCCATGACCGCCGCCAGTCCTCGCGCGTCATCCAGAGCGAGCCGCGCACCGGTTCGACGGTCTCCTGATGATGACGTCGCCGCGACGCCACATAGAGCGCTTCGCCGACCGCGAACAGGCCGACCGCAAGCGTCGTGACTTCCACGCCGTCGAGCAGTTCCGGTACGCCGAAGCCAAGCCGGGCCTGTCCGGTCAGCTTGTCGATGCCGATGAGGCCGAGCGTCAGCCCGACAAACAGGCTGGTCAGCCCGCGCAGCGGTGAAGCGCCGAAGGTCGCGGACACGGTGACGAACGCAACGCACATCAACGCGAAATAGTCCTCCGGCCCGAAGCGTACCGCGATCTCCACCAGCCATGGCGCGAGCAGGGCGATGCCGAGCGTCGCGATGGTGCCGGCGACAAAGGAGCCGATCGCCGCAGTCGCAAGCGCCGGACCACCGCGCCCGGCCTTGGCCATCTTGTTGCCTTCGAGCGCGGTCGCCATCGACGCGCTTTCACCGGGCGTATTGATCAGGATCGCCGTGGTCGAGCCGCCATACATGCCGCCGTAATAGATGCCGGCGAACATGATCAGCGATCCGGCCGGATCGAGCTTGTAGGTGACGGGGAGGAGGAGCGCGACGGTGAGTGCGGGGCCGATGCCCGGCAGAACGCCGACCGCGGTGCCAAGCAACACGCCGATCAGCGCGAACATGAGATTATGCGGCTGCAGCGCAACCAGCATGCCCTGCGCGAGCGCTGCAAATGCTTCCATGCTTCAGCTCAGCAGCCGTTCGATCGGCCCGTATGGCAGGCTGAGCGTGAGCAACTTGTCGAACACCAGGAACACCACGATCGCGAGCACGAGGCCGATCGCAAGATCGGTGAGGATCGCACGCCGCCCGAAGGCCGTTGCCGTTGCTGCGAACAGGACCGCGGTCGCGGGAATGAAGCCGCCGCCCAGACCGATCAGCGCAATCAGTGCGCCGAAACCACCGAGGATCATCAGGATAGGTGACGCGTCGTCGGGTTCCGGCACCGGCCATGTCCCGCGCCACGCCATCACGAGATGCGCGCCGCCAAGGATCGCCAGCCCCGCCGCGATTACGTAGGGCACGGCTGTCGGGCCGACGCCGTAGGTCGAGGTGATCTCGATCCGCATCGCATCGACAACAATGATGCCTGAAACGGCAAACAGAATTGCCGCGACGACCAGCGCCGGGGCGTAGGGCCGCGCGCGCCGCGACGACGCTGTCACGGCTTTACGAGACCTACGGATTTAAGGACACCGGCGACGCGCTGCTGTTCATGCTGAAGGAAGCTGGCGAACGCATCGCCGGTGAGCAGCGCATCGTCCCAGCCCTTCTGCTTGAGCGCATCTTTCCAGGGTTGCGATTTCGCCATCTTGTCCACGAGCGCAATCAGATCGTCGCGCTGCTGGGGCGTCAGGCCGGGCGGTGCCATCACCGAACGCCAGTTTGCAATCACGAGGTCGATGCCCTGTTCCTTGAACGTGGGAGCGTCGATGCCGTCAACGCGCTTTTCGGCGGTGACGCCGATGACCCGCAACTTGCCAGCCTTGATCTGACCTTCGTATTCGCCATAGCCGGAGATGCCTGCGGTCACGCGCGCACCGAGCAATGCGGCAAGCGATTCACCGCCGCCGGAAAACGGGATGTAGTTGATCTTGCTCGCATCGGCGCCAGCTGCCTGCGCGAAAAGAGCCGCCGTGATGTGATCCACGCCGCCCGCCGAGCCGCCGGTCCACCGCACCTTACCGGCATCGGCTTTCAGTGCGGCCGCGAGATCCTTCGCGTCCTTGATGGGCGACGAGGCGGGAACCACGATCACCTCGACTTCTTCCGTCAGCCTCGCGATCGGGGTCGCCTGATCGAGGCTCACGGCCGACTTGTTGGTGAGCAGCGCGCCGACCATTACGAAGCCATTGACCATCAGCTGATGACCGTCGCCCCTGGCGCTATTGATCAGTTGCGCCAGCCCGACGCTGCCACCCGCGCCCGGCACATTCACGACCTGCACGCTCCTGACGAGGCCTGACGTGATCAGGGCCTGTTGCATTGCGCGTGCGGTCTGGTCCCAGCCGCCGCCGGGTCCGGCCGGCGCCATGATCTTGAGTTCGCTCTGGGCGAAGCCGGGCGATGCGACGAGAATGGTGAGAAACGCCGCGGCAATCGCGGTGAGCTTGCGCATGAAACCTCCCGGCAGCCTCTTGACTGGCTTCATGCCGCCGATGCGGCGGCTTGTCGCATGCTAGCGAAGTGCCGGGCGGCGCGCCAGCGCCGGTTATCCGGCAAAGCCGCCGCTATCGAGAAAAGCCTGTTCCTCGGGTGTGGTCTGCCTCCCGAGGTGCGGATTGCGATGCGGGAATCGGCCGAAGCGACGGATGATATCTGCGTGCAGCTCGGCATATTTCAGATTTTCCTCGTCGCCGAGTGCGCGGCACAGCTCGACGCACAATTCCTGGTCGCTGAGTTTTTCCGAATGCATCAGCGGCAGATAGAAGAACGCACGCAGATCGTGCGCGACACGCTGGTCGAAGCCGTCGTCGATAGCGCGCATCGCGATATCGCGCGCCATCGGGTCGGCCGCCCATGCGCGCGCACTGGCGCGAAACATGTTGCGCGGAAATTGATCGAGCACGATGACAAGCGCGAGCGCTCCGTCGGGTGTGCTTTGCCAGTCGTTCAGATGGCCGGCGACAGCGGACTCATAGGTCGGCAGGAAGGTGTCGTGGATCGCGCGGTCGAAGGCGTCATCCTTGGTGAACCATTTGTCGGGGCCGGCTTGTTTCCAGAAGGCGAGCACGTCGCTCGCGGATTTCACGTCTGTCATGTGGTCTGTTCTCGATACAACAGGCTGGTCCCCGGGAAAGCGGGAACCCATACTCGGGATGCGTGGTTATAGTCCCCCGCGTGCACGGGCACGACGCGCAAAAGCGCGCGCCTGCCCTGGCGCCATTACAGGCGCGTCTGTCCGGACTTGATGCTGGCGTAGAGCGTGCGATCAAGCGGGACGAAGGCGCGCCGCGACGGATCGTTGAAATAGATCGGATCGGTGATCTCGTCGGGATCGAACCCCTGCTTCACCAGATCGACCTTCCGCTGCTTGAAGGTGGCGGTCATGTCGAGGTCCTTGCGGATGCGAAGGAAAACCGGCCGCGCATAATCGGGCAACGATTTCTGCAGATGCTGATAAAGCGCTGCGAGGTCGCAATCGTCGCACACTACGGCGGCCATCCCGGCGCGGCCCTCGTGACCCGGCACCGGAACGCCATAGACGTTGGTGTCCTTGATTCCGGGGAACGTGTTGATCGCTTCCGCGACTTCGAGGGTCGAGACATTCTCTCCCTTCCAGCGGAAGGTGTCGCCGATCCGGTCCACGAAATAGAAATATCCGTTCTCGTCCTTGCGCATCAGATCGCCGGTGCGAAACCAGATATCGTTCGGCACGAAGACGTGACGCAGGATCTTCTTCTCTGTCTCCTCGCGGCGAGCATAACCCTCGAAACGGTTGCCCGGCTTCTTGGCATCGTTGACGATCTTGCCGATCGCTTCGCCGATCTCGTTCGGACCGCACGGAATGCAGAAGCCTTCCGCATTGCGCTCGGGCTGCTCGGCTTCGACGTCGAACTTGACGAGCGCCGTCGGGAAACGATGTTCGAGGAACCATGGCAGGCGCCCGACCGCGCCGGTCTTGCCTTCGAAATTGAACATCAGCACGTTGCCTTCGGTCGCCGCATAGAATTCCAGGATCAGCGGGATGCGAAAGCGACCCTTGAATTCCTCCCAGATGTCGGGACGCAGGCCGTTGCCGCATGCGAGCCGGAGCTTGTGCTTCGTTTCATTCGGGCTTGGCGGTGCATTGACAAGATAACGGCATAGCTCGCCGATATATTGCATCATCGTGCAATCGTGCTTGACAATATCGTCCCAGAACTCGCGCACCGAGAAACGTTCGCGGATGTAAACCGAGCCGCCTGCCACCAGCAGCGAGCCGATCGCGCAAAGTCCGCCCGCAGTGTGATACATCGGCAGGCACACATAGTTGCGATCCGATTTCCTGGTTCCCATCACGCCGGCGAAGCCGAAGCACGCGAGCATCACCCGATAGTGGTTGATGTTGGCAGCCTTTGGCATGCCGGTCGTGCCGGACGTGTAGATGTAGAGCGCGGGATCCTCGATGGTGAGTGGGGGCCGTTCGCTGGTCGCAAGCGTCGTACCGGACAGGCCGTCGATGATCGTGTCGATGCGGGAATCGCCGGCAAATGTTTCACGCCGCGCGCCCTGGGACGCGCCGTGGATCCAGATTTTCGAGTTGCATTTCAGATGCGGTCGGATTGCGTCGAAGCCGCCGAGCAATTCCTCCGCGACGATGATGTGCTTCGGCGCAACGATGTTGATGCAATGCGCCAGCGATTGCCCGATCAGGTTGGTGTTGAGCAGGGCCGTGACGCCGCCGACGCGCGTGATGCCGAGCCAGATCGCCATGAATTCCGGCCGGTTCGGCATAAGGAGGCAGACGGTATCCCCCTTGGCGATCCGCTCGCCTAGCGCCCAGCGGGAATAGCGGTTCGAGCGTTCGAACAACTGGTGAAAGCTGAACGTTTCGCGGGCGGACAGCAGCGCCGGTGCGTCGCCATGCCGCGCGGCGAGTTCCTCGATGACGTTCGGGAAAATGCGGGCCGGATTCTTCGCGATATGCGTGGTCATGCGCAACGCGCGCAGCACGCCTCGCAGAAAGACGAGATCGCCCTTTAGCTGGCTGAAAAACCCCATTGCCCGGCTCCAATGGCGATCAGGCTACCATTGAAGAGTCGCCAGCGAGTTTCAAGAGGTGGTTAACTATTACATCGCTCAGCGGTGATCGAGGCCGCCGAATGGCACCAGGGGATTGTCGGCCAGCGCCTGCGCGTCCGGCCGGTCCGGCGAGGTGTAGCCGAGAAAGGCATCGAACAATTCGCGGATGACCTGGGGTTCGATGTCCCGGACGATGAAGACCATGCGCGTGCGCCGGTCGGCGTCGGGCCACGCATCGAGCTGACTCGCCGGATGCAGCACATGTTGCACGCCATGCAGCACCATCGGGCGCTCCGGCGTCTCCTCGATATTCACGATGGCCTTCATGCGCAGAAGGTTCGACCCGTGCGTGGATCGCAGCAGTTCCAGGAACAGGTCGAGCATCGCGGCCGGGATCGCGCGATCGGTCGCAAGGGTGAAGGCCTGGACCCGGTCGTCATGCCGGTTCACGTCGTGATGGTGATCGTGATGACCGTGATCGTGGCCGTGATGGCCATGGTGATGGACTTGCGCGGCGGCGATGGCCTCGTCGGCAAGCCAGCGCGACACATCGGGGATCTTGCGCGCGGGATCGTACAGGCCACAGCCGGTCAGCGCAGCGGCGGTGGCTTCGCCCTTGGCCGCATCGAGCATGAGAGCCGCCGGATTGAGCTTGTGCAGCCGCGCGACCAATGCGTCGCGCTTTGCTGCGCCGTTCTCGCCATCGAGCAGGTCGGTCTTGGTGAGCACGAGGCGATCGGCGACCGCAGCCTGTTTCACCGCTTCGGGATGATGATCGAGCGTATTTGAGCCGTTCACTGCGTCGACCAGTGTCACGACGCCGTCGAGCCGGAAGCGCATCACGAGATACGGATGCTGCATCAGGGTCTGGAGCAGCGGCGCGGGATCGGCAAGACCGGTGGTTTCCACGATCACGCGCCTGAATGACGCGCGACCGTTGTCGAGATTGCGCAGCAGTTTTTCCAGCGCGGTGACGAGGTCGCCGCGCAGGTTGCAGCACAGGCAGCCGCTCGACAGGACCATCATGTCGCCGTCGATCTTTTCGACCAGGAGATGATCCAGCGGAATTTCGCCGAACTCGTTAATGAGCACGGCGGTGTCCTTGAGATCGGGATCACGCAGCAAGCGGTTCAGCAGCGTGGTCTTGCCCGCGCCGAGGAACCCGGTGAGCAATGTCAGCGGGATCGGCGGCGGCGGACGGCGGGGCTGGTCGGTTGTTGTCACCGGGCGGAGGCGGCCGGCTTCTGCGCCGCTGGCTTCGCCGTCGCCTCGGCGGTGGGATCGGGTTTCTTGGCCGCAGGCTTCTTCTTGGCGGGGGCCTGTTGCGACGCGGGCGCGGTGCCGACGGGCGTGGGGAACGCCTTCGAATTGGTTGCCGCCCGTTGCGCGGGCTTTGCGACGGGCGCCGGTGTTGCTGTTGCTGTACCGGAGCGAGCCGCAGCCGCGCCTTGAGCCGGGCCGGTCGGCTGCGTGCCGCGGATTGCAGGTGCTGCAGAGGCGGGAGCGGGTGCTCTCTGCGGTGCCGTGCTGCTCGCGGCTGCGGGTGCCGCGGCAGGCGCAGGCGCGGCGGCAACGTCTTTCTTCTTCCGGGATTTCTTCGCGGCCACCGCCGGCTCCTCTACCGGCACCGAACCCTTGGAGGCGCCGAGGAAGATTTCAACCGTCGGCGAAGTCGGCGTGTATTCGCCGAGCAGCGCGGACGGCTTGTTGTTGGCGACGCGCAGGCTCGACAGCATGACCGCCTGCGGTGAATTCGGATCGATGCCGGGCGGCAGCGAGGCCTCGACCTCGTCTTCGACGTCTTCGGATTCGCGCGCCGGGCGCTTGCGCTTCTTGCCGCAGATTTCCTCGCGCAGGTTCGGCGGCTGGGCGTCAATCGCCTTCAGCGATTCGACGGTTCCGGCCGACGGGGTGAGCCAGGAGAAGCCTCCCGACGCGAAGCCACGCTCCAGCATCTGCGCGACCTTCACCGCGCGCGCGCCACCGGACGGCGCACCGAGCATGACCGCGATGAGGCGGCGGCCGTTGCGTTTGGCGCTGACCACGATGTTGAAACCCGACGCGCAGATGAAGCCGGTCTTCAATCCGTCGGTTCCCGGATAGCGGCCCAGCAATGTGTTGTAGTTGCGCATGATGCGCTTGCCGTACTTGATCGCCGAGATGTTCCAGTAGCGATCGTATTCCGGCAATTCATTATAGATTGCGCGCGCAAGGATCGCCTGGTCGCGCGCCGAGGTGATCTGTTCGTCGGCGGGCAGCCCGTTCGGATTGACGTATGTGGTCTGCGTCATGCCGAGCCGCTTGGCGGCCGCATTCATCTCTTCCGCAAATGCAGCGATCGAACCCGACACGCCTTCGGCCAATGCGACCGACATGTCGTTCGCTGACTTGACCATGATGGTCTTCAGCGCGTTGTCGACCGTGATCTGCGAGCCGATCTTGAAACCCATCTTGGTCGGAGCCTGCGCCGCCGCATTCGGCGACACCGTGATCAGCGTATCGAGCGAGATCCGTCCGGCCTTGACGGCCTTGAGCGTCACATAGGCCGTCATCACCTTGGTGACGGACGCCGGGTACCAGGGATGGGTCGCGTTCTCGGCGTGCAGTACGCGGCCGGAATCGGCCTCGATCAGCAGCATGGACTGCGCGGCCGCCCGGTCGGCGGACAAAGCTGCGAACGAGCCGACAGCCAGCGCCAAAGCCAGCGGGAGGGCGCGGAACGAGGCCGAATGTCCAAATATCACGAGCGGCGGTCCGGTTTCTGGTTTCGGCCCATCGGTACGAACCTGGGTGGTATTTTCGACGCTATTTACGCCGAACAAGTCCTGGAACGCAAAGCGCTAATGCGAAGGAACCACCCGGTTTCTTGCTACCGTATGCTTGCACTTTGACCAAGAAAGCGACCAAAGTTCGGCCAACCCATCCGAGGACGCCTCATGACCGCTTGTATCGTAGGATTGGCCCATAGCCCATTCGGTAAGCTCGATACCGAGACCGTCGAAAGTCTGATCGTGCGCGTGGCCACCGATGCTCTGGCGGATGCCAGCATCGCTCCGGCCGATGTCGACGAAATCGTGCTCGGTCATTTCAATGCGGGGTTCTCGGCGCAGGACTTCACCGCCTCGCTGGTATTGCAGGCCTCGCCCGACCTCCGGTTCAAGCGCGCGACCCGCGTGGAGAATGCGTGCGCCACGGGCTCTGCTGCGGTTCATCAGGGTTTGAAGAGCATCGCCGCGCGGGCGGCAAGGATCGTGCTGGTTGTCGGTGTCGAGCAGATGACGAAGACGCCCGCCGCCGAAATCGGCAAGAATCTCCTGAAGGCGTCCTACGTTCGCGACGAGGCCGATATCGAAGGCGGCTTTGCCGGCATCTTCGGCAAGATCGCGGGCCTCTATTTCCAGAAATACGGCGATCAGTCCGACGCGCTCGCGATGATCGCGGCTAAGAACCACAAGAACGGCGTCGGCAATCCGTATGCGCAGTTGCGCAAGGATCTCGGCTTCGACTTCTGCCGCACCGAGAGCGACAAGAATCCGTTCGTCGCGGGTCCGCTCAAGCGCACCGATTGCTCGCTCGTCTCCGACGGCGCGGCTGCGATCGTACTCGCCGATGTCGAGACTGCGCTCCGCCTCGGCAAGGCGGTCGCGTTCCGCGCCGCGCAGCACGTGCAGGATTTCCTGCCTATGGCAAAACGCGACATCCTGAAATTCGAGGGCTGTTCGCTCGCCTGGAAGCAGGCGCTGGCGCAAGCCGGCATTGCGCTCACCGATCTGTCCTTCGTCGAGACGCATGACTGCTTCACCATCGCCGAGCTGATCGAATATGAGGCGATGGGGCTTGCGCCGGAAGGGCAGGGCGCCCGCGCCATCGCCGAAGGCGTGACGCAGAAGGACGGCAAGCTTCCGGTCAATCCGTCCGGCGGCCTGAAGGCGAAGGGGCACCCGATCGGAGCGACCGGCGTGTCGATGCACGCGCTCACCGCGATGCAGCTTCTGGGCAAGGCGGGCGATATTCAGGTGAAGGACGCCGAGCTCGGCGGCATCTTCAACATGGGTGGCGCGGCGGTCGCGAACTACGTCAGTATTCTGGAACGGATCAAGTAGACGTCTCGCGTTCAAGGCGCCGCGCAGCCTGTAACGATGCGCCGCATGCTGCGCTGTGTCCGCGACACGAGCGCTGCATTTGTGATCACTCCGCCGCGTCCTCCTTCTTCTTCTCCGCGATCAGGAATTGCGAACGGGCGAGCTCGGCAAAGGCACCGCCGAGTTCGACCAGCTGGTCGAACGAGCCGGCTTCGACCACGCGGCCATCCTTGAATACGAGGATATGCGTCGCATTGCGGATGGTGGCGAGCCGGTGCGCGATCACGAACGTGGTGCGGTCCTTCATCACCTCGTCAAGCGCGGCCTGAACCTTGATCTCCGTCGCGGCATCGAGCGCCGACGTGGCTTCGTCGAGGATCAGGATCGGCGGATTTTTCAGTAGAGCGCGCGCAATCGACAGGCGCTGACGCTCGCCGCCGGACAGGAAGCGGCCACGCTCGCCGACGATTGCATTCAGCTTGTCCGGATTGCGTTCGACGAAGTCATAGGCCTGCGCGCGCTTGAGCGCTGCAATCATCTCCTCGTCGGTTGCATCCGGCTTGCCGGCGGTGAGGTTCTCGCGGATCGACCGGTTGAACAGCAGCACTTCCTGGAACACCACGCCGATGTTGCGGCGGAGCGCCGAGAGCTTCATTTCGCGCAGGTCGATATCGTCGATGGTGATGCGGCCGGATTGCGGATCGAAGACGCGGTGCAACAGCGCGAGCGCCGTGGTCTTGCCGGCGCCGGTCGGTCCGACCAGCGCGATCACCTGGCCAGGTTGCGCGGTGAAGGTCAGGTCGGCAATCGCCGGACGCTTGCCGTCATAGGAGAACGACACGTCCTCGAACGATACGCGACCCGTGAGACGGCCGGGATCGATGGCGTTGGGCGCGTCACGCACCGAGGGCGTGGTGTCCAGCACGTCGAAGAATTCCTGAAGGCGCGGCGCCACCATGAATACGCTATTGATGAATCCCGCGACCTGTTCGAGCTTGCCAACCAGCATGGTGGCGAAGCTCATGAACATGACGATCTCGCCGATCGTGGTGAGCCCCTGGAAGAACAGCCACGTGCCGACAATGAAGATGGCGAGCAACGTGATCGTGGTCGAGGCGCGGGTGAGGACCGTCACCACCGCCCACCAGGACAGCACCGGCATCTGCGCGCCGAGCAGCCGCTCGACCACCATCCGCAGGCCCATCACCTCGGCTTCGATGCGCGCGAAGCTTTGAACCAGTGCGACATTGCCGAGCGCGTCGGACGCCCGTTCGGCAAGATCGGAATAGTATTTCTCGACCGATGCCTGCAGTTCACCCGTCTTGCGCAGCACGAAGGTGGTGAGGATCGCAAAGACCGTGCACAGCACGATCAAGAGGATCGCGAGCCGCCAGTTGAGATAGAGCGAGAGCGGCAGGAGGATGATGAGCGAGACGATGGCTGCAAGGTTCTCGCGAAAGAACGACAGCCACAGACCCCAGAGTGAATCGGTGCCGGTGAGCATGACCTTCATCAGCCGGCCGGAGTGAGAGCCGCCGTGATAGGCGAGCGGCAACTGCATGACGTGTTCGAAATAGTCGGTCAGCACGGCCTGACGGCGCCGATGCGACAGCCGGTCGGCATGCAGTGCGATAAATACGCCGCACAGGATGGTGAAGAGACCGAAGCCGGCCCATGCGCCGAGCAGCGGCAGGAGCGTGCTGAATGTCAGGGGCGCGGCGCCCGCCTTTTGCGACCCGGCAAGAGTGTCGATGATCCGGCCGAACAGGACAGGTTCGGCGAACATCGCCGCCGCGAGCGCAAGGTTCGCGATGGCCAGGAACCAGCCGAGGCCGGCCTCAGGCCCAAGCAGGGCGAGAACGCGGCTGTACAGGCGGATAAGGTTCATGGCGTCCCGTTTCGGATTGCGGCTGCACTCGATAACGGCAAGGTGAGTGAAATTTGCGTTACCTAGTTACCGTTTTTGCAACCCACGCTGTTAATCCCGCGATAGCGGAAGCAATCTACGGGAGTAACGCGCTGTATCTTGTAACACCGTGGGTATGGGCAAGAGCCAGATAAGTCTCACAAGTCCATCTACAAAAAAATTCAAAAGACACGACCGATGATCAACATCCCAACGGAATTGCTGCGGACGCTGGTCGCGGTTGTCGATCTGCGCTCGTTTACAAAGGCGGCGATTTCTCTCGGCGTGACGCAACCTGCGGTCAGTGCCCAGATCAAGCGTCTGCAAACACTTCTGGATCTGGAACTGCTCGACAAGAGCGCTCCGGGCGTGAGCCTCACGCATTCGGGAGAGCTCGTCGTGAATTACGCGCGGCGCATGCTCAGCATCAACGACCAGATCGTGGATATGTCCGCGCCGCGTCTCGGATCGCGCGCCCTGCGCATCGGAATTCCGGGCGACTTTCTGACCCCGAATCTGCCGCGGCTGCTGACCGAGTTCCGGACACGTTATCCGGACGTACGCGTCTCCATTCGCAGCGATCATTTCGAGGCCATGTCGCGCGATTTGCGTCAGGGCGATCTCAATCTGCTCGTCGGCCTGTCCGAGACCGGGATCGAACTCGATGCCTGTCATCAATGGCCGGAGCCGATCGGCTGGGTGCGCAGCCCCTCCTTCAAGCTCGATCCCGATGCTCCCGTGCCGCTGGTGACGCTGGGCGAAGGCTGGGCGGTGCATCGGGCTGCGGTCGCCGCGCTCAGCCGGGCGCAGCGCGGCTTCGAGGTCGTGTTCGTCGGGCAAAGCAAGGCGAGCGTCGTCGAGGCGGTACGGCACGGCATGGGTGTTGCCGCGCTCGCGCGCCGTCGCATCGATATTCCCGGGATCGCGCTCTGGGACGATGCCCCGCTACCGCCATTGCCGCCGCTGCATTGCGGGATCTATCTCGGCGAGACCGGACAGCTCCCGCAGCTCGCGGCGCTTGCCGATCTGGTTTTCGATGTGGTCGGCCCGAAGCCGGATTGCGTCGAGACGCCACCGCTCGAGCCGATCGGAGCCGTCGTCGAGATCTAGACGCGTCAGTTCTGGGCAAATCCGGAGCGCTGGGCCCAACCGGTCATGCGCAGCTCGAGCAGGGCCATCAGCCAGTACATGACGATACCGAGCACCGCGAGCGCCAGCAGGCCGGCGAAGATCAGCGGCACGTTGAACTGGGCCTGAGCCTGCAGCATCAGATTGCCGATGCCGTTGTTGGAGGCGACGCTTTCCGACACCACGGTCCCGACGAAGGCGAGCGTGATCGCGACCTTGAGCGAACCGAAGAAGTAAGGCAGCGAGCGCGGGATGCCGACCTTGCGCATGATGTCGAGCTTCGAGGCGCCGAGCGCCTTCAGCACGTCCTCGAGTTCGGGTTCGATGGTGGCGAGTCCCGTCGCGACATTGACCACGATCGGGAAGAACGAGATCAGGAACGCGGTCAGCACCGCCGGAATGAAGCCGATGCCGAACCACAGAACGAGGATCGGCACGACGGCGACTTTCGGAATCGCGTTGAAGCCGATCATCAGCGGATAGATTCCGGCGTAGATCGTTCGCGACCAGCCGATCACAAGGCCGAGCAGCAGTCCGAAGCCGACAGCCAGCAGGAAGCCGAGCATGGTGGATTCGAGCGTGATCCACGAATTGCGCAGGATCGCAGGCCAGTAATCATACGTCGCCTTGAACACGGCGGTTGGCGGCGGAAGGAAGAATTCCGGGATCTTGAAGGCGCGGCAGATGATCTCCCAGAACACGAACAGCGCGATCGTGAAAAGCCAGGGCACAAGCCGGATGAAAGCCTTGGATCTGTTCATTGGCGTGCCTGCACGATGTGACCGCGCAACTCATGCACGATGTCGGCAAAGTCCTTGGTGTAGGTCACTTCGAGATCGCGCGGGCGCGGAAGCTCCACCTTCCGCTCGACGAGGATGCGGCCGGGCCGCTGCGACATCACGAAGATGCGGTCGGCGAGGAACACCGCCTCGCGCAGATCGTGCGTGACGAGGATGACCGTAATGCCGCGCGCCGCGTGCAGATCGCGGATCACGCACCACAGTTCTTCACGGGTGAAGGCATCCAGCGCGCCGAACGGTTCGTCCAGCATCAGAAGCTGCGGCTCGTGGATCAGCGCGCGGCACAGTGAGGTGCGCTGCTGCATGCCGCCGGACAATTGCCAGGGAAATTTGCTGCCAAAGCCGCCGAGGCCGACCGAGGCGAGGAGCTTTTCGGCGCGTTCGACATACTGCGCCTTCTTGCGTCGCAGCTCGCTGCGGTGCGGCTGCACGATTTCGAGCGGAAGCAGGAGATTGTCGAGTGTGGAGCGCCAGGGCAGGAGCGTCGGCGCCTGAAACGCCATGCCGGCGATCTTGAGCGGCTTCGTCACTTCTTCGCCGCCGACGCGGACGGAGCCCGCAAACGGGAATTGCAGGCCGGTCGCAAGCTTCATCAGGGTGGACTTGCCGCACCCGGACGGACCGACAACCGCGGCGAATTCGCCGCGGTTGATGTTAATGGTGAGATCCTGAACGGCGAGGACGCCTTCCGGCCCGGCCTGAATCCCGCCATAGCGGTGACTGACGCCGGTCAGCGAAACAAAACCAGGCTCCATTCAGGCTCCCCCAGGCCGAAAGACCAGCTAACTTACAGCTTCCGATCTGCAGCCGGCGGCAGGAATGACGGATCGAAGATTGCGTCGCCCTTCGGCTTCGGATTCTTGAAGTCGTAGGTAATCGCGATCTGGTCGATCGACTTGTCGAGACGGCCCATGTCGACGCCGCCGAAGCCGTTCGCCTTCACTTCCGGCGTCACGATGTTGTCCTTCAATGCCATCTGCAGGCGCTCGAGTTCGACCGGCTTCTTCGCAACGTCGTTGCGCTTCACGACCGAGTCGACCGCCGTGTCCGGCGACTTCACGGTGTCCTTCAGCCCTTTCAGGAAGGCGTTCAGGAATTTCTTGACCACCTCCGGCTTCTCGGCGGCGAACTTCGGATTCACGATGATCGCATTGCCGTAGAGATTGACGCCGTGGTCAGCCATCAGGATGACGGAGATGTCGTCGGCCGGCACGCCGCGATCCTTCAGGTTGATGTAGGACGAGAACGAGAAGCCGGTGATGGCATCGACCTGTCCGGCGGCCAGCATCGGCTCACGGACCGGGAAGCCGACATTCTCGATCGTCACCTTGGACGGGTCGATATTGTTGGCCTGGGTGAAGATCTTCCACTGTGCATAGGCACCGTCCGGAGCCGGTGCGCCGAGCTTCTTGCCTTCGAGGTCCTTCGGGTTGACGACGCCGCGGCTCTTGCGCCCGACAATCGAGAAGGGCGGCTTGTTGTAGACCATGAAGATGGCCTTGATCGGCACGTTCGGGTTCGCATCGCGGAACTTGATCAGCGAATTGATGTCGCCGAAGCCGATGTCGTAGGTGCCCGACGCGATGCGGTTCAGCGGCTCGAGCGATCCGCCCGCGGTGTCGATCGTGACGTCGAGACCTTCAGCCTTGTAATAGCCCTTGTCGGCGGCGACCACGAACGGAGCGGCCGGACCCTCGAATTTCCAGTCGAGGGTGAATTTCACAGGAGTCTGCGCAGCCGCGGTACCGCAGGCCAGCGCCGTCACGACGGCAGCGAGAACGCCGCTCCGCCGGATCGCATAACCGAACCTAATCATTCTTGTATCCTTTCCCGTCTTCACTCGGCCGCCATGCACGGCGGGCGTATCGAAACCTCTGGGGGAGGTCCTCGGTTGGTGTCGTCGTCCCCGTTCCGTCCTGCCAACAGCAAAGAATATGCCGCTCAAAAGAGCAAGGTAGGAAGATGCGGCATAAGTCTCCTGCTCAGGCGCTTGGCATATCGTGCCGAATTGGCAGGCAGGCCGCAAATGTCGATGCTGTTGGGAAGCCCAATCTCGTAAAAAGGTCGTGGAGGGTTCCGAGCGATGGCAGGTCCGGGCGACGACGGAAGGGCTGCAATTGCAGCCGTGCCCGCATTCAGGGCGGCGTACGCACCCCCGGACGAGGATTTTGCGCGGCGTTTCCTGACGCATCGGCCGCCTGCGGATGCCGACAGGCGCATCGACGCGTTGGCCACGCGACTGATCGAGGCGATCCGTTCGCATGCGGGCGGCCTCGGCGGGATCGACGACTTCCTGCACGCTTATTCATTATCGACACAGGAAGGGCTCGCGCTGATGGTGCTCGCCGAGGCGCTGCTGCGGGTGCCCGATGCCGAGACCACGGACCGGCTCATCGAGGACAAGCTTTCCGGGCGCGACTGGTCGCACCCCGATCACAAGGGCGACACGCTGCTGGTCTCGGCCTCGGCCTGGACGCTCGGGATTTCGGCCCGGCTGATCGCACCGGGCGAGACGCCGGAGAACCTGATCGAAGGTCTCGCACGCCGGCTCGGGGTGCCGGCGCTGAGACTTGCGACCCGGCAGGCGATGCGCCTTCTTGGCTCGCATTTCGTGCACGGGCAGACGATCGGCGAAGCCCTGGCGCGGGCGGCCTCCGACCCGGAGCAGCGCTACTCGTTCGACATGCTGGGTGAGGGCGCGCGCACCGGAAAGGACGCGGAGCGCTATCTGCAGTCCTACACGCATGCGATCGAGGAAATCGGCAAGTCGTCGAATGCGACGACGCTGCAGGAGCGACCCGGCATTTCGGTGAAACTCTCCGCGCTGCATCCGCGCTACGAGGCAGTGTCGCAGGATCGCGTGAGGCGCGAACTTGGTCCGCGGCTGCTCGAACTCGCGCGCAAGGCGAAGGCTTACGACCTGCCTTTTACGGTCGATGCCGAAGAGGCGGATCGTCTGGAATTGTCGCTTGCGGTGATCGGCGACGTCCTTCGCGATCCCTCGCTTGCGGGCTGGGATGGCTTCGGGCTCGCGGTGCAGGCCTATCAGAAGCGGGCCGGCGCGGTGATCCAGTGGCTGGGCGACGCGGCGCAAGCGCTGTCGCGCCGCCTGATGGTGCGCCTGGTCAAGGGCGCGTATTGGGACACCGAGGTCAAGCGCGCGCAGGAACGTGGGCTTTCGGACTATCCGGTGTTCACGCGCAAGGCGATGACCGATCTTTGCTACATGGAATGCGTCTCGCTGCTGCTGAAGGCGCGGCCCCGCCTCTATCCTCAATTCGCAACGCATAATGCCCTGACGGTCGCGAGCGTGATCGAGGAGGCGGGCGGCGTTTCGGATTACGAATTCCAGCGCCTGCATGGCATGGGCGTCGAACTGTACGATGCGCTGCGCGCCGAGTATCCCGATGTCGCATGCCGCGTCTATGCGCCGGTCGGCGGGCACCGCGACCTGCTTGCCTATCTCGTGCGGCGGCTACTGGAAAACGGTGCGAACACTTCGTTCGTATCGGTGTCCGCCGATCCGAAAATTCCGATCGAAACGATCCTTATGCGGCCGCGCCAGTGGATCGCTTCGGTTGCGCATGCGCGGCATTCGAAGATTCCGCTACCGCGCGATCTTTATGCACCGGACCGCAAGAATTCACCCGGCGTCGAGTTCGGAGACCGCGCGGCCTTGCGCAATCTGCTGGCTGATATCGCCGAGGCGAAGCCTGTGCGGGCCGCGCAATCCATCGTCGATGGCAAGGAGCGCGGTGGCGCCAAGCGTCCGGTGATCTCGCCGTCCACCGGCGATGTCATTGGCGAAGTTTCGGAAGCGGACGCCGCCGTGGCGCGCGATGCGATGGCAGCAGCGCAGGCAGGATTCGCGCAATGGTCTGCAACGCCGGTTCTGGACCGCGCCCGCATCCTCGATCACGCCGGCGATCTGCTGGAGCAACGCCGCGGTGTGTTCATCGCGCTGCTGCAAAGCGAGGGCGGCAAGACGCTCGACGATTGCGTCGCCGAGTGGCGCGAGGCGATCGATTATTGCCGCTACTACGCGGCGCAGGCGCGCAAAACGCTCGTCCCGCAGATGATGCCCGGACCGACCGGAGAGACCAACGAGTTGCGCTATCGCGGCCGTGGCGTATTTGTTTGCATCGCGCCGTGGAATTTTCCGCTCGCGATTTTCATAGGGCAGGTGTCGGCGGCGCTTGCCGCGGGCAATGGGGTGGTGGCGAAGCCGGCGGAACAGACGCCGCTCGTCGCGTATCAGGCAATAAGATTGCTGCACGAAGCCGGCATTCCGCCTGCGGCGCTGCATCTCGTGCTGGGCGACGGCAAGGTCGGCGCGGCGCTGGTCGAAGACCCGCGCGTCGCGGGTGTCGCCTTCACCGGGTCGACCGAAGTCGGCCGCATCATCAACCGCGCGCTGGCGGCGAAGGATGGGCCGATCGTCCCGTTCATCGCCGAGACCGGCGGCGTCAACGCGATGATCGTGGACGCGACCGCGCTGCCGGAGCAGGTCACCGATGATGCTGTCGGATCGGTGTTCCGATCGGCCGGTCAGCGCTGCTCGGCGCTGCGGCTTCTGTGCGTGCAGGAGCAGGTCGCCGATCATATCTTCGGCATGGTGGCCGGCGCTGCGGCGACATTGACGCTCGGCGATCCGCACGATCCGGCGACGCATGTCGGCCCGGTGATCGACGCAGAATCGAAGGAGCGGCTGGACGGCTGGATCGCGAGACACGAGACGCGCATCCGCTATCGCTGGGACCGGGATCATGCGTTGCCGGCGCGGGGATTGTTCGTGCCGCCGACGATCATCGAATTGCAGCGCGCATCCGATCTGCAGGAAGAGGTGTTCGGACCGATCCTGCATGTGGTGCGCTTTCACGCGAATGACTTGCGCACGCTGCTCGACGATATCGAAAGCAACGGCACCGGACTGACGCTCGGCATCCATTCGCGCATCGACGCGCGTGTTGCGGAAATTGCGAACCGGCTTGCCAATGGCAACGTCTATGTGAACCGCAACATGGTCGGCGCCGTCGTCGGTACGCAGCCGTTCGGCGGTACGCGGCTGTCCGGCACCGGACCGAAGGCCGGCGGGCCGAATTATCTGCGGCGTTTCGCCACCGAGCAGGTGATCGCGATCAACACTGCGGCATCCGGCGGTAATGCGAGCCTGTTTGCGGTCGAGGAATGACGCGTTTCCCGGTGCGGCGCACAACGTTACGAGACGCTAACGGGCGCATTACAAAAACATAATCCGCGTTGGCTCTCATTCGCCGCAACGGCATCGCTATGTCTTCGTTGGACTCGCCTTGCTGGAGTCACAACGGGGATTACGCCAATGACCAAGACGCGCACCAAAGCGATTGCCGGCCTGACCGCCGCGACGCTTGCACTGAGCACCGTCGGCGCGGTGCCTTCCTTCGCCGCAGGCACGTCGCAGAACACGGCTCAGACCGCGACGACCGCGCAGGCAACCGAGTTCAGCGCTCGCCAGCGCTATTACCGCGGCAACGGCAACGCCGCTGCAGCCGCTGCTTTCGCGGCAATCGTCGGCGGCATCGCGACCTACGCGGCCGCGCGCGAGTATCGCAAGGCGCAGGAGCGCGCGTATTACGCGCCCTACGGCTACGGCTATCAGCCGTATCCGTATTACGGAGGCTATCGCCACTGGTGACGAAACATCGCGGCGGGCGACAAGCCCTGCGGCGCGACTAGTAAACCGGCGGGCCAAAGCCGGACGTTCAGACTACCAGCCCGGCCGGGGTGACCCGCGCCGGGTCTTCTTTTTCGGCCCGGCGCGGCGTTTTGTCTTGAACGCGATTTTCGCTTCGATCACAAATCGTTAACGGTTAATGAATGCGTTTGAAGGTATCGTAGTGACATGAGTGATTCGCTCGAGCGGCTGCACAAATCGGTCGTCGCCCTGCAGAAGGGCGATCCTCTGTCGTCGCGTACCGCGCGGCTGATGCGGTCCGGGCGCGCCAAGATCGCCAAGAAGATGGCGGAGGAGGCGGTCGAGGTCGTGGTCGACGTCATGCGCGGCAATCGCGAGGCCGCGATACGCGAGAGCGCGGACCTCCTCTACCACCTCGTGGTGCTGTGGGCTGAATCCGACATCCGCCCGCAAGATGTGTGGGCCGAGATGGATCGCCGAGAACGATTGCTCGGGATCGCAGAAAAGCCCCCGAAAGATTTGCCGGTCGAGGCCGCTGCGCCAGCTGCCGCAGCACCCGAGCGGCGAAAAGTCCTGGCAACGGAAAGCCGTCGCATTCCCAAGCGGCGCCGTTCCAGCTATTGATCCGGCCCCTCCCGCCGCCTCGATAGTGGCCGAAGTCGGACATATTCGACATCGGCGGCGGCTTCATCGACAGGAACAGCATGCTCCGCCGGATGTATGACTGGTGCGTCGCGGCGGCCTATCGCCCGGCCGCGAAGTGGATCATGGGGACGGTCTCGTTCCTGGAAAGTTCGGTCTTTCCGATCCCGCCGGACGCCATGCTGATCCCGATGTCGCTGGCGCGGCCGGAAAAGGCCTATTCCTATGCCTTCCTGTGCACCTGGACCTCGGTCCTGGGCGGCCTCCTGGGCTACGCGATCGGCGCGCTGCTCTTCGACTCGGTCGGGCAATGGGTGATCTCGGCCTACGGCCTTGGCTCCGAGGTCGATGCGTTCAAAGAATATTACGCGAAGTGGGGTGCGGTGATCATCCTGCTGAAGGGTTTGACGCCGATTCCCTACAAGCTGGTGACCATCACTTCCGGCTTTGCGGGCTATAACATCTTCCTGTTTATCCTGTTTTCCATCATCACCCGTGGCGCACGCTTCTTCATTCTGGCGCTGATCCTGCACCGCTATGGCGATCGCGCCCGAACCATCATCGAGGAAAGGCTCACTTTGTGGGCCACGCTCGCGGCAGTGCTGATCGTGGTCGGGATTGTCGCTGCGGTGTACGTGCTCTGAGGCCGGTGATTCCTCATTTTTGCCACCCAAGCATTCCAGAAGCGCGTTCGGCGACGCATTGGCGGTGTGTTACCCTGCTGACACATTTGCATCCGAGATTTGGGGAAAGCTTGGATCGCGCGATGGCCAGACGTGTATCGGTCGAACGACCATTCTCTCTTCCGGTTCTTTGCGGATGGGCGGCTCTCTGTGCCGCGGCGTGGCTCGTGCCACATCCGGGTTTCGCGCAGGCTCCGCAACCGCAACCCGCGCCCGGAATCGCCGCGCCACCGGCAGCCCAGCAAGTCGACCCTCAGGTTCAGCCGGTTCCGGATCCTCAACAGCCCGCGCCTCCGCAACTGCTGCCGCAGCGAAAGCCCGAGGGCTTTCTGGATGCGATCGGCCGCTGGGTCGAGGAAACCAACGCCAAGTGGCGCTCAAGCGTCGCAGAAACGAATGCGAAGCTGAAGGCAAGCACGGAGGAGACGAACGCCAGGCTCAAGGAAAGCGTCGATCAATCCAACGCGCGCTGGAAGCAGAGTATCGAGGAAAATAACGCGCGCTGGCGCGAGCTGAACCAGCGTACCGAGAAAGCTGCGAAAGAGGCCGCCGCCGCCCAGAAGGAGGCCGCGGACGCGCTCAAGAATCTCGCCAATACCCGGGTGATCGAAGGCCGGCAGGTGTGCGAACCGGCGGCCAACGGGTCTCCCGATTGTCAGGCCGCCGCCGAAGTCATCTGCAAGGGCAAAGGCTTTGCCACTGGCAAGAGCGCGGACATCACCACGACGCGCAAGTGTTCCGCGCGCGCGCTTCTCCAGCGCGACGCCAGCGAGTGCCGCACCGAAACGGTGGTGATCAAGGCCGCGTGCCAGTGAGCTGACGCTTCGTTAGCCGCAGCTCGTGACCGGACTTGCCCCGGCCATCCGCGGCTTGCTACCTGACCTGAAAAGAACGGCGATGCCTGCGTACAGGCGCCGGCACGACAGGATCAGGAAACGCTTCCATGAATCTCTTCGCCAAGCTGAGGGAGCGCGAAGTCGCCGGGCGGCCGATCCGCATCGGACTGATCGGAGCCGGCAAGTTCGGCACCATGTTTCTCACGCAGGTTCGGCGAACCACGGGCATGCATCTCGTCGGCCTCGCCGATCTCGATGTTGCGCGCGCGAAAAGCCAGCTGGCGTCTGCCGGATGGGACGCGGCGCAATATTCCGCGGGTTCCCTCGGCGATGCGCTGAAGACCCGCACCACCTTCGTCACCGACGATGCTGATGCGCTGGTCGCGGGTCCCGAAATCGACGTGATCGTCGAGGCGACCGGCGATCCGAAGACCGGCATTCGTTTCGCGCTCAAGGCGATCGAACACGGCAAGCACATCGTCATGGTCAATGTCGAAGCCGACGCGCTGGCGGGTCCGCTGCTTGCGCGCAAGGCGCGCGCGGCCGGCGTCGTCTACAGCCTCGCCTGGGGCGATCAGCCGGCGCTGATTTGCGAGCAGGTCGATTGGGCGCGCGCCGCGGGCTTCAAGGTGATCTCGGCCGGCAAGGGCACGCGCTATCACCCGACCTATCATCGCTCCAACCCGGATACGGTGTGGGAGATCCTCGACAAGTATCTGAAGATTGACGATCGCAAGTCGATCAATCCGAAGATGTTCAACTCCTTCATCGACGGCACCAAGTCCGGCATCGAGATGACCGCGGTGTGCAACGCCACGGGTCTCCTGCCGCAGACCAACGGTCTCGGCTTCCCGCCAGCCAGCCGTTTCGAGCTTGCCGATATCTGCAAGCCGAAGGCGGAAGGCGGTGCGCTCGAGATGGCCGGCGTCACCGAGGTCGTATCCTCGGTCGATCGCGAGGAGCGCGACATCCCGCATCATCTCGCGATGGGCACCTTCGTCGTGTTCGAAGGCGAGAGCGAATATGCGCGCCGCTGCTTCCGCGAATATCACCTGATGCCGGACAGGAGCGGGCGCTACGCCGCGCTGTATCGGCCGACCCACATGATCGGGCTTGAACTCGGCATTTCCGTTGCGTCGGTCGCGTTGCGCGGTGAGCCGACCGGCACGCCCGTCGGCTTTCACTCCGATGTGGTGGCGACGGCGAAGCGCGATCTGGAAGCCGGCGAGATGCTGGACGGGGAGGGCGGTTTTTGCGTCTGGGGCAAGCAGGCGCCTGCGCAGGCATCACTCGATGCGGGCTTTCTGCCGCTCGGGCTTGCGCACCAGGTCCGGGTCAAGCGCGCCATCGCCGAAGGCGAGACGCTGCGGTGGAGCGATGTTGACTACGACGCGTCCGACCTGGCGGTCCGGGTGCGGCGCGAAATGGAGGCGGCGTTCGGACGCCGGAATGCGGCCGCCGAGGCGTCCTGATGGGAGCGTCACGAGCGGGCGCTGGGGGAGCCGGCCCGCAGGCTCGCGCTACTCGATCCTGATGGTGCCATCGACCTCATGGGTGAGCCCGAGCGGCTCGATGGTCAGGACCATGCGCGCCGCCAGCGGGGCGCCGCCGCGGACCTTTCCGCTCGCCACCGCATCCCGCACCGCCTTCTCGATTTCGCGCTGCGAGGTGACGCCGACTTCCTTGAGGAATTTACGAATCGACGAATTCAGGGCGTCTTCGTTCATGGCTTAAATCTCCAAATTGGAGGCAGCTTACACCGAAGCGCTTAACCTCGGCCGCTTATCTTGGGGGCTTCGGCTGGAGCGTTTAGACTTGGAGGGTGCAATCAGCTATGAGCGGTGCGCGCACGGCGGTGGGGACGGCTCCTGAAATGGCGAGTATCGATCAACCAATAATCGGGAGCACACGGCGTGCCTGGCGGCGGACCATCGCCGCGAAGCTCTTCGTCGCGTTCATCGTCATCGCCGCATTGACTGCCATTGCTGCGCTGGTCGCTGTCCTCCAGTTCAGCCGGATCGAAACGGCGATGGGCAGGCTGACCGACGAGAGCCTCCCCGAGGTCAAGTTTGCGCTTGCGGTGGAAACTAATGCGCGCGCCATCGCCGCCGCCGGCGCGCAGCTTGCCGGTGCGAATACCGAGGTGCAGCGCTTCGGGCGGATGAACGACGCGACCGAACGGATCGGCCAGCTCTGGTCGGCGCTGTCCCGGCTGCGCGACGCCACCAACGACACCGCGGCGATCGAGAAGCTGCAAGCGCTGATCGCGCAGATCGACGGCCGGATCGGCCAGCTCGACAGCACAGTGCGCGAGAGGATCTCGGTCGATTCCGCGCTCGACAACGCGATCGGCCGGCTGACGCGCGACAGCGCCGAACTGGCCGAGCGTCTGTTGCTGCTGCCGCGGCAGAACGACCAGCTGCAACTCGTGATCAACGGCCTGCGGGGCGATACCTACAGATCCGTCGGCGTTCTGTATCGCGGTGCGACCGCCGCGTCCCAGAAACAGGTCGCAGAGGGCCAGAAGCAATTCGACGAGATCCGCGGCCGTTTTGAAGGCGGACTGGATTATCTTTTGAAAGACGCCAGCTTCGATCAGGCCGAGGGCGCGACGATCGCGAAGCTCGCGCGCTCGGTGCTGGCGCTCGGCACCGGCGCGGGAGGCGTGTTCGCGCTCCGAAAGTCCGACCTGGATCAGCGCGAAGCGGCTGAGCGCGCGCAGAGCGGCCTCGAAAAAGCGACCGAAGACATGCAGGCGCTGATTTCGGCGCTGGTTTCTCAGGTCGAAACCACGGCGGCGAACACATCTGCCGCGACCAAGCAGGCGCTCGACAATACCCGCTTCTGGCTGATCGGCATCTCGCTGCTCAGCCTCGTGGTCGCGGTGATCGTCGTATGGTTCTTCGTACAGCGCTACGTGGTCGCGCGCCTGCAGCAGGTGACGAATTCGATGCTCGCAGTCGCGAGCGGGCAACTGGACGCGCCGCTGCCGCCGGTCGGCAAGGACGAACTCGGCGACATGAGCCGGGCGCTGGTCGTGTTCCGGGAGAATGCGCGCGACATCCGGCAGGCGCGCGAGGAAGCGGAGGATGCCCGCCATCAGGCGGAAGCGGCCTCGCGCACCAAGTCCGCGTTTCTGGCCAATATGAGCCATGAGCTGCGCACGCCGCTCAACGCGATCATCGGCTACAGCGAGATCCTGCGTGAGGATGCGCTGGATCGCGGCGACAGCGCGAGCGAGGCCGATCTCATCAAGATCGAAACCGCCGGCAAACACCTGCTCGGTCTGATCAACGACATTCTCGATCTGTCGAAGATCGAGGCAGGCCGTATGGACCTGCACCTCGAGAATGTCGATCTCAACCGGCTGCTCGCCGAGGTGCGCGTTCTGGTCACGCCGCTGATCGACAAGAACGGCAATCGCCTCGAGATTGAAGCGCCCGCCGATATCGGTGCGATGCATGTCGATCTGGTGAAGCTCAAGCAGAGCCTGATCAATCTTCTCAGCAACGCCGCCAAGTTCACAAAGGGCGGCGTGATCAGGCTGACGGTTGCGCGCAAGATCGAACAGGGCCGTAGGGTGTTCACGTTCGCCGTCGCCGATTCCGGCATTGGCATGACCGAGGAGCAGATCGGGCGCCTGTTCCAGGCCTTCACGCAGGCGGACACATCCACCACGCGGAACTATGGCGGCACCGGCCTCGGGCTCACCATCACCAAGCATTTCTGCACGATGCTCGGCGGCGACGTGTCCGTGACCAGCGTCCCCGGCAAGGGCTCGACCTTCACCATCACGCTTCCGGATGGCGGCAAGGACGAAGCCGCGCCGCGCGCCGTCTCCGGTGCCACGCCGGCCGCCGGCGATCTCACCGGCAAGAGCGTGCTGATCGTCGATGACGATCCGACCGTGCATGACGTCTTGCGCGCGACCATCGCGAAAGAGGGCTACCGGCTGCTGCATGCCTATGATGGCGCGCAGGCGCTCGAACTGGCGAGCGCGGAGAAGCCCGATGTCATTACCCTCGATGTGATGATGCCGAAGCTCGACGGCTGGAGTGTTCTCGGAAAGCTCAAGTCCGATCCGGCACTGGCCTCGATACCCGTCATCATGCTGACCATCGTCGACGAGCGCACGATGGGTTACTCGCTCGGCGCGTCGGAATACATGACGAAGCCGGTGGACCGTAACCGGCTGGTCGAGTTGCTGCGTCGCTTCGCTTCCGCGTCGCGTGAAGCCGTGGTGCTGGTGGTCGACGACTCGTCCGATGTGCGCGCGGTGGTGCGGAGCACGGTCGAGAAGGCGGGCCTGAAGACGGTCGAGGCCGAAAACGGTCAGGCGGCGCTCGACTGGTTGAAGAACAATCCGGCCCCGGCGCTGGTCCTGCTCGACCTGATGATGCCGGTGATGGACGGCTTCACGTTCCTTGAGCAGGTCAAGAATGTGCCGGCGCTGGCGCAGGTGCCGATCGTGGTTCTGACTGCCAAGGATCTGACCGAGGCCGAACGACGCGTCGTGAACGAACGCACGCTGCTGGTTCTGACCAAAGGCGCGCAGCCGCTGTCCTCGCTTGGCTCGGCGCTTGCCGCGATCGCGCGGCGGCCTGCGGAAAAGGTGGCGGGATAAACAACAATCTTGATGGAATGTCAGTAATGCCGAAAATTCTGCTCGTCGAAGACAATGAAATGAACCGGGACATGCTGTCTCGGAGGCTCTTGCGAAACAATTTCGAAGTCGTCATGGCCGTGAACGGTCAGGAGGGCGTCGACATGGCCAAGAGCGAGCGGCCCGACATCATCCTGATGGACATGAGCCTGCCGGTGATGGACGGCTGGGAAGCAACCCGCACCATCAAGGGCGACGAGTCGACCAAGTCGATACCGGTGATCGCGCTGACCGCGCATGCAATGGAGTCCGACCGCGAGCAGGCCCTGCAGGCCGGTTGCGATGACTTCGATACCAAGCCGATCGAGCTGCCGCGTCTCCTCGGCAAGATCAACGCCCTCCTGCCGAAATGACCGACCGCGCGGATAGCGAGCGTCTGCACAACGCGCTGCTTGCGCATCTACGTCAGGAATTCGTGGCGCCTGCCGCCGCGATCGTCGGCTTCGCCGACATCGTGATCGAAGACGCCGAGCAGGCCGGCCTCGCCGACTATCGCGCCGATCTCGACCGGATCAAGAGTGCAGGCCTCAGCCTGCAGACGCTGCTCGACAACGTGCTGCGTCAGGGGGGCGATGTCGACGACATTGACGCCTATCGCGCCAAGCTGCGTCACGATCTGCGCACACCGATCAACGCCGTGAAGGGCTATGGCGAGATGATCGTTGAGGACGCGCGCGATGGCGGCCACGCTTCGCTGCTGCCGGACCTCGAGAAGCTGCTAGCCGCCGCCGACGGCATGCTCGAGCGGATCGATGCGCTGGTGGCATTTTCGGGCGAAGCCTCGCTCGATCGCTCGGAGCCATCCTATGCGGACGCGTCGCGTGTCCTCGATGCTCTGCGCGGGGCGCAGCCGGCCGTGAGCCATCAATCGATCGCCGGCCATATCCTTGTGATCGACGACAACGCGTCAAACCGCGACCTTCTGGCGCGGCAGCTTGCCCGCGACGGGCATGCAGTCGAAACCATCGCGTCGGGACGCGAAGGGCTTGCGCTGCTGGCCGAGCGGTCCTTCGACCTCATATTGCTCGATGTGCTCATGCCGGAGATGAGCGGCTACGAAGTGCTGAGCAAGCTGAAACATGACAGCAAGACCGTGGACATTCCGGTCATCATGATCTCGGCTCTCGACGAGATGGAATCGATCGTGCGCTGCATCGAGGCGGGCGCGGTCGACTATCTGCCGAAGCCGTTCGCACCGGCGCTGTTGCGCGCGCGTATCCGCTCGTCGCTGGAAAACAAGCTGCTGCGCGACCGTGAGCGCGCGATGATGGAGGAGATCCGCATCGCCAAGGAGCGCAACGAAAGCCTGCTGTTGTCGATCCTCCCGCGTGCCGTGGTGGATCGCATCAACGACGGCGCCGGAATGGTGGCGGATCACATTCCCGAAGCCACGATCGTGTTTGCGGACATCGTGAATTTCACGCCGTTCACCGGCAAGATGACGCCAGCCGAGGTCGTTAGCGTGCTGAACCGCATCTTCTCGGCCTTCGACCGGCTCGTCGATCAATTCGGCGCCGAGAAGATCAAGACCATCGGCGACGGCTACATGGTCGCCGTCGGCATTCCAGAGCCGTGTGAGAACCATGCCGAGATCGCCGCGCGCCTGTCGCTGACGATGCTCGATACCTTCGAGGCGATCCGCAAGGAGATGGACGCGGGGATCCAGCTTCGCGTCGGCATTCACACCGGGCCCGCGATTGCCGGCGTGATCGGCGAGCGCAAGTTCGCCTACGACATCTGGGGTACGACCGTGAACATCGCGAGTCGGATGGAGTCGCACGGGGTGCCTGGCCGGGTGCATGTCTCCAAGGCAGTCGCCGACCGTGTCGCCGGCCTGTTCAAACTCATTCCGCGGGGTGCCGTCGAGATCAAGGGCGCGGGGCTGATGGAGACGTTCTTCCTGGAGGCGAAGAACTGAGCTACTTCCTCTCGCGCATCAGCCGCGCAGGTCGTGCGCGCCGATGCACCGGCTTCGGAATAGCAATAGTCGAGCGTATTGTTGTTCACGAGCGTGAACCAAGTAGAAGCCCTCTTCGTCGGACCGCTTCGGACCGTATATGAAGCGTCAATGCGAATCTGGCGCGCGTTCGCACCGCGCCAGACCCGTCAATCCGGAAGTTCAGAACATTCCGTTCTTGTTGAGGGCGTTCGCGGGGTCCGGGATCGGCTGCACGGCGTCCCAGTGTTCCAGCACCTTGCCGTTGTCGTCGAGCCGGAACAGATCGAAGATCGCGTTGCCGCGCTGGCCGGGTTCGCGCACCGCATGGACATGCACGATTACGTAATTGCCCTCCGCGAACACGCGCTTGATCTCGCTCTTGTTGTTCGGAAACTTGTCGCGCAGGAAATTGATGAAGCCCTTGATGCCATCGAGTCCGTCGGCGCCAACCGGATTGTGCTGGATGTAGGTCGCGCCGACATAGGTTGCGGCCTTGTCGTAATTTTTCTCGTTGAGAACCGCGTTGTAGAATTCAACCACGTTCTTCTTGTTGCGCTCCATCTTTTGCGCGTCGGTCAATTGCGCATGAGCGGGTGCCATCAACGCGAAAGCTGCAAGAATTAAAAATGCCAAAGCCGATTTGAGCATGCTGTCCTCCCATTGGCCGCCCGGCTTGATTGCGGGCTTGCGTGCATGGAAAGGCTATTGACGGTCCGGTTCCGCGTCAATCGCGGGACCCGCCGCACGATGAGTTGCGGCAGCCCACAATTCCTGCCCACAATGGTACGCGATTGAACGGCAGCGAAGGCAGGAGGGCCGTCAGTATGGTTTGAACTGATTCAGGTCGTCGCTGGCGATTGTTCTTAGGCGAGGCGACGCGTCGCTGCATTGTCGATTCTAGCCCATCCGCGCGGAACCGTTGGCGTCCATTCTTTCAATCGGATCGCGGCGGTTCGGGCAATTGAGCGCGTCACGACGGAGTGTGGGTAAGCATGCTGGCGTCGTTCTGGCCTTTGCTGTGCGACCGCGTGGCGACATCGGGGACAGTGACATCGGCCGGAGCTGATCTCATTGAATTTGTTGCAATATTGCGCAGTTTTACGAGCCGGCGTCGCCCCAGCCTGGGGCTGATCCGGTCCCGGTCCGCTCTCAGCCTTGAGAGTTCGTAAACCTTCTCACAAATTCAGCGGCAAGTTTCGGTCATGCGCTTATAGTGGGCGATCTCGTGGAGTCCCTGTCGCATGGGGCGGCGCTTATTCAAAAAGGATCGCTCAAGCTACACCTTTGCGTTGGTGTGCGTCGGGTTGGCTGCTTTGCTGCGCACCCTGATTACCTATTTCGGGGGCACCCTCTACTTCTCGACCTTCTATCCGGCGGTGCTGATCGCAGCGTTGTATGCCGGGACGCGAGCAGGAATTTTAGCCACCGTCGCATCGATGGGCTACGCATGGTGGGCTTTCGTGCCACCGCGATATGAATTCGCGCTGCCCCCCTTCGAGCACATCGTTAACTTGATAGCCTTTGCGGCATCGTCCGCCATCGTCATTTGGGTGGCACACATCGCCAATTCCGCCACCGCTGGCTTCAAACTCGCGAGGGATGAGCTTGCGCACCGGAACAAGAATACGGCAGCGGTGCTGGAATCAATTTTGAGGCAATCGCTGTCGAAGGATCCGGAGGCTTCCGATGCAATCGTTGCACGCATACGCGCGCTGACCTCTGCGGACGACCTTGTCGCTACGAGCGGCGATCTGCACGTTCGTTTGAATCAGTTGCTGGATATCAAGCTCAAGTCCTTTGATCGCGTGCACTACAGCGGGCCGGACATAACCGTACCCCCGCGTGTTGCGCGAAATGTTTCCTTGATAGTCCATGAGCTGACGACGAACGCCTTTAAGTACGGTGCGCTTTCGAGTGCGAATGGACGAGTCAATCTGACCTGGCAAAAACGCGGCGATACAGTTCACTTCACCTGGGATGAGATCGGGGGGCCAACGGTCTCGGCTCCGCAGCGTCGGGGCTTCGGCACCAGGCTCGTGACCGCGCTGGTAAGTGATATGGCCGGAACAGCGACGGCGGATTTCAGGCCGTCGGGTTTTCACCTCGAATTCAGCACACAGGTTCGGTTTGCTCCGACGGCAGGCAAGACCTTGCCCCGGGGCGCCGAACTGCGCAGTGGATAGGCTTGTCTCCGTGGCCTTAACGGGCGTTTTCGAACCTTCGCGAGAGTTAGTTTGGTGCCCCTGGCCGGAATCGAACCAGCACGACCTTGCGGCCACCTGATTTTGAGTCAGGCGCGTCTACCAGTTCCGCCACAGGGGCAACGCCGCGACAAGACGCCGATCGGGCGCGGGGAGGGTGAAACCCGCCCGGCGGCAGACATAAGGGGATCGATCCGGCCGATCAAGCGCATTCAGGGGGCATCTTGCGACCCTGTGCGAGATGGTCACATTTACTCGCAGGTCTGTGTCTTGACGGACGCGACGCTTTCCCGTGAATGCGGACAATCCGAACGCCTCGCCGGGACCCGGAATGAACGATCTTGCGGCCACCTTGGACCATATGAAGCGCAATGAGCCGGTCCGGCTCGCAGCGGGGACGGTCGCCATCCTCGGACTGGCGACGATCCTTGGCGCCTGGTTTTTCCAACTTGTGATGCGGCTGCCGCCGTGCCCGCTCTGCCTCGAGCAGCGCTACGCCTATTACTTCTCGATCCCGCTCGCGGTGCTGGTGCTGCTCGGTGTCTCCTATGGCGCCTCGCGCAAGGTGCTGACCGCCGCGCTCGTCGTCATCGCCCTCGCCATGCTCTGGAACGCCGGGCTTGGCGGCTACCATGCCGGTGTCGAATGGAAATTCTGGGAAGGCCCAAGGGACTGCTCGGGCGGGCTGGGCGATCTTGGCACCGCCGGCGGGCTTCTCGAGTCGCTGAAGACCATCCGCGTCGTGCGCTGTGACGAGATCCCGTGGAGCTTTCTCGGCATTTCGCTCGCGGGCTACAACGCTATCATCTCGCTCGTGCTGTCGCTGATCGCGGCATGGGGCGCATGGCGCGCATGGCAGACCTTGCCGCTTGAAGAGCGCGTTGTCTGATCGATGTTGCGCTGACGGACGTTGTCGAAAGCCTTACGGCTCGAGCTCCGTATCCCAGTAGAGATAGTCCATCCAGCTTTCGTGCAGATAGTTCGGCGGGAACAGGCGCCCGTTGCGATGCAGATGCTGCACGGTCGGCTGGAACGGCAACTGCGAGGGATACATGCTGGCTTCCGCCATGGTCTTGCTGCCCTTGCGCAGATTGCAGGGCGAGCAGGCCGCGACCACATTGTTCCAGGTGGTGAGACCGCCGCGCGAACGCGGGATCAGATGATCGAAGGTGAGGTCGTCATTCGCCCCGCAATACTGGCACGCAAAGCGGTCGCGCAGGAAAACGTTGAAGCGCGTGAAGGCCGGATGCGTCGAAGGTTTGACGAATGTCTTGAGCGACACCACGCTCGGGAGCTTCATCTCGAAGCTCGGCGATCGTACTGCACGATCGTAATTTGCGACGATGTTCACGCGTTCGAGGAACACCGCTTTTATCGCGTCCTGCCAGGACCAGAGCGATAGCGGGTAGTAACTCAGCGGCCGGAAGTCGGCGTTCAGGACCAGAGCCGGAAATCCAGCGGGCGAAGCGTGGACGTTCAAGCGATGGCGCTCCTTTCAAGCACCGCGATCGAGTCTCCTAATGTATACGGCAGCGTGACGGGAATGTGAAGGCAGGCCCAAGGCTTACCGCAATGCGCGCACGAGCCTCGGGTCCTCCGCGGGAACAGGAAAAATATCCGTCACAATCCGAATCGCCGCGCCAGGAATTCGCCGCCATGGCGAAGGCCCTCCTGGTCGATGCCGTGCCCGACGCCTTGCGAAATGTGCCATTCCGTTGGGACTTCGAGCTCCGACAGCGCCGACGAGGAATGGAACAGCGCCTGCACCGGGATCAGCTCATCGCGATCGCCATGCACCAGCAGCACCGGCGGGCGCGAAACGATTTCGCTTTTGACCGTTTCGGGCGGCCCGTCACCCGGCATGATGAACATGCCCGAATAGCCGACGATCCCGGCCGGCGGCACCGGACGTCGAAGTCCAACATGCAGCGACATCATGGTGCCCTGGCTGAAGCCGACCAGAGCGAGCGCGGAGGGCGGCAATTGCCGGCGCTGTAATTCGGAATCGAGAAAGGCTTGCAAGGCGGGCGCCGCCTGGTTGACGCCGCGCCAGCGTTCATCCGGATCGCGGAATGTCAGGCCGAACCATTGGCGGCCGACAGGAGCCTGTCCGCAGGGTTCGGGCGCGTGCGGCGACACGAACGCGGTATCGGGAAGCAGGGGCTGCCACGCGCGTCCGATGTCAATCAGGTCGTTGCCGTCGGCGCCGTAGCCATGGAGAAACACCACGAGACGCTTGGCGTTGCCGGACGTTGGTTCAAGACTTGGTCCCGACAGCACCGGGACGTTTGGTCCGGCCATTGCGCTTTGCCTTCCTTGCCACTTTCAGAACGGCCGGTTTTACGGCCTTCGGTTTGATCGGTTTCGCTTCAACGGCGACGCCTTCGCGCCGTTTCACGACATGATAATAGCCCCATAGCAGATGCGCAGCCACGCCGCGCCACGGCCGCCATGCATCGGCGATAAGCGTCAATTCCTTCGCGCTCGGCCGCGCCTGCAGTCCGAGCGCGATGCGCGCCGATTCCTGCAAAGCGAGGTCTCCAGCCGGCCAGGCATCGGCATGACCGAGACAGAACAGGAGATAGATATCGGCGGTCCAGGGCCCGATGCCATGCATGGCGATCAATGCGGCATGGGCGACGTCCGCTTCGCTCCGGCCGACATGGTCGAGGTCGAGCTCGCCCTTGGCGATAGCGTTCGCGATCGCCTTGATCGATTTGATCTTTGCGGCGGACAATCCGAGCCGCGCGAGCCGGTCTGCGCGCGCGCGGCGCAGGGCATCGTGATGGAAGGGATCGAACGCCGTCTGCAGCCTGCCCCAGATTGCGCTCGCGCTCGCGGTCGATAATTGCTGGCCGCAAATGATCCGCGCGATGCCCGGAAACCCAGGCTCCCCGCGGCGAAGGGCCGGCTCGCCCGCCTTGTCCAGCACGGGCGCAAGACGCGGATCGGCCTGCACGAGCCGTTCGAGCGCTGCGGCGAGGTCGGCCTGGGTGTGGAGGAACTGGATCATGACGACGTGGCGCACTCCGTAACCTTCTCCCTTGAGAGAAGGCGGGCGAGGGGTTCTTGCAGCATTGTGCGCGGAAAGATACCCCTCACCCGGCTCGCATCTTCGATGCTCGCCACCAACCCTCTCCCTCAAGGGGAGAGGGAAACGAGTGCATGGCTTGCAATGAGTCCACCCGTTTTCCGCTTCGCGCCATCACCCAACGGCTATCTGCATCTTGGCCATGCGCTGTCCGCGCTGCTGAATGCCGATCTCGCGCGCAAGGCGGGCGGCCGTCTGCTGCTGCGCATCGAGGACATCGACCGCACCCGCTGCAAGCCCGAATACGAGCAGGCCATCTACGACGATCTCGCCTGGCTCGGCATCGCCTGGGAAAAGCCGGTGCGGCGGCAATCGGAACATTTCGATGCGTATCGCGACGCACTTGCGAAACTGCAGGCGCTGGATCTCGTCTATGCCAGCTTCGAGAGCCGCGGCGAGATCGCAGAACTGGTGACGGCGCGCGGCGACGGCTGGCCGCGCGATCCGGATGGCGCGCCGATCTATCCGGGCGGGCGCGATGCGATCGGCGAGACCGAACGCCGAACGCGGATCAACGCGGGAGAGCCCTACGCGCTACGGCTCGACATGGCGGCAGCGATCGCGCGCGCCGGACATCCGATGTGGAGCGAGACAGGGCGCGGGCCGGACGGAGAGACCGGCGAAATCGCCGCGCGTCCGCAGGACTGGGGCGATATCATCCTTGCGCGTAAAGACGTACCGACCAGTTATCACCTCTCCGTGGTCGTGGACGATGCGCTGCAGGGGGTGACGCATATCGTTCGCGGGCAGGACCTGTTCTGGTCGACGTCGGTGCACCGGCTGCTGCAATCCCTGCTCGGGTTCCCCGTTCCGGTCTATCGGCACCATCGGCTCGTTCTCGACGCGGCGGGCCGCAAGCTTTCGAAATCCACACAGGCGACGGCGCTGCGAGCCTTGCGGGGTGAGGGCGCGACGCCTGCCGATATCCGCACGATGGTGGGCCTGCCAGAACCGTGAATGGCCGGCCCGGTGCCGTCATGCGAGACTTTCGGCCGAATCATGGGGCGAGGCAAACCAAAGCGCAAAACCGTCAAGCGCGCGCGCAAGTCGGCGCGGGTGCGCAAGCGTGGCACGTCGTCATCGCGGCGCGAGGTCGAAACAGCGTTGGCCGCGCTCGCCCACGATATCCGTACGCCGCTGACGGGTGTGCTCGCCCTGTCCGATCTCCTCATCACATCCGATCTGCCCGAACGCGAACGCGGCTGGGCGAAGTCCATCCGTGGCGCGGCCGATCATCTCGCGCAATTGACGTCGCTGGTGCTCGACGCCGTGAAGGCCGACCATGCCGGGCTGACGATTCGCCGCGATGCTTTCTCGCCCCGCGCGCTTGCCGACGCGGTCGCTGCATCGCTGACGGCGCGCGCCGGCGCGAGCGGCCTGATAGCGGAAGTCGGGATCGCCGGCGATCTTCCCACCGATGTCATCGGCGATCCGGTGAGGCTGCGCGCAGCGCTGGAAAATCTCGTCGACAACGCCGTGAAGTTCACCGCACGCGGCCGTGTCCGTTTTGATGTTTCGTCCGGGTCAGCGCCGCGCGGGCGCGTGCTGTTGCGTTTTGCGGTGAGCGACAGCGGTATCGGTCTGACCAGGGCAGAGATCGCTAGGTTGTTTCGCCCCTTCACGCAGGCGAGCCGCGACGTCTCGTTACGATATGGCGGCACCGGCCTTGGCCTTGCGCTGGTGAAGCGTCTCGCCAATGTGATGGGCGGCGATCTCACCGCCATCAGCAAGAAGGGCGAGGGCTCGACCTTCACGCTCACGATGCTTGTCGACAAGGCGGCAGCGGCCCTCACTCAAACACGCGCGTCCGCGGTACAGGAAGCGGCACCCGCACGGCCGCTGCGCATCCTGTGCACGGAAGACAATCCGTTCGGGCGCGTGGTGCTGAACACGATCCTGACCGAGCTTGGACACAAAGTGGATTTTGCTCAGTCGGGCGAAGCTGCGGTGAGCAGCGTTGCACAAGGCGGCTACGACCTCGTGCTGATGGATGTCACCTTGCCCGGCATGGACGGTTTCGAGGCTACGCGACGCATCCGCGCGTTGCCCGGTGATGCCGCCACGCTTCCGATTATCGGAGTTTCAGCCTTCTCGTCTGACGATGATCGGAAGCGTGGCGGTGACGCCGGCATGACCGGTTATCTCGTGAAGCCCGTCAGCCCTGCCGCGCTGGCCCAAGCACTGAGATCAATTCCTGGCTAGGCGACCTTCACCGGCTTGCCGGCCTTCTCCACGATCCGCACCACATCCGACATGATCTGGTTGATCTGGAAATCCTTCGGCGTGTAGACGGCCGCGACGCCGGCCTTTTTCAGCGTCGCTTCGTCCTCGGGCGGCACGATGCCACCGACCACGACAGGCACGTCGTTCAAACCTTCCGCGCGCATGCGATCGACTACGTCGCGAACCAGCGGCACGTGGCTGCCCGAAAGGATGGACAGTCCGACGACATCCACGCCTTCGTCCTTCGCGGCCTTGACCAGTTCGGCCGGTGTGAAACGGATGCCTGCGTAGATCACGTCCATGCCGACGTCGCGCGCGCGGACTGCGATCTGTTCGGCGCCGTTGGAATGGCCATCGAGACCGGGCTTGCCGACCAGGAATTTCATGCGGCGTCCGAGCTTGTGCGATATCCGCTCCACCTCGGCGCGGACCGGCTCGAGCTGATCGCCGCCGACCTGTCGCGCTGCCTTCGGAACACCGGTCGGCGCGCGATATTCTCCGAAGACCTCGCGGAAGACCGCGCCCCACTCGCCGGTGGTAACGCCTGCCTTCGCGCAGGCGATGGAAGCCGGCATGACATTGCTGCCGTCCCTTGCCGCGCGGCGTAGATCGGTCAACGCAGTCTGCACAGCCCTGGCGTCACGCGATGCGCGCCAGGCGTTCAGTCGCGCGATCTGTTCCTGCTCAACCTCAGGCGGGACGGTGAGGATCGCATCGACGCCACCGGTGAGGGGAGAGGGCTCGCTCTCGGTGAATTTGTTGACGCCGACCACCACGCTGTCGCCGGCCTCGATCGATTCCAGCCGCTTTGTGTTGCTCTCGACCAGCTGCTGCTTCATGTAGCCCATCTCGACCGCGGCAACCGCGCCGCCCAGCCGCTCGATGGTGGCGAGTTCTTCCTTCGCCGCGCGGATCAGCGCGTCGACCTTCTTCTGGATCTCGGTCGATCCATCGAAGATGTCGCCGTATTCGAGAAGGTCCGATTCATAGGCGAGAATCTGCTGTGCGCGCAGGGACCATTGCTGGTCAAACGGACGCGGCAGGCCAAGCGCCTCGTTCCATGCGGGCAATTGCACCGCGCGGGCGCGCGCCTTTTTCGACAGCGTGACCGCAAGCATCTCGAGGAAGATGCGATAGACGTTGTTCTCGGGTTGCTGCTCTGTGAGGCCAAGCGAATTGACCTGCACGCCGTAGCGAAACAGCCGTTGCTTCGGATCGCTGACGCCATAGCGCTGCGCGGTGATTTCGTCCCACATGTCGACGAATGCGCGCATCTTGCAGATCTCGGTGATGAAGCGCATGCCGGCATTGACGAAGAACGAGATGCGGCCGACGACGTCGCCCATCTCGCCGTCCGCAACTTCGCCCGATGCCTTGACCATGTCGAGGATTGCGATCGCAGTCGCGAGTGCGTAGGCCAGCTCCTGAACGGGCGTCGCACCTGCCTCCTGCAGGTGATACGAGCACACATTCATCGGATTCCATTTCGGCATTTCCTTCGTCGTGAACAGGATCGTGTCCTTGATCAGACGCATGGACGGGCCGGGCGGGAACACATAGGTGCCGCGCGACAGATATTCCTTGATGATGTCGTTCTGCGTGGTGCCGGTGAGTTTCTCACGCGGCGCGCCGGTCTCGTCGGCGACGGCGATGTACAGCGACAGCAGCCA
>NZ_DATMRV010000066.1:0-1538 GCF_035565795.1 Pseudorhodoplanes sp.
AGATTTTCACGATGCTGTCGAAGAACGGCAGCTTGAAGCCGAGCCCCGGCGTCGCGATGCCGATCAGCTTGCCGTTGCGCAGGATGACGCCGCGTTCGCGCTGATCGATCGTGTACCAGCTCCCGAGCACGATCGAGAGGCCGAGTAACGCAAGAAGACCGATGCCGATCACGACGGCGATGCTGCGACCGCGGCCGCCGCCGGAGGTCCCGCCGCTTCCGGATGCCAAGGACGCCGCCTGCGAAAGCACCTTGTTCATAAGATTATCCTCCCTCTACCGGCCTTGTTCAGGCGCACGTGCAGCATTCCGCACTGCGCCGACACCGGTGCCTGGTATTCGTCGCAAGCCAGGGCCATGCGGTTCAAATCATCGCACGACGGACGAATTCTCGCAGGATTCGCAAGCGCCGGCACAACACAAGGTCGTGCCGGCGGGAATGGCAGGACGTGCGGCCCGATCGTTGCGCGTCCAGAATACGATGCGGGGGAGGAAACTGTGACCGCGTTCAGGCCCGGTTCTTGGTCACCACGCCCCAGATCAGCAGCAGGATGATGGATCCCACGACTGCTCCGATGAGCCCCGCGCCTTGTCCGGCCTGGTACCAGCCGATCGCCTGCCCGAGATAGGTGGCGACGAATGCACCGACGATGCCGAGGATGGTCGTCAGGATAAAGCCCTTGGGCTCGTTGTCGCCCGGCATGATGAATTTCGCGATGATGCCCGCGATAAAGCCGATGATGATCGTCCAGATAATGCCCATGCGCCGCTTTTCCTCCAGGTGAGGCGGAACAAACGCGCCGTCCGCCTTCAGGTTCCATCATAGCGGCAAACCGGACAGATTGTCATTCCGGGGCGCGTTTCCACACGCGCCTAGGCGCACGGCGCCCGCGCCCAAAGAGCGGGCGCGTGCGGTGGCTGCGGTCGAAGTGCGTCACGCCATATGCTGGGCGCCGTTCACGTGCAGAACCTGGCCCGACACATAGCCGCCGCCCGGACTGCATAAGTAGGTGCACGCCTCCGCGATTTCGTCGGGCTCGGCCTGGCGCTTCAGCGGGATCTGGGCAACCGCGCGATCGTGGTCCTCCTTGCGATACTTCGACCAGTCGCGCTCCGTGTTCACGTTGCCGGGCGCAACGGTGTTGGCCGTGATGCCCAACGGCCCGAATTCGCGGGCCAGCGCTTTCGTCAAACCATGCATCCCGGCCTTGGCGGCCACGCTGTGCGCGCGTTGCGTGGAATAGCCGAAGAAGTTGCTGCCGCCGACGATGTGGATGATGCGGCCCCAGTTCTGCGCGACCATATGGGGAAGCGTCTCCTGCGCGAGATGGAAGCTCGCCGACAGGTTGGTGCGAAGCGTGAACTCCCATTCCTCTTCGCTCAATTCGAGAAAGGGGACAGGATTGCGGATCCCGACATTGGAGACCGCGATGTCCACCTTGCCGAATGTGTCGACGGCCTCCTGCACCATGCGCCGCATGTCGGCACGCTGCGACACGTCGGCAAGGCAGCCGATTGCGCGCCCCCCGGACTGCCGGAT
>NZ_DATMRV010000067.1:0-3712 GCF_035565795.1 Pseudorhodoplanes sp.
GTGCTGATCAATGCGTGGGAGTCACACGCCTATGCGCACGACCCGTCACGGCCGCAAACGATCATCCTTGCGCTCTATATAGAGCCGCGATGGCTCGGCGATTTTCGACCGAACTGGGCTGCAAGCCACGCTCCAGACTTCTTCACCACGAATGTCGGCTCGATCACGCCCGATATTCGCTCGCGCGTCCGCATTTTGGCAGAGGCCTTGGTGAATGAGCCGAACAGCACCCAGATGCACGAGGTGCTGCTCGGCGAACTCATGGTTGCCGTGATAGAGCGCTTCGCCGACTGGCGAGCGGTGCCAAATTCGATCCGCGATCTTGCATCGCGTCCTCTCGTCGACTTCCGCATCCGCAAGGCCGTCGACCGCATAAAGGCGGCACCAGGGGAAATTGATGATTTCAATCTTCTGGCAAGCGACATCGGTCTGTCGCGGGCGCACTTCTTCCGTCTGTTCGAGAGTTCATTGGGCGTGACGCCGCGGGTCTTCCTCAACGTTCAGCGGCTGGAACAGGCGGTTACCGCCGTAGCCGACGGTACGGAGAGCTTCGCGGCAATCGGCGACCGTCTCGGCTTTTCCGTACCAGCCCACTTCTCGCGCTTCTTCCATGACCATGCCGGCTCCTCGCCAAGCATCTTCCGAACCGTCAGCCGCCTCTCGGCGAGCGATTATGAGACTCCTCGGTAAGGTCTGATACGCAGCGGTATCGCCCGTCTGCACCGCTTTCTTCATTTTTCCCTACGGCACCCCGACACCAACGGGAGCGTGAGGAGCGAATGAAGAGTTTGGGAGCGGCAGGCGGCCTGATTGGCCGACCTGTGGAACGTATCGAGGACGCTGGACTTCTGACCGGCCGCGGCCGCTACATCGACGACCTGCCGGTCCGACGTGATACTGCGCATCTGGCAATCCTGCGCTCGCCGCATGCCCACGCGGAAGTTCGTGCGATCTCAACGGCTGCCGCCCTTGCTCTTCCCGGTGTCTTCGCCGTGCTGACCGGGGAGGATGTCGCGCGGCTCACCCGCAGCATGACGGTAGGGGTCAAGGCCAATGTTGAATGCTGGCCGATCGCTCGCGACCGGGTCCGCTATGTCGGTGAACCGGTTGCCCTCGTCGTCGCCGAAAATCGCTATGTTGCCGAGGATGCGCTCGACCTGATCGAGGTCGAGTATGAGACTCTGACCGCCGTTGTAGACCCTGAAAAGGCACTTGCCGCCGATGCACCGGTTCTGCATCCCTCTCTCGGCACTAACCTCATCAACGAGCGCAGCTTTGGCTACGGTGATCCGGAGGCCGCCTTTGCGACGGCAGCTCACCGGATCTCCATTCGAATTGCCTATCCGCGCAACTCCTGTACGCCGATCGAAACCTACGGCGTGATCGCAGAATACGATCCGGCCGAAGACGCCTATGATGTGACGGCGAATTTTCAGGGGCCGTTCTCGATCCATGCCGTGATTGCCCGAGCCCTGAATGTTCCCGGCAATCGCATGCGGCTGCGTACGCCCCCCGATTCCGGGGGCTCCTTCGGCATCAAGCAGGGCGTGTTCCCCTATGTTATCCTTGCTGCGGTCGCTGCCCGCGTCGCTGGCCGGCCGGTCAAATGGATCGAGGATCGCCTTGAGCACCTGACCGCATCAGTCTCCGCGACCAACCGTGTGACGACGCTGGAAGCAGCCGTCACACCCGAAGGGCAGATTACCGCGCTGAACTGGGACCAGCTGGAAGATTGCGGCGCCCACCTGCGGGCGCCGGAACCGGCGACCCTCTATCGCATGCACGGCAACATGACCGGCGCTTATGCGATCCGCAACGTCGCCATCCGCAATCGCGTCGTGCTTACCAACAAGACGCCCACCGGCCTTAACCGTGGCTTCGGCGGTCCGCAGATCTATTTCGCGCTGGAGCGCCTCGTTCATAAAATCGCTGACGAACTCCGCCTCGACCCGCTCGACGTCATCCGCCGCAACCTGGTGCCGGGCGATGCCTTCCCCTATCGCACAGCAACCGGTGGTCTGCTGGATTCAGGCGATTACCAGACGGCAATCGATCGCGCCTGTGCGGAAGGTGGTCTCGAGACTCTGCGGCAGCGCAGGGCCATTGCGCGCGCCGAAGGCCGCTTGTACGGCATCGGCTTTGCGGCCGTGGTGGAGCCCAGCGTCTCCAACATGGGCTACATCACGACAGTTCTTTCGCCGGATGAGCGGAAGAAGGCGGGGCCAAAAAACGGCGCGCAGTCGGTTGCGACAATAGCCATCGATCCACTTGGGTCCGTCACCGTAAAGGTCGCATCGGTGCCGCAGGGGCAGGGCCATCGCACCGTGCTGGCGCAGGTAGTTGCCGAGCGGCTGGGCCTCTCCATGGAGGCGGTGCGCGTCAATACCGAACTCGACACGTCGCGCGATGCCTGGTCTATCGCTTCTGGCAATTACGCAAGCCGGTTTGCCGCTGCGGTCGCCGGCGCAGCGTCGCTCGCCGCAGGTCGCATCAGGGAACGTCTCGCCGCAATCGCTGCCACGCAGCTCAATATCACGTCAGAAAACGTGGACTTCAGGGACGGCAAAGTCCTTGACCGCAACAACCCGGACAATGCCCTTTCCTTCGCACGTGTGGCTGCGTCAAGCCATTGGGCGCCTGGCACCCTGCCAGATGGAACGGACCAGACAATCCACGAGACGGTTTTCTGGACGCCGGAGCAACTGGAGGCGCCGACGGCAACGGACGGGATCAATTCGTCGCTTTGCCATGGCTTCATCTTCGACATCTGCGGCGTCGAGATCGACCGAACGACAGGGCAGGTGCGGATCGACCACTATGTGACGATGCATGACTGCGGTCGCATCCTGCACCCTGGCATGGTCGAGGGTCAGGTGCGCGGCGGGTTCGCCCAGGCGGTCGGCGCGGCACTCTACGAGGAATATGCCTATGGCGGCGACGGCAGCTTCCTGACCGGCACGCTCGCAGACTACCTAATCCCGACCGTCATGGAGACGCCGGAGCCGCTGGTCCTTCATCATGAGACGCCGTCGCCCTTCACGCCGCTCGGCGCCAAGGGGGTGGGCGAGGGCAATTGCATGTCGACTCCGGTCTGCATCGCCAATGCCGTCGCTGATGCCCTCGGCATCGAAGACGTCCAATTGCCGCTGTCGCCGAGCCGGATCACTGGGTGGCGCCATGGCGAAGAACGCCCGCCCTCGAAACCGCTGGACGCGAAACCGGCTGCCACCGGCGCTTCCGGCGAGCGGATGCTGACCGGTTCCGGCTCGGCGGAGGTTTCCGCCACGCGCGAAGCCGTCTGGGCGATGTTGCTGGACCCGAACACTCTCAAGGCAATCATTCCAGGGGCGCACGAGGTCCGGAAGGTTTCCGACACGCATTTCCGCGCCGAGGTCACGCTTGGCATAGGCCCGGTCAAGGGTCGCTACCGTGCCGACATCCGCCTCAGCGACATGGTCGAACCCGAGGCTGTGACGCTAGCGGGTGGCACCGAGGGAGCGCTTGGCTCCGGCCGCGGCACGGGCCGCGTCACCCTGACCGAGACCACAAACGGCACCCGGATCGACTATCGCTATGAGGCGGCAATCGGCGGCAAGGTCGCCTCGGTCGGAGGGCGTCTTTTGGACGGCGCGGCCCGCGTGGTGATCGGTCAGTTCTTCCAGGCGCTTGCCCGCCACGCTGGCGGGGCGCCCAGCCCGGCCAATGGCCTGAT
>NZ_DATMRV010000068.1:0-53005 GCF_035565795.1 Pseudorhodoplanes sp.
CCGTTGCGCACCAGCGTGAAGTTCTGGCATTCGGCGCAGGCTTCGCCCTCATAGCCGCGGGCCTTTGCTTCGGCGCGCCGTTCCGAGATCGCCGCCTTCGGCTGCGCTTGCGGCTTGGTCTCGCTGACCATCGCGCGCATGCGCTCTTCCAGGTTCTGCCATTCCAGCCGGTCTAGGGCGTTCGCAGCCTTTGCCTCGCCCTTCAGCGCGGTGGCGCCCGCGGTCTGGAACGAGGTGACATTGGTCGCCGCCTGCTGCGCCGCCGCCGGGCCGCCTGCAATCACGCCGAGCTTGTCGGCGCGCGAGCGGGTGAGGCCCTTAGACACATACTTGGCCGCGGGAGCGGGCAGGAGCGCCTCGGGCGCGCGGCCTTCCTCGACGCCCTTGCCGAGCGCATCGAAGCCGCCTTCCGCCGGATCGACATGGCCGAGGTCGTAGCGCGCCAGATAGGACACGGCGAGCTCCCGGAACACATAGTCGAGGATCGAGGTCGCGAACTTGATGGTGTCGTTGCCCTGCACCGGACCCGACGGTTCGAACCGCGTGAAGGTGAAGGCGTCGACATATTCCTCGAGCGGCACGCCGTATTGCAGGCCGAGCGAGACCGCGATCGCGAAGTTGTTGATGAAGGAGCGCAAAGCCGCGCCTTCCTTGTGCATGTCGATGAAGATCTCGCCGAGGCGGCCGTCATCGTATTCGCCGGTGCGCAGATACACCTTGTGACCGCCGACCACGGCCTTCTGGGTGTAGCCCTTGCGCCGGTGCGGCATCTTCTCGCGTTCGCGCAGCACGGTGACGCGCTCGACGATCTTCTCGACGATACGCTCGGCGACCTGCGCGGTGCGCGCCGCCTGCGGCTTGTCGAGGAAGGCTTCGATATCGTCGTCCTCGTCCTCCTCGTCGGCGATCAGCTGCGCATTGAGCGGCTGGCTGAGCTTCGATCCATCGCGATAGAGCGCGTTGGCCTTCAGCGCCAGCTTCCAGGACAGGAGATAGGCGTTCTTGCAGTCCTCGACCGTCGCTTCGTTCGGCATGTTGATGGTCTTGGAGATGGCGCCCGAGATGAAGGGCTGCGCCGCCGCCATCATGCGGATGTGGCTTTCGACCGAGAGATAGCGCTTGCCGGTGCGGCCGCATGGATTGGCGCAGTCGAATACCGGGTAATGCGCGAGCTTCAGGTGCGGCGCGCCTTCCACCGTCATCGCACCGCAGACATGCACGTTGGCGGCTTCGATCTCGCGCTTGCTGAAGCCGAGATGGGCGAGCAGGTCGAAGGACGGGTTAGCAAGATCGGCCGGCGAGATGCCGAGCGCATCGCGGCAGAATTGCTCGCCAAGCGTCCACTTGTTGAACACGAACTTGATGTCGAAGGCTTTCGGCAGCGCTTTCTCGACGAGGCCGATCGCCTCGGTGGTGAAGCCCTTCGCCTTCAGCGTCGCGTGGTTGATCGCCGGCGCATTGGCGAGGTTGCCGTGACCGACGGCGTAAGCCTCGATCTCGGCGATCTCGGCCTCGCTGTAGCCGAGCGCACGCAGCGCTTCGGGGACCGCGCGGTTGATGATCTTGAAATAGCCGCCGCCCGCGAGCTTCTTGAACTTCACCAGCGCGAAGTCCGGCTCGATGCCGGTGGTGTCGCAATCCATCACGAGACCGATCGTGCCGGTCGGCGCGATGACGGTCGCCTGCGCGTTGCGATAGCCGTGCTTCTCGCCGAGTTCGATCGCCTTGTCCCAGGCGCGCTTGGCATGTTCGATCAGCATCTGATCGGGGCAATGCGCGGCTTCGATCGGCACCGGATTGACGCCGAGCTGTTCGTAGCCTGTCGTCTCGCCGTAAGCGGCGCGGCGATGGTTGCGCATCACGCGCAGCATGTGCTCGCGGTTCTGCTTGAAGCCCGGGAAGGTGCCGAGTTCGGCCGCCATTTCCGCCGAGGTTGCGTAGGACGTGCCGGTCATGATCGCGGTGAGGGCAGCGGCGATGGCGCGGCCTTCGTCGGAGTCATAGGCGATGCCGGACGACATCAGGAGGCCACCGATATTGGCGTAGCCGAGACCGAGCGTTCGGTATTCGTAGGACAGCTGCGCGATTTCCCTGGACGGGAATTGCGCCATCATCACCGAGATTTCGAGGACGATGGTCCACAGCCGCACGGCATGTTCGTAGGACGCGACGTCGAAAACCTTGGTTTCCTTGTCGCGGAAGGTCAGCAGGTTCAGCGACGCGAGGTTACAGGCCGTGTCGTCGAGGAACATGTATTCCGAGCACGGATTGGACGCGCGGATTTCGCCGGATGCCGGGCAGGTGTGCCAGTCGTTCACCGTGGTGTGGAATTGCAGGCCGGGATCGGCACAGGCCCAGGCGGCGTAGCCGATCTTTTCCCACAATTCGCGCGCCTTGAGGGTCTTTGCGACCTTGCCGTTCTTGCGCCAGGTGAGGTCCCAGTTGCCGTCGGTCTCGACCGCCTTCAGGAAGTCGTCGGTGACGCGGACCGAGTTGTTCGAGTTCTGGCCGGAAACGGTGAGGTAGGCTTCCGAGTCCCAGTCGGTGTCGTAGACCGGGAATTCGATGTCGGTATAGCCCTGACGCGCGAACTGGATCACGCGCTTGATCATGTTGTCGGGCACGAACGCCTTGCGGGCGAGCTTGATCTCGCGCTTCAGCGCCGGGTTCTTGTCGGGCGAGAAGCAGTCGTCGCCCGAGCCTTCGCAATTGACGCAGGCCTTGAGGACGGCGCGCAGGTGCTTCTGGTTGATCTTGGAGCCGGTGACGAGAGCGGCGACCTTCTGCTCTTCCTTCACCTTCCAGTCGATATATTGCTCGATGTCCGGATGGTCGGCATCGACCACCACCATCTTCGCGGCTCTACGCGTGGTGCCGCCCGACTTGATCGCGCCCGCCGCGCGGTCGCCGATCTTCAGGAACGACATCAGGCCGGACGACTTGCCGCCGCCCGACAGTCGTTCGCCTTCGCCGCGCAGATACGAGAAGTTCGAGCCGGTGCCGGAGCCGTATTTGAACAGGCGCGCCTCGCGCACCCACAGATCCATGATGCCGCCTTCGTTCACCAGATCGTCGGAGATCGACTGGATGAAGCAGGCATGCGGCTGCGGATGCTCGTAGGCGCTGTCCGACTTCTTCAGTTCGCCGGACGCGTGATCGACATAATAGTGGCCCTGCGAGGGGCCATCGATGCCATAGGCCCAGTGCAGGCCGGTGTTGAACCATTGCGGCGAGTTCGGTGCGCACATCTGCATTGCGAGCATGTAGCGGAGCTCGTCGAAGAAGATCTGCGCATCGGTTTCGGTGTCGAAATAGCCGCCCTTCCAGCCCCAATAGGTCCAGGTGCCGGCCAGACGATCGAAGACCTGCTTGGCTGAATGCTCGCCGACACTGCGCTCGGCTTCCGGCAAGCCGGCGAGCGCGGCTTCGTCAGGGATCGAACGCCACAGGAAGGAGGGGACGGAGTTCTCTTCAACCTTCTTCAGGGCCGCGGGCACGCCGGCCTTGCGGAAATACTTCTGCGCGAGAACGTCGGAGGCGACCTGCGACCAGAAATCCGGCACTTCCACGTTATCGAGCCGGAACACCACTGACCCGTCGGGGTTCTTGATCTCGCTCGTGGTCAGCCGGAAGTCGATCCCCGCGTAAGGGGACTGGCCGTCCTTCGTGAAGCGCCGTTCAATTCGCATTCTCTTGCCCCGTCATTCTGTGACTTCCCGCTTGCGAACGCGAAGTCCTCGCTTTGACCGTCGCAGCTGGGCCCCCGCCCATGCCGCTCGGCTCCTGTTCTTGTTCGACGCCTGTTCACCTTAACGCCAGACGCTCGCTTTTCGGCGCTGGTTTGGCCGCACTCTTGGCCCTCCGGCAGGGACGCAAAACCCACCCCCGCCAAGGGCTTGATCTGGGCGGGTGCCTGCCTCGCAACGCTGTCGGAGGAGCCGGCGGAGACTAAAAACACACCCGCGCCGGACTGGAGACTCAACCTATGAACACTGGACCGGCTCGTCAAGTTCTAGTGGCTTAGTCCCTACCAAACCCTAAAGCTTGTGTGCCCTGTTGAGAATTATGGGGATTACTCACGAACCGGTGATGGCAGTTTGGGAGCGCTTTCGGGATTCGCCAAGCACAAATCCGCCTGCGGCGAAGTGCGCCGGTCACGGTCCCCTCGCACCCTGCGAAATAGGCTCAAACACGAAGATTCGCTGTCAAGCGTCGCACGGGAGGACGCGCGAGGGAGGGCCGCGATATGGTGCTCTGACACCGTTCACGGTCCTCTCAAAACGCCCGATGCGCAGCGATTCTCACAGAAAGCTCAGGATGATAGGACCGGCCCACACCGCTCGCGCGAGCCGGTATGTATTTCCGAACGCGTGTCGCCGGATTCTTGCAACCTCTAGCGTTCCCGGCAGCGGCTCATTGGTACCGAACCGCCTCGGAGGCGGCCGCGTTCAAGTGAGTGTAGGGACGGGTGGGGCGGGCAAGACGACTTGGTGGGCGCGGCCGTCACTTTGCCCGTCGGAGCTAATCCGCTCGCCGGCCCGCATCACACAACAACGATGCCGGAATGCTTGGCCTTGTTGTCAGGCTCGACATGGATCGAGATCATCGCATCGGTGACCTCGGCCTTGATCGCGCGCTCCAGCCGGTCGCAGATGTCGTGCGCCTGGGTGACGCTCATCGAGCCTTCCACCACCAGATGGAAATCAACGAAGGTCATGCGCCCGGCATGACGGGTGCGGATATCGTGCGCCTCGATCGCGCCGTCAGCATTGGCGGAGATGACGGCGCGCACCCTGGCGAGTTGCTCCTCCGGTAGCGCTTCGTCGAGCAGACCGCCGACCGATTCCTTCATCAACTGCCAGCCCGACCACAGCACGTTGAGGGCGACCAGCGCGGCAAGGATCGGATCGAGCACGAGATAGCCGGTGAGGGCGGCGAGCGTGACGCCGGCGAACACCCCGATCGACGATACGACGTCGGCGAACAGGTGCTTGCCATCTGCGACGAGCGCCGGCGACTTGCGCTTGCGGCCCTGCCGGATCAGCACCCCGCACCAGATCGCATTGATGAAGGTTGCCACGCCGTTGACCGCAAGACCGGTCCAGGGCGCATCGACGATGCGAGGCCGCAGGAAGGCGCCATAGGCCTCGTGCAGGATCGCGATGGCGGCGACGATGATCAGCGCACCTTCGATAACTGCAGAAATATATTCAGCCTTGTGATGACCGTAGGGATGATTGGCGTCGGCGGGCCGGGCGGCGAACCAGATCGCTATGAGGGCGGCCACCGCGGCCGCGACATTCACGATGCTTTCGATCGCGTCCGACAGCAGCGCGACGCTGCCGGTCAGGTACCACGCAAGGAATTTCAACGCGAGAACGGCAAGGCCGACCGCGATAGATCCGGCGGCAAGGAACTGTACCCGTTTCATCGCTGACCGCTGAGGTGTGAGCCCGCGATCTAGGGCTCCGCGACTTGCGATGCAAGAACGATGAATTTAACTGCAAATCAGTTGCAAGTGCATATCAGCCGCGACGTGCATCGTTACGTTGCGGCGGCTCTCGAGGATACGCAACGCAAGGGCATCCGGCGTTGCTTCCGTGATCTGCACATTGGCGATGTTGCGGCCCCACGTCTGCGACGCGCGTGCGATCCGGTGTACGACTTCGCCGCCCTTAACCACCGGCGCGAGCAATCGCGCGGACCGCAGAATCAATCGATGTCCGGAAGGTCCGCCACGTGCGATCGGTCGTTATTCAGAGGCTGAATTGCCGGGAAAAATGGCTCTCTGGACTTCGGCCCCCGGCGATGGCATGACACCCGCAACGCAACGATAACGCGATGCAATATGAAGAGTTTCCTGCTCAAATTCTTCACTTGGTGGAACGGCCAGACGCTGAATACCCAGCTCTGGACCGCGCTCTATGGCGAAGTCGTCGGCGAGGACGAGTTCGGCAACCGGTATTACCGGACCAAGGGCGGCAAGATTGATCCGGTCCTCGGCTTCGAGCGGCGCTGGGTGATCTACAACGGCTATGCCGAGGCCTCGACCATTCCGCCGGCCTGGCATGGCTGGATCCATCACATCGTGGATACGCCGCCGACTGAGGAAAAGTACAAGCCGCGTCCGTGGCAGAAGCCGCACCGGCCGAATCTCACCGGCACGCCCGGCGCATATCGCCCGTCCGGATCGACGCTGGCGCAGGGCCGCCGGCCCAAGGCGACCGGCGACTACAAGGCCTGGACGCCGGGCCGGTAACGCCGGCCGTCGCCGGACCTCTGCAGGTCCTGTTCTGCAAGCGCTATTCTGCAAGTCGCGTTCAATCAGGCCCGGCCTCGTGCCGGGCATTGTCTTTTGTGGCGAAAGGCGTGGATGGCCGGGACAAGCCCGGCCATGACGCGGGTTGCTTACATCGAGCCTTCAAGCCCGAGCTTGCGGACCAGCGTTCCCCACTTGTCGCGCTCGCTCTTGAAGTATTGCTCGATGCCCTCGACCGACGGCGTGTCGACCGGGATCAGCCCGATATTGCTCGCAAGCTTCTTCATCTCGGGATCGGCCATGATCTTCTTCATCTCCGCATGAAGCCGGTCGACAATCGGCTTGGGCGTTGCGGCCGGCGCGAGCAGCACATGCCATGACACCGCCTCGAAGTCCGGTGCGTTGGCGGCTTCGGCGAATGTCGGTACATCCGGGAGCGAGGGCAGGCGGGCCTGCGAGGACACCGCGATTGCGCGCAGCTTGCCATCCTTGATCAGCGGCAGCGACGCGCCGGCTTCAGCAAAGGACATCGCGACGTGCCCGGCCGCGATGTCGGCGACGGCCTGCGGCGATGACTTGTAAGGCACGTGGGTGATGTCGAGGCCGTAGCGCTGCTTCATGTATTCCGAAGACAGATGCAGCGCCGTTCCCGCGCCGGGTGACGAATAGGTCAGCGGAGTCTTGCTCTCCTTGGCGTACTTGATCAGGTCCGGGACTGATTTGATCGGCAGGCTCGGATTGACGACAAGGATGAAGGGCGACTTCACGTAAAGCGAGATCGGGACGAAGTCCTTCTCGTGATTGTAGTTGAGCTTCTTGTAGAGCGACGGGTTGATGGCCATCGGCGCGCTGGTCGAGACCAGCAGCGTGTAGCCGTCGGCCGGTGCCGTCGCGACCGCGCTGGCCGCCAGCATCAGCGCGGCGCCCGGCCGGTTTTCGACCACCACCGGCTTGCCAAGCGCGGTCTGCAGTTTGTCCGCGTAGAGCCGTACCAGCGAATCCATGCCGGTGCCCGCAGCGAGCGGGACCATGATGGAAACCGGGCGCGTCGGATAATCCTGCGCAAACGAGGTGGCGGGCTGCAGGATGGCGCAAGCGGCAAGCGCGAGCAGCGCTCGGCGACCGGTGACGAATGGCATGGAAAACACTCCTCCCTTGATGTCGGCGCCTTCAGCGGCGCTCTCGAATCCCGCCAGTGTGGCGGGGCGGCGCGGTCCCGGCAAGCGGTTCGGCGGTCCCGGATAGCGGGCCACATTGACGCGGATCGCCCTTCCGCCGCCGCATTCGACATGTTAACCGAAGCATTGCACCAATCGCAGGGGCGGGCGTGAGTGCATAGACCGGGGCCTTGATGACAGTCGTTCCCATACGACGATGCGCTGCCGGGCTCGTTGCTGCGGCGGCGGGCGTGGTGATGCTATGCCTTTCGGCCCCCGACGCGCGTGCCCAGTTCGGCTCGATCTTCGGCGATCCGCCGCCGCGGCCGCCAGCCGGCGTGCCGGGTGGACGTCAGCAATTTCCCCAGCAGCAACAACCGCAGTTCCAGCAGCAGCCGCAATTTCCCGACCGGCTGCCGCCCGGTCCGCCGCCGAGTTCGCGCCGTCAGCAGATCCAGACCGAGCCGCTGCCGCCGCCTCCGGGTTCAGGCCGCCAGCAGGATGCCAGTCAGCCGCCTTCGCTGCCGCCGAATGTGCGTCCGCCCCGCGGCACGCCGCAGCCTGCCAACACCACGCCGCAGCCCGGCGACGAGGTGATTGCCACGCCGCCGGCGCAGAAGATTCCGAATCAGACCGCGGTGTTCTCCGGTCTCGACAAGATCACCGGCCGCATCATCTCGTTCGATGTGGCGCTTGGTGAGACGGTGCAGTTCGGCGCGCTGCAGGTGGTGCCGCGCGTCTGCTATACGCGCCCGCCGACCGAAGCTGCAGCGACGGACGCGTTCGTCGAGGTCAGCGAAGTCACGCTGCAAGGAGAAGTCCGCCGCATCTTCTCGGGCTGGATGTTTGCTGCGAGCCCCGGCCTCAACGCGGTCGAGCATCCGATCTATGACGTCTGGCTGACCGACTGCAAACAGCCGACCATGAATGTCGCCGAGCGGCCCGCGCCGCCGCAACTCGGTCTGCAGGGGCCGCCGCAGGTGATCCCGGAATCGGACACCGAGGAAAATCCGCAGAGCACGCCGGCGCAGCAACAACCGCCCACGCCCCGTCCGCGGACGCAGCAGGCGCAGCAGCCGGCGCGGCCACAGGCGCAGCAGCCGCAAGCGCAGCAGCAACAGCCATCGCGGCCGCGTCCCCAACCCCAGCCAAGTAGCGGCGGCGCGAACCCGTTCCCGACGCCGATCCGCTAGTTCTCGTCCACTAGGACTTGCTCGCAGCATCCGGCGTCGCATTTGCGAGCGCCGCGAGTGCGGTCGCGCCGGGCAGAGGATCGGGATGAAGCGCGAAGAAATCCGCTTCGCCTTCGAGCGCGCGCTCCAGCAGCCGGTTGTATTGGCGCTTGCTCACTTCGATCGCGCCGAAGCCGGTCAGATGCGATGTGACGAACTGCGTATCGAGCAGCGCAAAGCCGCCGGCGCGCATGCGCGCGACAAGATGCACCAGCGCGACCTTCGACGCGTCGCGCTCACGGTGGAACATGCTCTCGCCGAAAAAGGCGCGTCCGAGGCGTACGCCATAAAGTCCGCCCACGAGCTTGCCGTCTCGCCAGGTCTCGACCGAGTGGCAATGTCCGATCTCGTGCAGCTTGCAATAAAGACTGCGGATCCGCTGGTTGATCCAGGTCCGCGAGCGGCCGGCGGCAGGCTCCGCGCAGCCATCGATCACCGCTTCGAAGTCGCGGTCGACAAATACCTCGAAACGGTCCGATCGCACCGTCCGGGCCAGGCGTTTGGGGAGATGGAACCCGTCGAGAGGTATCAGGCCCCGCATGTCGGGCTCGAACCAGTAGAGCGAGGGGTCGTCGGCACTCTCCGCCATTGGGAAAATACCGCACGCATAAGCCTTGAGGAGCACCTCGGGGGTGATCTCGACAAGTCCTGTTTCGCGAGCCGAATCCCTGCTGGCCATGTGCCTTACTTAACGTCCCGTTATCCCTGAGCCTGTTAAATTTTCGACACTTTGCGAACAAATCCGGCAGCCAAGCTTTGCCCGCCCGGATGTATTGCGTAGCGAGGGGTGCGACCATGACGCAGAAGTCCACGAAACGGAAGTCCGCGGATCGCAAGGCCAAACCTGAGGTCGTCGAAACGCCTGCGAAACCTCGGCAGACATGCGTTCTCCTCGTCGAGGACGAAGCGCTGATCGCCGAGATCATCGGAGAAGCGCTCGAAGAATCCGGCCACAAGGTGCATGTGGTCGCCAGCGCCGAGGACGCCATGGCACATATGGCGAATGGTGGGCGCGTCGATCTTCTTTTCACCGATATCAATCTACCCGGCGATATCGACGGCGTCGGTCTTGCGGAGCAGGCCCGCGCGGTGAATCCGAAACTGCCTGTGCTGTTCGCATCCGGCCGCTGGTGGCGGCTCGATGACTTGCAGAAGCTTCCGAATGCGGCAACGCTGCGCAAGCCGTACAGTCCGGCCCGCGCCTGCGAAACGGTGGACCACTTGCTCGCCGAGCAGACGAGCGTTGCGGACGACACCGCGACCGACCGGGAAGCGGCGTTAGCTCTTTAGCTTGTCGAGCAGGTTCGTCGGCAGCGGCAGCACGATTGTCGACGTGCGCTCGCCGGCGATGTTCTGCAATGCCGTGAGATAGCGAAGCTGCATCGCTTCCGGCCGAGTCGCGAAGATTGCGCCGGCATTGGCGAGCGTCTGTGCCGCCTGGAACTCGCCTTCCGCGTCAATCACCTTGGCGCGACGGATACGTTCCGCTTCCGCCTGCTTGGCGATGGCGCGGATCATGCTCTCGTTGATGTCGACCTGCTTGATCTCGACATTCGCCACCTTCACGCCCCAGGCGTCGGTCTGTTCGTCCAGAATCTTCTGGATGTCGGAATTGAGCTTGGTGCGCTCCGACAGCATCTCGTCGAGATCGTGGTGACCGAGCACGGAGCGCAGCGTGGTCTGCGCCAGCTGGCTCGTCGCCTCATTGAAAAACTCGACCTGCACGATCGCCTTTTCCGGATCGATCACGCGGTAATAGACGATCGCGTTGACCCGCACCGACACGTTGTCGCGCGAGATCACGTCCTGCGGTTCGACGTCCAGCACCCGCGTGCGCAGATCGACCCGCACCATCTGCTGGATGAAGGGGATGACAAGGATCAGACCCGGACCTTTCACTTTCCAGAGCCGGCCGAGCATGAACACGACACCACGCTCATATTCGCGCAGGATGCGAAACGAGTTGATCAGGACGAACAGCAGCACGATGGCCGGGATCAGCAACACCGCGTAGGCAGGCAGATATCCAACCATGCAGGCCTCCAGTAACGGGAACGGCAGAACTAGACCGGTTCGACGACCAGCACGAGGCCATCGCGGCTCGTCACGCGAACGGAATCGCCTGGTATGAGAGTTCGCGTACCGCGCGCCGACCAGACTTCGCCGCGGATGCGGATGTTGCCGCGATCGCCGGACCAGTCGATCACCGTGCCGTGCTCGGACATCAACTGCTCGGCGCCGGTGGCGGTTGGCTGTCGACGCACCTTGAGCGCCGCACCGACAACGAAAAAGATCAGCCCGGCGCTTGCGACCGCCGACCCAATCAGGAGCGGCATCGATACGCGCATCTCGATCTGGCCGGCCGGCGCATCGAACAGGAAATAGCCGCCGCCGACGAAGGCGGCGAAACCGAGAAGGCCGAGCACGCCGAAGCCAGGCGTGAAGGCTTCCGCCGCCATCAGCGCGATGCCCGCAATCAGGAGCGCGAGCGCGCCGTATTGCACCGGCAGAGCGGACAGCGCCAACGTAGCAAGCGCCAGGCAGATGACCCCGACGATCCCCGGCAGCAGGGCTCCGGGATGCGCAAATTCCAGCAGCAGGGCGTAGATGCCGACCAGTAGCAATATGAAGGCCGCGTCCGGATTGGAAATCAGGCCGAGCAGGGCGTCACGACTGTCGGCGAATGAGGACGCGTGCGCCACGGTGGCGGAGAAAGCCACGATGCCCAGACCGGCGGGCAGGCTGCGACGCAAAGGCTGAACCCATGCCGCGATTCTCATACGCTCGAGATAGGCGAGACTTTGCCGTCGCGCAATGGTTGCAGTCTACGGACTGGCGGTCGGTCAGTTTGCGGGCGGTGCAACACACTCGAACGTGATAACGACGCGCGTTCCACTATGGGATGGGTCGTAGACCACGTCCGCGCCGAGGCGGTTCGCCATCGCGCCGACGATCGAGCGGCCAAGACCGGTCGAGCGCGGGGTGGTCTTGATGTCGTGACCGATGCCGTCGTCCTCGACGCTCAGCATGGCGCGCTTGCCGTTGACGCGCTTCAGCCCGATGCGGATCGGACCCTTCTCGGCCGGGTACGCGTATTTCATCGCGTTGAGCACAAGCTCGTTGACGATGACGCCGATCGCGACCGCGCGATCCGGATCGAGATCGAGCGGCTCCGCGGCGAGGCTCAGAACGGGCGTATCGGAGATGTCGGTCTTGGCGAGATCTTCGACCAGGGCGGCGAGATACTGGTCGACTGAAACGGACTGCACATCATTGGAGGTGTAGAGCCGCTTGTGGACCTGCGCGACCGCCATCACACGGCGCGTGGCGTCGGTGAGGGCAGCCTTCACCTGATCGTTCTTCGACGAGCCGCCCTGCAGTTGCAGGAAGGCCGCGATCAACTGCAACGAATTGCCGACGCGGTGATTGACCTCGCGCAGCAACATCTCGCGTTCGATGGCGAGCTTCTCGAAACGGTCGCGCTGCTCGCGCAATTCGGCTTCGGCGTTTTCCTTGGCGCGCCGCATGCGCATCGCGTCAGCCGCGCCGGTCAAGGCCGCGAGCAGCAGAGGGACGAATTGTCCGGAGACATCCTTCAGGACGTAATCGAAAGCACCGGCCTTCAGCGCCGCGACAGCAACCGCGGAATCCTGTTCGCCGGTGACGATGATCACCGGCGGATGGTTCGGAATCTCGTGGATCAGCCTGAGCGCGCCAATGCCGTCGAGCCGTGGCATATAGTGATCGAGCGCGACGACGTCGAACTGTTCGTGCTTCAGCCGTTCGACGGCGGCGTGGCCATCCTCTACTGCGACAACCTCGATGCCATGCGCAGACAGTCCGCGCTCCACCAACCGGCGGAGCCCGGCTTCGTCATCGGCATAAAGGACCTTCTTCGGCATGAGATGATGTCAGGCGGTGACGGGAACCTGGATGACCGAAAAGAACAGGCCAAGCTGTCGGATGGCGTTCGCGAAGCTTTCGTAATTGACGGGCTTCGTGATGTAGACATTGGCGCCAAGATCGTAGCAACGCTTGACCTCGCCCTCGTCGTCGGTGGTCGTCAGCACCACGACGGGCGTCAGCCTCAGGTGCTCGTTTGCCTTCACGCGCTTCAGGATGTCGACGCCGCTCATGTCAGGCAGGTTGAGGTCGAGCAGGATCAGCAGCGCCCGGCCGCTGTTCACGGCACCCGACCCGTCCGAACCGAACAGGAAGCGCACGGCCTCCGTGCCGTTCTTGAAAGGAATGATCTCGTTGCTGACGCCCGCCCGACGGATATTGCGTTCGATCAGGCGCGCGTGGCCTTCGTCGTCCTCGACCATGACGATGCTGACATGTTCACTCATGCGGCGTGTCTCTCGTCCTCTTGCATCCGGCGCGGCAGCGTGACGATGAAGGTGCTGCCTTTGCCCAGCTCGGATTTCAGCGTCATGTATCCGCCCAGCCGCCGCACCAGCGCACGGCTATGGGCGAGGCCGATGCCTTCGCCCTTCTGGTCCTGCTCCCCGGCACGACGGAACAGATCGAAGACGCGCTGGTGATCCTCGGGCGCGATGCCGCGACCGTTGTCTTCCACCTCGTAAACGACCCGCAGATGCTCAGCGCGACCGCGAATGCGGACATGGCCCGGGCGGCCTGGCGCCGTGTATTTCAGCGCGTTGTCAACGAGATTGGAGAAGATTTGTTCCAGGGCGAGGCGGTCGCTCTTCAGCGGAGGCAATGCCTCCACCGTGATTTCGACCTCTTTCTCGGCAGCCTGATGGGCCACCGCGTCGGTGATCGACCTGATCAGCTGGTCCATGCTCACATACTCGGGCTTGAATGTCCGCTGTCCCTCGCGGGACAGCTTCAGGATCGAGTTGATGAGCCGGTCCATCTTGCCGATCGAGCCTTTGATGAATCCGAGGGATTCATCAAAGTCCCGGGACAACTCTACCGTCTTGCGGGAGGCCTCGGTATCGTTTTCTTCCGCGACGGGAAGCTGGTCAAATATGTCGTTTTTTATAGCCTCGATCTCCGCGGTGAAGCCCATGATATTGACGAGCGGCGACCGCAGGTCGTGGCTGACGATGTAGGCGAAGCGCTGGATTTCGTTGTTGGCTTCCCGCAATTCGGCCGTGCGTTCTTCGATCCTGGCTTCCAGGTTTTCGTTGATATCCAGAAGGGCGGCGCGGGCCTGTTCGCGCTGGCGGGACGTGCGCTGCACAAGATAGATCGAGACGGCGCCGATGGCGGCGATTGCCGCTGTGCCGAGCAGCGTCACCAGCAGCAGCAATGTGTTCGTGTGCGCAGATTCCGCCTGGCGCGCTTCGAGGAGTTTGCGTTCGACGCTATAAAGCTCGACGATCGCGTCGCGGACATCGGTCATCGCGGCACGGCCTTCGCCGTGCCAGATCAAATCCGCGGCTTCCCTGGGGCGGCCGGAATCGTGCAACTCCACGACCCGTTCCATTTCCGCGAGCTTGCGTTCGACCAGCGCCGGGACCTTCTCGAATCCGTCTTTGAGTGAGGGGTCGAGCCCAATCACCTCGGCCGCACTTTTGACCGCGGGCATCGTGTTGGCTGCGGCCTCCCGGTATTCGTCGCGATACGGCTTTTGTCCGGTAATGATGTATCCGCGCTGCGCCGATTCCGCCCGGCGCAGATTGAGGAGGATCAGCGACAGCCGGTTCTGGATGTCGAACGTTGCCACCACCGTCTGCGAGTCATCGCGGGCCCGGTCGACGAGCCAGATCGCGGCGAGACTGATGGCGACGAGAATGGCGAAACCCAAGGCCAGCAATATTGGCTGCGCGCCAGGCGACCGGATCGGGCCGGCCGTCTCAACGGAAGTCATGGCGGGGAAAGGGCTCCTGTGGCGAGGCGATTGTGTCAAACGCTTAAGCCAACGCCGAGTTCCCGATCCCGGCTCATTTTTTCACCCCTCCATCCCGCCTTCGGCCAGAAACTTCTCCAGCCAGTGGATGGAGTAATTGCCGTCGATAATGTCCTGATTGCGGACCAGAGTCCGGAACAGGGGCAGGGTCGTCTCCACGCCGTCGACCACGAATTCGTCGAGCGCTCGCTTGAGACGCATCAGACATTCCTGCCGCGTCTTGCCATGCACGATCAGCTTGCCGACCATCGAGTCGTAATAGGGCGGGATGGTGTAGCCCTGATAGGCCGCTGAATCGACGCGTATGCCGAGCCCGCCCGGCGGGTGATAGTGCAGGATCTTTCCGGGGGACGGCCGGAAGTTGGACGGATTTTCCGCATTCACCCGGCATTCGATGGCGTGACCGGTGAAGCGCAGGTCCTTCTGCTGGCACGGCAGGTCGCTGCCGGCGGCAACGCGGATCTGCTCGAGAACCAGATCGATATCGGTGATCGCCTCGGTCACCGGATGCTCGACCTGGATACGCGTGTTCATCTCGATGAAATAGAACTCGCCGTCCTCGTAGAGGAATTCGATGGTCCCGGCTCCGAGATATTTCATCTCGCGCATCGCATTCGCGCAGATTTCGCCGATCCTCTCGCGCTGCGCGGCGTTGAGCGCGGGCGAGGGGCTTTCTTCCAGCACCTTCTGATGGCGACGCTGCAAGGAGCAATCGCGCTCGCCGAGATGGATGGCGCCGCCGCGTCCGTCGCCCAGAATCTGGATTTCGATATGACGCGGCCGTTGCAGGTATTTCTCGAGATAGACGGCGTCGTCGCCGAACGCGGCTTTCGCTTCCGAGCGCGCGGTCTGCAGTGCGACGCTCATTTCCTCTTCGGAGTGAGCAACCTTCATGCCGCGGCCGCCGCCGCCCGCCGCAGCTTTCACCAGCACCGGATAGCCGATCTCGCGGCCGATCCGGAACGCCTCGTCGTCGGACGTCACGCCGCCTTCCGAACCCGGCACCACCGGGATGCCGAGTTTCTTGGCGGTACGCTTGGCCTCGATCTTGTCGCCCATCGTGCGGATGTGCTCGGCCTTGGGGCCGATGAAGCCGATATTGTGCTCGGCGAGAATCTCCGCGAAGCGCGCATTCTCTGACAGGAAGCCATAGCCCGGATGCACGGCATCGGCGCCCGTGATCTCGCAGGCCGCCAGCAGCGACGGCACGTTGAGATAGCTGTCGCGCGCAGGCGGCGGTCCGATGCAGACGCTCTCGTCGGCGAGACGCACATGCATGGCGTCAGCGTCGGCGGTGGAGTGTACGGCGACCGTATGGATGCCGAGCTCCTTGCAGGCGCGCAAGACGCGCAGCGCGATCTCGCCGCGATTGGCTATGAGGATTTTTTCAAACATGGAACGCCCGAGTGGTGCGCATTCGCTCACTCGATGATCATCAGCGGTTCGCCGAATTCGACCGGCTGGCCGTCCTCGACGAGAACTTGCGTCACCGTTCCGCCGCGCGGCGCCGGAATCTGGTTCATCGTCTTCATCGCTTCGATGATCAGCAGGGTGTCGCCAGCCTTCACGGTCTGGCCGACTTCGACGAACACCTTCGCGCCGGGCGATGGCGCAAGATAGGCCGTGCCGACCATCGGCGAGGGGACCATGCCCGGATGCTTGGCGGGATCGGCGGCAGCAGGAGCCGCCGTTGCCGCAACAGGCGCCGCAGCGGTTGCGGGAGCCGTGACGCTGACCGCACGCGCGGCGCGTCCGATCTTGATCCGCTCGCCGCCGCGTTCGATCTCAATCTCGGTCAGGCCGGTTTCGTCGAGGAGCCTGGCAAGCCCGCGAATGGTGTCTTCGTCATAAGGTGCAGGTTTTGCCTGGCCCGATTTCTTGTCTTTATCAGACGCCACGTGTCAGCCCTTCGATGGTTTTAGCATGGCCGCGAGTCCGTCAATCGCTAGCACATAGCCGTTGACGCCGAAGCCGCAAATGATCGCTTTCGCGACCGGAGAAACGTAGGAATGCCTGCGGAAAGGGTCGCGGGCATGGATGTTGCTGATATGCACCTCGACGATCGGGACATTGGCCGCGAGCAACGCGTCCAGAATCGCGATCGAGGTGTGGGTATAGGCGGCCGGATTGATGACGATGCCGGCGGCGCCTTTCGCGCGTGCCTCCTGGATCCAGTCGACCAGCGCGCCCTCATGGTTCGACTGGTGGAAGACAATCTCAAGTTCGTGGCGCTTGCCGGCGTCGCGGCACATGGCCTCGACGTCCTTCAAGGTGGTGTGGCCATAGACCTCCGGCTCGCGGGTGCCGAGCAGGTTCAAATTCGGGCCATTCAGGACATAGACCGTCGTCGCCATCGGGCCAGAGTCGCGCCGTGATTGCATGAAAAAGGGGCGCGGGGGCCCCGGCGGGCCCCCTTATAGGCGGGTCGCCGGGCGAGGAAAAGCCCGGCGTCCGCAGACGAGGACGGTGCCCTGATGCCTGCGAGGCGTCAGCAGGTCGCCTTGCCGCAGCGTGCCGTATTGATCTTGGCCTGCAACTCCTTGACGCCGACCGCGCCGACCACAGCCTCGTTCCCGATTACGTAGGACGGCGTGCCCTGGAAGCCGAGCGCCTCCGCGAGGCCGAAGCTTTCCTGCAGCGCGGTCTTCACCTCGGGGCTGTTCATGTCCTTCTCGATGCGGGCCATGTCGGCGCCCACTTCCTTGGCGACGGCGAGGGCGCGCGCCTTGTCGGCCTGGCCCCGGCCGCCCAGCAGCTTCTGGTGGAAGTCGAGATAGCGCTTGCCGCTCTTGTCCTGCAGTGCGACCGCAACCGCGACCTGAGCCGCATCCATGCTGCCCTGACTGAGGACCGGCATCTCCTTCAGCACGACGCGCAGATTCGGGTTGTCCTTGATGAGCGTCATCATGTCGTCGAGCGCGCGTTTGCAGAAGCCGCAATTGTAATCGAAGAACTCGACCATCGTGACGTCGCCCTTCGGATTGCCGAGCGTCACATGACGCGGCGACTCGAACAGCGTCTGCTTGTTCTCGCTGATGACCCGCTTGAGTTTCTCGGTCTGCGCCAGCGCCTGCAGCTCCTCGATCATCTCGGGGTGCTTGATGAAATAGTCCTTGATGATCGCCTCGATCTCGCCGCGCTGCTCCGGCGTGAAGCTTTGCGCCTGCGCCGCGCCGCCCGCGACAACGGCGAACGCCACGGTGAGGGCGGCGAGTAGGCGGGAAAGAATGTTCATTGAGTGTGTCCTTTGTGAATCGGTCAGTTCTGACGGTTCGGTCCCGTCGGCACCTTGGCGGCAATGATGTCATCGGCACGGACCCAGCCGGGCGATCCGACCGGCAGGCGTGTCTTGGCGCGTGCGGCGAGTTCGCGCGCGGTCTTGATGTCGCCCTTTGCGAAAGCGGCCTGCGCCGATGCGAGATCGGCCTGAGCGAGATCGCCCTTGCGGCCATAGGCCATGGCGAGTTGCTCATAGGCGTTAGGCGTGTCCGGCTCCTGCGCCAGTCCAGTGCGCAGGATCGAGATCGCCTCTTCGGCATGCGCAGGGTTGTTGGTCGCGACCAGCGCTTGCCCGAGCATGATCTTGATCAGCGTCGGATCGGGAGCGAGAGCGACCGCGCGGCGCAGCGGCGCCACCGCTTCGGCTGCGCGGCCGTTTTCGAGGAGTGCCTGCCCCTTCAGTTCGTGGAAATAGGGATTGTTCGGCTGCGCCGCGATCAGCGCATCGATCTGCGCCAGCGCGGCGCGAATGTCGGAATGCCGGTAGGTCGCGATCGCGCGCGCATAGCGAGCCGGCAGCGACGTGTCGCTCGGCGGATAGCGGCGCGCGACAGTCTGCGGCTGCTCCATGAAGCCGGACAGTTTGGCGCGCATCATGTCGTGACGCGCCTGCAATTCCGGCGGGTCCTTCTTGTCCCAGTTCGGACTCGTGCGCGCGATCTCCGTAAGCGCGGCCATGCGTTCGGTCGGCATCGGATGCGACTGCGCATAAGGGTCGGCGAAGCGCGCGGTGAACATCGAGTTGTCCGCAAAGCGCTTGAAGGTCTCGTACATGCCCTTCGCGGATTGTCCGGTGGCGGCGAGGAATTTCACCGCCGCGCGGTCCGCGGCTTCCTCGTGTGCGCGCTGGTAGGACAGAAGGCTGCGGGTCGCCACGTGCTGGCTGCCCATGATCGCTGCCATGCCGGCCTGACCCGCGCCATCGCCCGCGCCGGAGCGACCGGCGGCTGCCATTGCGGCTGCGCCGAGCAGCATGCCGATCAGCGCCGCGGTCTGTACGTTGGCGAGTTCCTGCCGGAGTTTCGACAGGTGGCCGCCGGCGATATGGCCGGTTTCATGCGCCATGACGCCGATGATCTGGTTGGGGGTCGTCGATTCGGCGAGCGCGCCTGTATTGACGAAGATCCGGCGGCCATCGACCACGAAGGCGTTGAACGAACGGTCGTTGATCAGCACGACCTTAACATTGGCCTTGGCCAGCCCCGCCGCCCGGAGAATCGGCGTCGTGTAGTCGCGCATCAATTGCTCGATTTCGGCGTCCCGGATCAGCGGAATGCCGCCGCCGCGCTTCTGGGCCTGCGCCGGGAGCGGCGGAACCGCCAAAACCACCGCCATCGCCGCCACCAGGAGGCGCGAGACTGGTTTCGACCTCGCGGTCCTGCTAGGCGTAAGCGGGGTTGCGGCTCGTGTCATAACGTTCTGATTTGCTTCGCTTATGGCGCGAACCTAGAGAGCCCGTCTGAAGCGGTCAAATCACGCCGCGGTCATGGTCTCGGGATCGTCCCAAGCAATCCCGCGAATGCGGCAGGAGCGGGGCGCATGCCCAACGACAGGTTGAAAATGGGCGCCTGAACTGATGCTGGAACGGGCACGCCAGATATTGTCGCCGTCCGCGCGCAGCGATGTTCCGCCCTTCATGGTGATGGACGTGATCGTGGCCGCGACGCGCATGGAGGCTAAGGGCCACCACGTCATCCACATGGAGGTCGGCCAGCCGGCGGCATCGGCGCCGCGGACCGCAATCACGGCTGCGAAAAACGCACTCGACGGGCCTCTGCGCTACACCGAAGCGCTCGGAATCAGTTCCTTGCGCAACCGGATCGCGCGGCACTATGGCGAAACGTATAATGTCGATCTCGATCCGGCGCGGGTGATCGTCACCACGGGATCGTCTGCAGGCTTCATCCTGGCCTTCCTTGCGATGTTCGAGCCCGGCGACCGCGTCGGCATCGCCAATCCCGGATATCCGCCGTACCGCCACATCCTGAAGGCGCTCGGCTGCGAGCCGGTTTTGATCGAGACCGGGGACGCGACACGCTGGGCTGTGACGCCGGAGGCGGTGCTGTCCGAGCATCGCAAGCAGAAGCTCGACGGATTGCTGGTGGCGAGCCCGGCCAATCCGACCGGCACCATGATGCGGCCCGAGGCGCTTGCGGACCTGATCCGCGCGACGGAAGAGGCGGGCATCCGCTTCATCTCGGACGAGATCTATCATGGCCTCGATTACGCGTTTCCGGCGGAGACCGCGCTGCGGGTCTCGGACGCTTCGCTCGTAATCAATTCCTTCTCGAAATATTTCTGCATGACCGGCTGGCGGATCGGCTGGATCGTTGCGCCCGAGCCGCTCGTGCGGCCGATCGAACGGTTGCAGGGTAATCTCGCGATCTCCGTGCCGACCCTGTCGCAGATCGCGGCGGAAGCCGCCTTCGACGGCCGCGACGAGATGGACGGCGTCAAGCACGGCTACGAAGACAATCGCCGTATCCTGATTGAAGGCTTGCCGCAGGCCGGGCTCGAAACGTTTCTTCCGGTCGACGGCGCGTTCTACCTCTACGCCAATATCGGACGCTTCTCGGACGACTCGTACGAGTTCGCCAAGCGCCTGCTTGCGGAAGCGCATGTCGCGGCGACGCCCGGCGTCGATTTCGATCCGATCGACGGACGCCACTATCTGCGCTTCTGCTACGCGCAATCGCAGGCCGACATGCATGAGGCTGTCGCGCGCATCGGCGCGTGGCTGCGCGGCCTATGAATGCGACTGCCGGACCCGCGCCGCTGCCGCGCGTCGTTCCGCCACTGCTCAGTCTCGTCGCCGGCTATGTCGACAGCATCACCTTTCTCGCATTGTTCGGATTCTTTGCCGCGCAGGTGACCGGCAGTTTTGTGGTCGCTGCGGCCGAGCTCGTGGTCGATGACCGTGGCGTGGCGGTCAAGATGCTCGCCATCCCGGCATTCATGCTGGGCGCCGGCATCGCTGCGATCATGGTCATCGCGCGCAGAGGCAGCAAACGTTCTTCGCTGCCGCTGGTGTTTGCGCTTGAAGCATTGCTGCTCTCGGCCTTCGTTGCGCTGATGCTCTACGCGTGGCCGATCACGAACCCGGACGCCCTCATCGGCGCGGCCGCCGGATTGCTGTCGGCGGCGGCGATGGGCGTGCAATCGACGCTCGTCCGGTTGTTGCTTCGCGGCGTGCCCCAGACCAACGTGATGACCGGCAACTCGACGCAGCTCGCGATCGATGCCGCCGAACTGATCTATGCGCGCTTTCGTCCGGCGCGCGTTGCCGCCGATCCCGCACTCGCCGCCTATGTCGCGGAAGCGCGCAGGCGTTTCGCGACCGTGTTCTCCGTGCTGATGGGCTTCCTCGCCGGCGTGCTCGGTGGTGCGCTTGCCTATGCCGCCGCCGGTCCCTTCAGCGCGTGTTTTGCTATTTTCGTCGTTGCCGGACTCATTGCATGGTCTGCAAGACGTGGCGGCAGCGATCCGGTATAAAAAGCAATGAGACCCTATGGACGTGCGATCATGTTCACTGCCGCCGTCGTGGCACTGATCTACGGCGCCGTCGCCTATCTGATCCTGCCGGCGGCGTGGAAGCATTTCGAGCATCAACCTGGCCTCGCGACCCAGTCGATGGTCACGCATACCAAGCAGGGCATCCCCGGCGATGCGCTGAATGTCGGACTTGTCGGCGAACGCGCGACCGTGATCCGGGCGATGAACGAGGCAGGATGGTTTCCGGCCGATCCGATCACGCTCAAGTCGAGTGTCGAGATCATCGGTTCGGTGCTGCTCGACCGGCCATACAAACATGCCCCGGTGAGCCCGCTTTATTATGACGGGCGCGTCGAGGATCTTGCCTTCGAGAAGCCGTCCGGAAAGAGCGCCGATCGCCGCCATCACGTGCGGTTCTGGCAGGTGCTTGCACAGGGCGCCGAGAAGCGGCCGGTCTGGCTTGGTTCGGTGACCTTCGATCGCGGCGTCGGCCTCAGTCATTATACAGGGCAGGTGACGCACCACATTTCGCCGGATATCGACGCGGAACGCGATGGCCTGATCGACGACCTGAAAGCCGCAAAGGTCGTGGAAGCCATCTATCAGGTGACCGGCGTCGGCCCGACGCTGAACGGGCGCAACGGCGAGGGCGATTCCTACTGGACCGACGGCGAACTCGATATCGCGCGGCTGACTCCCGATGCAGTGAAAACGGACAAGCCGCCGCAGGTTCTCGACTCGCCGCAGATCGTGCAATGGAAAGACGCGGTCATGAAGAAAGTCGGCCAGTCTTTCGGGAATTGAGGCGAATGCTTTCGACGTTGCATGAAGGCTGGGCGATCTTCGAACCGTTCCTGAAGACCTACGGCGCTATTACGCTCTTCGTGATGATCTTTCTGGAATCGATGGGCTCGCCCGTACCCGGCGAAACCGGCGTGATCGCGGGCAGCCTGCTTGCGGCCAAGGGCGAACTCTCGATCGTCGGGGTGTATTTCGCGGTGTTGTTCGGCGCGATCCTCGGCGATTCCACCGGCTATCTGATCGGACGGCTCGGCGGCAACCGGCTGTTGCGTCGCTTCGGGCCACGCATCGGTCTCACCGCCGAACGGCTCGATGCAGTCGAGGCGCGTTTTTCCAAAGGCGGCCTTTGGATCGTCGTCGCCGCGCGCTTCATCCCGCTGATGCGGCAGCTCAACGGCCTGGTCGCGGGTTCGCTCTCCATGCCGTTTCACCGCTTCCTGATGGCGCAAGGCGCGGGAGCGGTGCTGTGGACCAGCGTTTATTGCCTCGGCCCCTACTTTTTTGCCGAGGTTTTCGCGCACATCCGCTAGCCGCGGAGGCGGGCCTTTAACTCACGCGCCGCCGACCTATATCTGGGAACACCCCAACAGCGCGGCCGGCGGCTTGGGCGCCCGCAGACCAGTCTGCGGCCGCGCGTGTATTCATGTGAGAGCGTCCCATGCTCGATATCACCAATACCGCCCTGTTCGAGGCGGACGAAGCGCAGCCACATGCCGACAATGCCGCGAGCGATGCGGCGCTGCTCGACGCCTATTCCCATGCCGTGATCGGCGTCGCCGACCGCGTCGGTCCCGCTGTCGTGCGGGTCGAGACGCGAAAGAAGGATGGCAAGGGCCGCGGCGGCGTAGGCTCCGGCGTCATCATCGCGCCGGACGGCCTCGTGCTGACCAACAGCCACGTGGTCGATGGCGCGCGCGAATTGCGGCTCACGGATGCCGAGGGCCGCGTCATGGATGCGCGCCTGCTCGGCGAAGACCCGGACACCGATCTCGCGCTGATCCGCGCCGATTCCGTGCGTAACCTGCCGACCGCGCCGCTCGGCGATTCCAAGGCGCTGCGCCGCGGCCAGCTCGTGGTCGCGATCGGCAATCCGCTCGGATTTGAATCGACCGTGACTGCGGGTGTGATCTCCGCACTCGGCCGTTCGCTGCGCTCGCAGACCGGCCGCCTGATCGAGGACGTGATCCAGACCGACGCCGCGCTCAATCCGGGCAATTCCGGCGGACCGCTGGTAACGTCGCATGGCGAAGTGATCGGGATCAACACGGCGATCATCATGGGCGCGCAGGGCATCTGCTTTGCGGTCGCCAGCAACACCGCGCAGACCGTGCTCAGCGAATTGATCCGGCACGGCCGTGTACGGCGCGGCTTTATCGGGATCGCGGCGCAGACCGTTGCGGTGCCGCGCAGGCACGCCCGCGCCGCCGACATCGACAATGGCTCGGGCGCGATGATCACCACCATCGAGCACGGCGCCCCGGCCGATACCGGGGGGCTGATGACGCTCGACGTCATCGTCAAGGTCGATGGTGAGAAGGTCACCGGCGTCGACGACCTGATCCGCCTGCTCAATGCCGACCGGATCGGACGCACCGTGACTTTCGATGTGCTTCGGCGCGGCATGTTGCGCCAGTTCGACGTGGTCCCGGCCGAGCGCGTCTCGACGCGCGCGGCCGCGGCTGCGAAGTGAGCCTTTTCTCGCTTTGCGGGATGCGTCGCGCACTGCGCGGATGAGTAGAACTTTGCTTGGTAAGCGAGCATTAATCGGTGGGATTTAACCGTCGTTGTACTTGAGTCGTGCGGAACACGATGCTTCGCACGCCAGACACAACGAGGCGAAAAATCTTGAGCGATCAATCCGCGCTTGCAGAGCGTCTGCACTTCATTGGTCTCGACGCCAAAGCCAAGGACGACATCCGCTCGCTGAAGCCGGTGATCGACATGGCATTGCCGGCTATCCTCGAGGATTTCTACGGCAAGATCGGCTCCGTGCCGGATGTCGCGCGCTTCTTCGCCGATGAAAGCCGTGTCAGCCACGCGAAAGGGGCCCAGCTCAACCATTGGTCCCGCATCAGTTCGGCGGATTTCAGCGCCGATTATCTCGATAGCAGCATCCGGATCGGCAAGACGCACGCACGCATCGGCCTCGAGCCGCGCTGGTATGTCGGAGGTTACGCGCTGCTCCTTGCGGATCTGGCGAAGGTGGTTCTCGCCGCGAACTGGCCGAAGGGGCTTTTTGGAGGCCGGCAAGGCCATGAACAGGCCGCCGACGCGATGGGCGCGCTGATCAAGGCGGTGTTCCTCGACATGGAGCTCGCGATCTCGACATATATCGATGCAGCAGACGCCGCACGAAAGGCCGCGGAGGATGCGAACGCTGCGGCCGCGCAAAAGCAGGCTGCCGTGGTCGAAGCATTGACCCGCAATCTTGCGCTGCTTGCGCAGGGCGACCTGACATGCCGCTTGCCGGAGACGTTCCCGGCCGAGTATCAGGCGCTGAAGTCGGACTTCGACAGCGCGGTTGAAAAACTCAATGAGGCGATCGGATCGATTTCGGTCGTCGCGCGGGAGGTGATCGATATCTCCGGCGAGATTTCGAGCGCGACGGCTACCTTCTCGGAGCGCACCGAAGGGCAGGCCGCGAGCCTCGAACAGACATCGTCGTCGATGGAACAGATCGCAGCGACGGTGAAAAACAATGCCGAGAACGCGCAGCGCGCGAACGGTCTTGCGCAGGGCACGCGCGAACTCGCCGACCGTGGCGGCTCGGTCGTCTCCGAAGCGGTGACGGCGATGGCGCGGATCGAAGAAGCCTCGCAGAAGATCGCCGACATCATTTCGGTCATCGACGAGATCGCGCGCCAGACCAACCTTCTCGCATTGAACGCCGCGGTCGAAGCCGCGCGCGCGGGCGAGGCTGGCCGCGGCTTCGCGGTGGTCGCGTCCGAGGTTCGCAGCCTCGCGCAGCGCTCCTCGCAGGCGGCGAAGGACATCAAGGGCCTGATCGTCAATTCCTCGAGCCAGGTTCAGGACGGCGTGCAACTGGTCCGGCGCACCGGCAACACGCTCGAGGAGATCATGCAGTCGATCATCGGCGTCGCGGATATCGTTGCCGATATCGCGACGGCGAGCGGCGAACAGGCCGTCGGGATCGACCAGGTCAACACCGCGCTGACTCAGATCGATCAGACGACGCAGCAGAATGCCGCGATGGTCGAGGAGAATTTGGCCGCGGCGCGCATGCTGGATCAGCAGGCCGGGACGATGGTGGAGCGCATCGGGCGATTCAAGTTGTCCGGGCAGGCGGCTGTTGCTCCGCGTGCGCAGGCGGCGCCGGCGTCATCGGCGGCACCGCGCCGTGCGCCACTTGCGAAGAAGTCCGCAATCGTGCCTGGCACTGCGCGCAAGATGCAGGCCGCACTCGCGGCCGCGGTCAAGCAGGACGATTGGGAAGAATTCTGATCGGTTGCGCCGCCGGCCGCTCCGCGGCCGGCGCATTTTCTGCAGACGAGACGCGCAATCTGACGCCTTGCCAAGCGCTGTCCGATATGGCCTTTGCCTCGCAACAAAGGTGCTATCGGAGAGGCGCTCATGTTTCGTGCTACAAAAATTGCGGCCCTGAATGTTGCGCTTGCCGCCATGCTGGTGGCAACGCCGGGCCTCGCGCAGGATTATCCGAACAAGCCGGTGAAGCTGCTCGTTGCCTTCGCGCCGGGCGGCCCCGCTGATTCGATCGCACGCATCATCGGGCAGAAGCTCAACGACCGCTGGAAGCAGACCGTCGTGGTCGAAAACCGCGGCGGCGCGGGCGGCAACATCGCCGCGATGCAGGGAGCGAAAGCCGATCCCGATGGCTACACCATTCTGGTCACGACCTCGGCCTTCGCGGTCAACCAGACGCTGACCAAGAATCCGGGCTATACGCCGGGCGATTTCAAGGCTGCTGCCGTGGTCGCCACCACGCCCAATCTCATCATCGGTGCGCCCGACCTGAAGGCGAACAACCTGAAAGAGGCGATCGAAGCGGCGCGGACGCAGAAGATGACCTACGGCACCGCGGGCGCCGGCACTACGCCGCATCTGTCGGCGGAACGCATCTTCAAGCTTGAAGGCAAGGTCGACATTCCGCATGCGCCGTTCACCGGTGCGGGGCCGGCAACGCAGGCGGTGATCGGCTCGCACATTCCGCTCGCGAGCGTTGCGCTATCGGCTGCGGTACAGAACGTGCAGGCCGGGCAGGTGAAGGGGCTTGCCGTCACCAGCAAGGATCGCGTCAAGGCGCTGCCGAACGTTCCGACCGCCCGCGAACTCGGTCTTGGCGAGGCAGACGACACGACATGGGTCGTGTTCTTCGTGCCGGCCAGGACGCCGGACGCGGTGATCCAGAAAATCAATGCCGATGTGAACGCGATCCTGAAGGACAAGGACACCGAGGATCAGCTTGAGAAGATCGGTTTCATGGCGGTCGGCGGCTCCGCGAAGGAGGCCGAGAGCTATGTGCAACAGGAGACCAGCCGCTGGGGCGACATCATCCGCCGCATCGGTCTGGAAGCGAAATAGGGATAGCCGCAATGCAGCTTCGTCGCGTCGTTACCGGTCACAAGGCGGATGGCAAGGCCACCGTCCTGATCGACGAAATCTCGAAGGATCTGGTCAACCCGCGGCCGGGATGCACCTTCTTCAATATCTGGTCGACCGCTTTGCCCGCGAACAATGACGGAGACGCGGACGGCGCCAAGGAGATCGTCGGCACCGCGATGAAGGATCGCGCGGTGTTCCGCGTGATCGAATATGCGCCGGGCGTCGCGCCGCGCAATCACCGCACCAACTCGATCGACTTTGCGGTCGTGCTGTCGGGCGAGATCGACATGACGCTCGACGACGAGGTGGTGCATCTGAAGGCAGGCGACGTGCTGGTCCAGCGCGGCACCATCCATGACTGGATCAACAACGGCGACAAGCCGTGCGTGATCGCGTTCGTGCTGATCGATGCCAAGCCGGTCGGCGCGCTGGAAGCGATGGGGTAGCAGCGGAACGCGCGCACTCTCCATAATTCGTCACGGCCGCGACAAGCGCGGGCATGACGGAGATGGTTTCGATCGCCTTTCACAAGGCGGGACGGCCGCGCGTTCGCTGCGTCCGCGGCCGCGCCCCGGAATAACTCAGTGTTTCCGGTCCAGACCGTCCTCGGGTATCGTCCACTGTCGGCGCAGCTCGCGCAGCGGCGTCTCGACATAGCTCCAGAAATCCCAGCCCGGCGCGAAGGTGTCGATCGTCGCGGTCTTGCCGCCCGCATAGGCGTGCCAGAATTCCTGCGGATCAAGCGCGCCCTGTGCGGCTTTCGCCACCGGATTGATCTGGATGTCGAGATGCCAGGAGAAGATCACCGGCAGGATGTGCCCGGCCATCGGAAAATGCGGGTGCATGCCGGCCGTGAAGGTGGACACCAGCAATTCGCCGCGCGGCGTGGTGTCGTAGCCGGAGACGACATGCGCAGTGTCGTGCGGGAAGCCGAAACCGGCATTCAGTCCCACAGGCTCGCCTGGGAAGGCGTAACCGTTGTTGCGATAATGGTCGTAGAAGGCGCGGCCAAAGCTGTCTTCCGGAAGGTTGCCGAGCGCCTTGCAGCGTTCGGCGAGCACAGGATCGGGGGCCTTGTCATAGGGAACGAGCCAGGCGGTGGCGTCGGCGTCCTTCCAGTCCTTGCCGGTGATCGAGACCATATTGGCGCGCGTCATGTCGGCGAGCGCTTCCTTCACATGGCCGTCGGCCGCTTCCGCGATCTCGTCGATATAGCGCTCATGCAATCCGAGCGACGTGGCGTAGTCGATGGCCTTGCGGATCTTTGCCTTGTCCAGCGTGCCGTCCACAAAAGCCATGACGGTCGCGCATTTCAGTGCGTCCTCGCGCAGCTTCGGATCGACGATCACCGATGCGAGTGTGGCCGGCGTCACTGGCTCCAGTCGCGCAACGTCGAGCGCCTCAGTCTGTCCGAACATATAGAGTGAGGCGGCGGAGAGGGCGCGTGCGTCGGCGTCGCTCAACGCGCCGCCGGTCTCGGCGACGTTACGCATGGCGCCGAGAATGGACATCGCCTGCTGCGGCGTCGCACCGCAGACAAAGGGATTTACATCAAGTTGTGCGGACATAGGGGCCTCCGTTTGAGAGAGGCAGTCTAGAACTCCACGTCGAGTTCTTCGACCTCGTCAGGCTCCTCTTTTGCCGCGGCGATCCATTCCTGCATCAGCGGCATGTCCATGATGGTCCGGCAATAGGCCGCGCAAGCCTTGTCGAGCTTCACGTCATAGGTCACAAACCGCGTGCAGACCGGCGCATACATGGCGTCCGCCATGCTCGGCGTCTTGCCGAACAGGAAGGGGCCGCGATAGGCCTTCAGGCATTCGTTCCAGATCGTGACGATGCGGTCGACATCGGCCTGCGCGCCGGCCCAGACCTTGAAGCCGGGGTAATGCGCCTTGAGGTTCATCGGCAGGGCCGACCGCATGTTCGAGAAGCCGGAATGCATCTCGCCCGACACCGCACGGCAATGCGCGCGCGCGACGCGTTCCCTGGGCAGGAGCCCTGCGTCCGGATTGAGCTCGTTGAGATAGCCGCCGATTGCCAGCGTATCCCACACCTTGACGCCATCGTGGGTCAACATGGGCACGAGGAAGGAGGGCGACAGGAGCAGGAGTTCCGCCCGCACCGAGGGATCGTCGCTGTTCACCATTACCGGCTCGAAGTCGATCCCCGCGAACTTGCAGAGCAGCCATCCCCGGAGTGACCAGGATCCGTAATTGCGGCTGCTGATGGTCAACGTGGCTTGCGCCATTCCCGTAATCCCCCGATCGGGCGCCCTGGCGCCCGGTCCCTGTGCTCCGGCGGGGAAATTATCTCGCAGTGCAGAAAAAAATGCACTAGGCTTTTGCACTGCAACAGGGGCGGCGAGGGCCGCGGGGGAATGCTTTATCAGGCGTATCAGGCCAGTTCCGACATTATGCTGCCGGTCCGGGCCCTTGCGGGTTTTGCGCTGTCCGCGCACCACGCGATCCCCAGTCTGAACGGCCCGGCCGTCCGAAACCTTACCGCTGCCTATGAACTGATCTCCCGGGCGAGGCTCACCCACACGCGTCCCGACTACGGCATCAATAGCGTGACGGTTGGCAATCGCGAGGTCGAGGTGACCGAGGAGGCGGTCCGTACGACGCCGTTCGGCACGCTGTTGCGCTTCCGGAAAGATGTCGACACCGCGCAGCCGCGCGTATTGCTGGTTGCGCCGCTGTCCGGGCATTTCGCAACGCTCCTGCGCGGCACGGTACGCACCATGCTGCCGGAGCATGACGTCTACATCACCGACTGGCACAACGCGCGCGACATTCCGACATCCGCCGGCCGCTTCGGCTTCGACGACTACGTTACCCATCTGATCGATTTCCTCGAGGCGATCGGACCGGGCGCGCACGTCATTGCCGTGTGTCAGCCCTGCGTCGCGGCGCTGGTGGCGGCCGCCGTGATGGCGCAGGGCGATCATCCCGCACAGCCGCGGTCGATGACGCTGATGGCCGGGCCGATCGACACCCGTGTCAACCCGACCAAGGTCAACGAGCTCGCCAAGAGCAAGCCGATGTCATGGTTCGAAAAGAACCTGATCGCGCGGGTGCCGTTCCGTTATGACGGCGCCTTTCGCAGGGTTTATCCCGGCTTCGTGCAGCTTGCCGCCTTCATGAGCATGAATATCGATCGGCACGCCAAGGCGCACCGCGAACTCTACGACGCGCTGGCGCGCGGCGATGTCGAGAAGGCGAAGGCCACCAAGGACTTCTACGACGAATATTTCGCGGTGCTCGATCTCACCGCCGAATTCTATCTCGAGACGGTGAAACTCGTCTTCCAGGACCATGCGTTGCCGCTCGGCGAACTGGATTACGACGGGCAGCGCGTCGATCCCAAGGCGATCCGCAAGACGATGCTGCTGACGGTCGAAGGCGAGCGCGACGATATCTGCGCGGTAGGGCAGACGCTGGCCGCGCACGACCTGTGCTCAAGCCTGCGGCCGTATCGCAAGCGCCATCACATGCAGCCCGGCGTTGGGCATTACGGCGTCTTCAGCGGCAAGAAGTGGGAAGCCCAGATCTATCCGCTGGTCCGGAACCTCATCCTGGCATCCGACTAGGGTTGGCATTTCTACGCTTTGCGATAGATCAAATTTAATTCGATATTAATCTAATTGATGGACCCTTCGGCCCGTCTAGGTTGAGGAAAGTCCTGCGGTCGGCGGCATTCAAGATCCCGGCCTTCTCACATGTCCGAAAAAGTCTCGTCTCACACCGCGTGAGTGCATGCGTGAGCCTGCTTGCGAGGTCGATACGTCGACAAGCGATTTTTTCACCAAGCAGTTTTGCAATGGAGTGACAGCATGTCCTTCTTCAAGCGTGGGAATGGATCGAGTAACGGCGCGGCCGGCCGTGGCAAGTATAACCTCGAGCAGCTGAAGGGCAGTCTCGCCGAGAGCATCACATCAGCGGTCATGATGGTCGATCGCAACCTCATCGTGACCTACGTCAATCAGGCGACCAGGGATCTGCTCTCAACCCATGTCGATGAGTTCCGCAAGCTCTGGCCGAACTTCAATCCGCAAGCCATTGTCGGTACCTGCATCGACACCTTTCACAGGAATCCGGCGGATCAGCGCCAGTTGCTCTCCGACCCGTCACGGCTTCCGTTCAAGACCGAAATCACGGTCGGCAGCCTGAAGATCTCGCTGCTGGTGACCGGCAGCTTCGACAAGAACGGGGCCTATGTCGGCAATGTCCTGGAATGGAAGGACGTGACCGAAGCCCGCCTGAACGAAGGCATGCTCGCCGCACTGAACAAGGCTCAGGCCATCGTCGAATTCACGATCGATGGCAGCGTCGTGCACGCCAACGAGAATTTCCTGAACATGCTTGGATATTCGCGCGAGGAGATCAAAGGGCGCCATCACAGCATGTTCTGCGAGCCGGCAAAGGTGCAGGGCCCCGAATACACCGCATTCTGGGAAAAGCTCAAACGCGGCGAGTTCGATGCGGGGCAATACAAGCGGATCGGAAAGGGCGGCAAGGAGGTCTGGATTCAGGCGAGCTACAACCCGATCCTCGATGCCAATGGACGTCCGTTCAAGGTCGTGGAATTCGCCACCGATATCACCGCGATGCGCATGGCTGTCGAACAGACCCGGGAGACGGTGATCGCGGCGAAGAACAACGACCTCAGTCAGCGCATCCCGATGGCCGGAAAGACCGGCGAACTGGAGATGCTGTGTGGCGGCGTGAACGACCTGCTCGACAGCCTCGCCGAGGTCATGAGCGAGATCAAGGCAAGGTCGCAGGAGGTGTCGAGCGCGGCCGCCGAAATCTCGGCCGCGACCACCGATCTGTCGCAGCGCACTGAGGAACAGGCCGCGAGCCTGGAAGAGACGTCAGCCTCGATGGAGCAGATCGCGGCAACGGTGAAGAAGAATGCCGAGAACGCGACTTATGCCAACAACCTGACCCGCAACACTCGCGAGGTCGCCGATCGCGGCGGGGAGGTGGTGGCTGAAGCGGTTTCGGCGATGGCACGGATCGAGGAGTCTTCGCGCAAGATCGCCGACATCATATCGGTCATCGACGAGATCGCGCGGCAGACCAATCTGCTTGCGCTCAACGCCGCGGTCGAGGCGGCGCGCGCCGGCGAGGCTGGACGCGGCTTTGCGGTGGTCGCGTCCGAAGTGCGCAGCCTTGCGCAACGATCGTCGCAAGCGGCGAAGGATATCAAGGAGCTGATCACCAACTCGTCGGATCAGGTTCAGGACGGCGTGCAGCTGGTCAACCGCGCCGGCACCTCCCTGAAGGAGATCCTGGAGTCCATCAAGGAGGTGGCCAGCATTGTGGCGGATATCGCGACCGCCTCTGGCGAACAGGCCGGTGGTATCGAGCAGATCAACAGGGCGCTGACCCAGATGGACGAGGTGACGCAGCAGAACTCGGCCATGGTCGAGCAGAACGCTGCGACCGCGCGCACGCTCGAACAGCAGGCGAGCGCAATGGATGAGCGGATGAGTGCGTACAAGCTGATGAGCGTCGACGCGGTGCGGGTTGCGACGCCGTTGCCAAGGCGTCCTGCACAGCGCAAGCCCGCGTCCGTGCCGGTTCGCAAGCCCGCTGCCCGCGCCGTCGCACGGGCAGGTGGCGCCGCCGCTGTCGCGAGCGATGACTGGGAAGAATTCTGAACCGGGCCGTTCAGCGCCGGGTCTGACAGCGCTGGCGCGATGGCACGCCGGCGCTTTTTGCGGTCCCTACCGCAGCACCATTTAGGCCGGCATTAAGACTTGTCTGGCACCGTGACGGCGAAGAGGCGTGGCAGAAGCCATCCTGCGCGGTCGATGGCCATCGGCTCGCGCTGCACGGTTCCCGTGCCTCGCCGAACACGGGATGGTGCACGATATGAACAATGATGCCGCGAACCAGGCGCTCCCCGGGCGCTCCAAGGACTCCACCAGCGCGGAGTTGATCAGCTTCGCGATCGGCGAAGAGCAATACGGCGTCGACATCATGGCCGTACGCGAGATCAAGGGCTGGTCCGAGATCAATCATCTGCCCGGTCAACCCGATTACGTGCGCGGCGTGCTCAATCTGCGCGGCGTGATGGTTCCGATCGTCGATCTGCGTTGCCGCTTCGGCGGCGGACTGACGGAGGCGAATGGACTGCATGTCGTGATCATCGTGCAGATCGGCGATCAGCAGATCGGACTCCTTGCCGATCGCGTGCTCGACATCGTCGCATTCGAGAGTTCGCAGGTGCAGCCGGTCCCGACCGTGGTGCGCAACGGCCGCACCGAATTCCTGTCCGGCCTTCTCACTGTCGAAGCCGGCATGATCGCGATGATCGACCTCGCGCATCTGCTCGATCAGCGCGTCGAAGCGGAAGCGGCCTGATCTTATGGTTACGCGTTAGTAAGCGATTTACGACGCGAGGTTATGCTTCATCAAAATCTTTAGCGAGGCCGGTTGCCACGCATCCTAGAACGGGGTGTACATGCGACATCTGGAAGTATTTGCCGCAGCCTCGCTGCTGGTCTTGTCGTTCGGTGCGGCGAAAGCCGAGAACGGCGTCACCCGGGATCAGATCGTCTTCGGTCAGTCCGCAGTGCTGCAGGGGCCCGCATCGGCGCTCGGCCTTGGAATGCAGGAAGGCCTGCTCGCTGCATTTGACGAGGTGAACCGCAAGGGCGGCGTGCACGGGCGCAAGCTCAAGCTGACCAGCATCGATGACGGCTATGAGCCGTCGCGATCCCTCGTCGCCACCCGCAAGCTGATCGAGGACGTCGGACCCGAAGGCGCCGGCGTGATTGTCAGCCAGGTCGTTCCGTTTCGGTGGGAGGCCTCGCTCAAGGTGAGCGCGGATTACCGGGCTGCGATCAAGGCGCGCAATCCGAAGGCGGAGCCCGAGTTCGTTTCGCTCGAAGGCTACCTCGTCGGACGTCTTGCGGCCGCGCTCGAACGCGCGGGCGCAGAGCCAACGCGCGCGGGCTTTCTCAAGGTCATCAAGGAGAGCGGTGCGTTCGACCTTGGCGGCTTGCAGATGACTACGGCCCCGACGACAACGAAGGGCTCGACAAGGTTTTCATGACTGTCATCCAGCGGGTGGCTCGTTCAAGGCGGTCGATCGCTTGATGCAGGTTTCTGCCAAATAGGAATTGCTGAGGTGGCGGGCCGAAAGGTCCGCATGGAATGCCGGCATATGCCGGTTCGGGGGGAAGACATGAAGAGTCTATTCGGTCGCGTCGGTGCGTCGCTCAATCCGGCCAATCTCACGAAGGCTGGAATCGGGGTCAAGCTCCAGCTTGCTTTTGGTGCCGCGGCGCTGATGACGGTCGTTGCTTCGGGGCTCGCCATCCAGTCATTTCGTTCCGCCGAGCACAGCGTCGAACGGATCGCCGAGCGGGAAGTGCCGCTGATGACCGAGGCGCTCCGGCTCTCGGTGATGTCGGGCGAAATATCGGCCGCGGCCGCGCGTTTCGTCGCCGCGAACAATATCCGCGACCAGCGCCAGATTGCCGCACAGATCGAAGACCGCTCGATGCAGCTGCGCCTGCTGATCGACAAGGTTCGCGCCGGAACCAGCAAGGAATCCTTCGGGGCGGTCGACGTCGCCTCGCGCCTCCTTGAGAACAACCTGTCCGATCTCGATACGGTCATCGTGTCGCGCTCCAACCTGCGCAGCACACTGGATCGCAGGCTCGGCGAACTGCACCTGCTCCATAACAAGATCACCGAAGAGGTGACCCCGATCGTCAACTCGTCCTATGTCAACGCCGTCAACAAAGCGGAAGACATCGGCAAGGTCGGTGACCGGACGTTGAAGTCGCTGGTCGAGGACGGCGTCCAGACGATGCAGACCGTGGTCCAGATCGGCACGGAGACCAATCTTGCGACCGGCCTCCTGACGGCGGGTGCGCTGAGCTCGTCGCCTGCAATCCTGGCGATGCTGGAAGACCGCTTCACCGCATCGGCCCTCCGCGCGGAGAAGCACCTGGCTTCGCTGCCGAAGGTGAGCCGTTACGATGCGCTGCGTGAGCGCACGTCCAGCCTCCTGAAGCTTGCCGACTTCCGCAAGGTTGCGGCCGCGGAGGACGAAACCGCGCGCCTCCAGAACGTTTTCCGCGCGCATGAGGGCCTCGCCAATGTCCTGATCACGCTGATCGACGATCTGAACTTCGATACCGTGATGCAGGGCGAGCAGGCCGCCAAGCGCACCAGCACCCTGGTCCGGGAGCTGATCGACGATCAGCTCGTCAATTTCCGCAATGCTCTGGAACTGAAGATCCAGACCCACCTGATTGCGAGCCTGATCAGCGAAGGCGCGGTCGCCAAGGATGAGGCGCAGCTCAAGCCGATCTTGGATCGCTTTACCTTCTCGGCGAACACCCTGATGCTCGCCGCCCAGTCGATCCCCAATGACGGGATTCGCAAGAATATCGACGCGCTGATCGCGCTTGGTCAGGACAGCAACGGCATCTTTGCACTGCGTCAGCAGGAACTGAAGGCGACCGTCGGCGCCGACGGGGTCATTGCCGAGAACGTCAAGATCCAGAAGCAGCTCGACCAGGCCGTGTCCGGACTGGTGAAGGAAACCGAGACCGGCATGCGCGGCGGCACCTCGACGCTTCTCTCCGAACTCGGTCGCAGCCGCATGCTGCTGATCGTGGTCGCAATTGCGTCGCTGCTCGCGGCCTTCGCCATCGCCTTCTTCTATGTCCAGCGCAACCTGGTTCGCCGGCTGAGCGCCGCGTGTGACACGATGCGGCGCCTGTCCGCCGGCGACAACAGCGTGACGATCGCCGGTGTGAAGGACAGCGACGAGATCGGCGACATGGCCCGCGCGCTGACCGTGTTCCGCGATGCCGCGCTCGACAAGCAGCGCCTCGAGGCGCAGGCCGCGGAGGATCGCAGGATCGCGGAAGAGGAACGTGCCCGCAACGATGCCGCGCGCGCCGAAGCCGCGCGTCAGGTGGCGCAGGTGGTCGACGGTCTCGGCCGCGGCCTGGAGCGGCTTGCGCGGGGCGATCTGACCTACCGTGTCCGCGATGACTGGGCCGGCGAGTATCAGAAGATCCAGAACGACTTCAACAACGCCATCGATCAGCTTCAGGATACGCTGACCGCGATCGTGGAATCGACCCGCGAAGTGTCAAGCGCGTCGGCGGAAATTTCGTCGAGCACGACCGACCTGTCGCAGCGCACGGAAGAGCAGGCCGCCAATCTGGAAGAGACCTCGGCCTCCATGGAAGAGATCTCGGCGACCGTGAAGAAGAACGCCGAGAACGCACAGCTTGCCAATGGTCTGATGCAGGGCACCCGCGATGTCGCCGGGCGCGGCGGCGAGGTCGTTGCGCAGGCGGTGTCCGCGATGTCCCGCATCGAGGATTCCTCGCGCAGGATTTCGGACATCATCTCGGTGATCGACGAGATCGCGCGCCAGACCAACCTTCTCGCGCTCAATGCGGCGGTTGAAGCCGCGCGTGCGGGTGAGGCAGGCCGCGGCTTCGCAGTGGTTGCTTCGGAGGTGCGCAGCCTTGCGCAGCGCTCCTCGCAGGCAGCCAAGGACATCAAGGACCTGATCACCAATTCGACCGGCGCGGTCGGGCAGGGCGTGCAACTCGTCAACCGCGCCGGCGAGGCGCTGAACGAGATCGTCAAGAGCATCAACGAAGTTGCCACGATCGTCGCAGACATCGCCAATGCCAGCGCCGAACAGGCGTCCGGCATCGATCAGATCAACAAGGCGTTGAGCCAGATGGACGAGGTGACGCAGCAGAATTCGGCGCTGGTCGAAGAGAACGCCGCGACCGCGAAGACGCTCGAACATCAGTCGAACGCACTGGACGGGCGGGTCGCTGCATTCCGTCTCTACGAGGATGCGGAGCCTGAGCCTGCAGACGAACCGGTCGCGGCCAGGCCGGAGCGGCCGAGTGCGCCGGTCCGCAAGCCGGCCGCGATCCGCGGACACGCGCGGCACATGCAGTCTGCTCTTGCCACCGCCATCGCACAGGACGAGTGGGAGGAGTTCTAGCTCCTAGCCGGCCTGCTGCTCGCTGAGAAACGCGGCGAGCAGCACGCAGGTCTCGCGGATGTGCTGGTTCAGCGGGGCCGCTGCCGCATCCGCATTCCGCATCGCGCATGCCGACAGGATTGCCCGATGCTCGCGCTCCGCGCGCCCGCGATAATTCGCGTTCGAGATCAGCACACGGCAGCGTTCAGAAGAACGCGAGCGTCCGGATCTCGATGCTTTCGCGCGGGCGGGCGTCCGGCGGCGCGGTCGGATCGTCGAAGGCGGTATGCGCGCAGAAGCGCGCGCGTCCGTCCTTCAGCGAGTCGTAGACCTTGAATACGATCGCTTCCTCTCGACGCTGCAGCGGGAAAAAGAACCAGCGGTGGTCGGGATTGTAGGCGACCGAATAGGTCTGGCCGATCCGGTTCGGATGCCGGCGTTCGGTGACGATCAGATCGTTCGGCGAAATGCTCATCGCGTCGCACATCGCGAGCGGGAAGGTCTCGACCGGATAGCGGATCGGCCGCCACACCTGGATGATGGCGAAATGTCCCGCCAGCAGTTCTTCGGCTTCGTCGGGCAGAAGGTCGCGCACGCGCTGCGGGCCCGACCATTCGGTGTAGTCGTTATGCACACGCGGCACGACTTCGCGGATCTTGCGGGCGGCGCGGTCGGCATCGTCGGCGGTGCGCAGCGTATGATCGAACACGACGACGCGTTTGGCGCCGCTCTGCATTTTGATCAGGTCGATCATTTCCTGGTAATAGATGTCGCGGATCTGCTTCTCGTCGAAGAAGTCCGTCACCCTGGTCTCGTGCCAGGCAAGCAGAAAGCCTTCGCCGTCGAGCGAAGTCTCGAACCTGCGACCGTTGCGGATGATCACGTTGTGAGGATCGAGCGTCCCGAGGGTCTTCATCTCGGTCGAGCCGCCGCCGACCGGTTCCACGACGATTTTCTGGCCGTCGTTTTTCACATAGTTCAGCGACGCCTCGATCGATGACAGTTCGCTGGCTTGCGCGAGCTGGGCCATGGCGCGTTCCTTTTTTCGAGATTTGTCCTGAACGTAAAGGACCGGACGCCGCGAATAAAGATGTCCGTGCAGCAGGAATGGCCAAAGTTCGGTCCGCCGCGAGACGTCCGGTAGCGCGGAAAGGCGGCGGGAGAAATTTCATCCCCGGGCCGGGCTTTCGAACGATTCAGCCGCCATGGACGTTCTGCAGACGGGGCGCCTGGATGGAGAGCGCCATGTTAAAGAATCCGGCAAAGAATCCGGCGAGCGATGTCACGTCCCCGAAACTGCCGTCCTCCGACCGGTTCCACCCTGCGATCTATCTGCTGGTCGCCGGGCTCGTAGCCGTGTTCGTTATCTCCGCCTTCGACTTCGGCGATCGCGGCTATGTTGACTATCTGCTTGTCGTGGTGAGCGGATTCTTCGTCATCGCGATGGGCATTCCTCTGCTGCTGTGGCTGACCTGGCTCCATCAGACCCCGGCGCATGACCGCGCCGGGTCGCTACGCGACTGGTCCCGGCGCGATTACGAAACCTGGCAAGGGCCACTGAAGGGGCGGGAGGCGGCCTTGCAGATTCTCTTGCCGATCGGGGCGGTAGCGGTCGGGATGGCGGCGATCGGAATCGTGATGCTGCTGGTCGAACACCACGTCGTCTGAAGCACCTTTGAGCGAGACGACCTTACGCCGGTCGGTTGTGTGTCTGTGGTCTGGCCGTCATCGCAAGGCGGCGGCGATGTTCCCGCCATCGACAGTCGTCACGTCGGCGGTGGTTTTCAGCGCCAGCGCCTGATGCAGGAATGCCTGAGCTACATCGTCAGCAGTCACCTCGCGTCGCAGGAGATTGCCGGACATGTAATCCGTCTCGCTGACGCCGCGGGCCTTTGCGCGTTCGGCGATGAAATCGTTGTTGAGGAGGCCCGAACGGATGCGGTCTGCATTGACGGCGTTCGAGCGGATGCCCTCCGCCCCGTAGTCAAGGGCGTATTGGCGCGCGAGGAACAGGGTCGCCGCCTTCGGCAGGCCATAAGGCCCGAAATCCGGTCCGGGATTGATCGCCTGCTTCGACGCATTGAACAGAAGGCAGCCGCCGGTGCCTTGCGCCAGCATGATCCGCACGGCGTGCTGGGCGACGCGCTGGTGCGAGAAGAAATTCAGCTCGAAACTCTTGCGCAAGGTCATGTCATCGACGGCGCCGATCTTGCCCTGAAAGGCAGCGCCTGCATTCGATACCAGGATATCGACGCCACCGAAAGCTTCGGTGATCCGGTCGAACGCGGTGCGCACGGAGGCATCGTCAGTGACGTCGCCGCGGACGGAGAGCGCGGATCCGCCGAATGACTTCGCAGCCTCGACCAGTGCCGCGCCGTCGATATCCAGAAGCGCAATCTCGGCGCCAGCGGCCGCGAAAGCCTTCGCCGTTGCAAATCCGATCGCGCCGGCCGCGCCGGTGATGACGGCAACCTGACCGGCGAGCGGCAATTCCTTCGCACCGCCGAGCTTGGCTTGTTCCAGCGACCAGTATTCGACATCGAACATGTCGGCTTCGCCGATCGGCGAATAACGTCCGATCGCTTCCGCTTCGGTGATCCCTTCGACCGCGGCTTCGGCGAGATCGGCAGCGACCCGCGCATCCTTCTTGCTGCGTCCGAGGCCGAACAGACCGAGGCCCGGCACGAGGATCACCCGCGGCGCCGGATCGAGCATGGTCTTCCTGTCGCCGGCGCGCGCATTGTTGCGTTCGAAGTAATCGACGTAGCGCTCAACGAATTCGGCCGCTGCAACGCGGGCGGCCTGCTTGAAGTCGTGGAGCTTCGCCGCATCCGGAGACGGCGCGATCATCGGCCAGTTCTTGGTCCGGATCGTGTGATCGGGGGTGATCACGCCGGTGGTGGCGTAGCGCGCGAGTTCCGCGCCATTCACGAAATTGAGGATAGCGTCGTTCGTACGGAAGTCGAGGACGAGACGTTTCCACGCGCCCTGCGTCCTGTGATCGGGGAGGGCGACCGCGCCACGCAGGATCGGTGCGACCTCGGAGACCGCGCCGATCTCGTTCGGCAATGTTGCGCTGACGAAAACGCTCTTGCGGTTTCTGGCGAGCCGCTGTTCCGCGAGCGTCACCATTTCGATCATGCGTTCGTAGGCGTCGCGAGCGCTTTCGCCGAACGTGAACAGCCCGTGCTTGTCGAGGATCAGCCCCTCGACCTTCGGATCGGCATCGAAGACGTCGGCCGCTTCCCTTGCGAGCGCAAAGCCCGGCATGATGTAGCGCACGAAACCCATGCGCGCGCCATACACCTCTTCGCAAAGCTCGCGGCTGTTGTCCTGATCGACCAGCCCGAGCACCGCGGTCGCATGGGTGTGGTCGACAAAGCGGTGCGGCAGGAACGCGTGCAGCAGAGTCTCGACCGACGGATTGGGCGCCATCGGATCGAGCAGGTTCGCGCGCTGCACCTTCACCATGTCCTCGTCGGACAGGGCATCGCGCGCGCGAAGCTTGCGAAGATTGTCGAGCCGCACGGCGGGGAGGCCGGCGGGTTCGATCCGACCCATGTCGCAGCCGGAGCCCTTGACGCACAGCACGTCGAGGGTCTCGCCGTTCAGGTCGGTAACGCGCGTCTTGACCGACGTGTTGCCGCCGCCATGCAGCACGAGCTTCGGATCGCGGCCGAGCAGGCGCGTCGTGTAGACGCGCAGCGCGAGATCGCCTGCAAGGCCGTCTGCCGCATAGCGAGAGACGAGGGCCCGCGCGTCGGCGTCAACCCACGCGCTCTTCATGGCGTGCCCCGGGCGACCGCTGCGGTCAACCGCGCAGCGACCACCAGCCCCTGCGTCGCGGCTTTTCGGAGGCTTCCTCCGATGCAGGCTGCGCCGTTTCAACCGGCGGGGCGGGCGGCGGGCTGGGGGGCGGGGTGTATGCCGGCGTGTCGGTCGAGCTGAAGACCGGTGGGGCTTCGCGAACGGTGGAGCGCCGGCGCGCCGGTTGCTCGGGCGCGGGCTCAGCCGCAGGCGTCTCGACAACGCGCAGCGGCGCGGCCTCGACAGGAGCCGGTGTCTTGTCCGCTTCGGGCTCGGTCACGGCGACGGGTTGAGCTTCCACAGACTCAGGGCCGGTGTCGTCCGAAGCGACCAGGTCGGTCTCGGTCTCGGTCTCGGTATCAGTCTCGGCCTCGGATACGATCGTCTCGTCACCTTCGCCTTCGCGGCCGCGACGATTGCGCCGTCCGCCGCGCCGTCCGCGACGCCTGCGCCGGCGTTCGCCGTCGCCATTGGCGACGACAGTCTCGCCTTCGCCGTCAGTCTCGGCAGCTTCCCCGTCAGCTTCGAGCGTTTCGCCCGCAACTTCGTCAGGCTCTCCATCCTCGGGTTGTGACGACGCGAGTTCGGCGCCTTCGACCTGAGGACGATCTTCGCCATCGCGCCCGCGGCCGCGCCGTCCGCGGCGGCGCCGACGGCGACCGGAGCGTTCGCGGCCTTCGTCTTCTCCTTCAGCCGCCTGTTCAGACGAAGCGTCCTCGCCCTCGGCTTCGAGTTCGTCGAGCACCTCATCGGCCTCGACCTCGTCGCCTTCGTCATAGGCCGGGATCGAATCCGGACGGATGGTTGCGGCGATGGCCTTGGCCTGGTCGATCGTCATCACCTGTTCGCCGCGATCGATCGCGAAGGAGGGATGGCCCGTCAGGCTCGAATCGACGGTGACCGCAATTGCGATCTTGAACCGCTCTTCCAGCATGCGCAGATGGGCGCGCTTGTGGTTGAGGACATAGATCGCAACTTCCGAACGCGAACGCACGATCAGATTGTGGGTCGCGCCCTTGAGCAAGGTTTCTTCGACGGCGCGAATGAGCTGCAACGCTACCGACGAGACCGAACGCACGTGACCGGTTCCGCCGCAATGCGGGCAGACTTCGGTCGAGCTTTCCAGCACCGACGAGCGGATGCGCTGGCGCGACATTTCCAGAAGGCCAAAATGCGAGATGCGGCCGACCTGGATGCGAGCGCGGTCGCTCTTCAGGGCTTCCTTCATCTTGCGTTCGATCGCACGATTGTTGCGGCCTTCATCCATGTCGATGAAGTCGATCACGATCAGGCCGGCCAGATCGCGGAGCCTGAGCTGGCGGGCGATTTCGGCCGCCGCTTCCGCGTTGGTCTTTGCCGCGGTTTCCTCGATCGAGTGCTCGCGCGTCGCCCTGCCGGAGTTGACGTCGATCGCAACCAGCGCCTCGGTCTGGTTGATCACGATATAGCCGCCAGACTTGAGCTGCACGGTCGGCTGGAACATCGCATCGAGCTGCGCTTCGATGCCGTAGCGCGTGAAGATCGGCTGCGCATCGCTATAGGGCACAACGTTCTTCACCGCGCTCGGCATGAGCATGCGCATGAAGTCCTTGGCTTCGCGATAGGCGGCTTCGCCCTCGACCACGATCTCTTCGATATCCTTGTGGTAGAGGTCGCGGATCGCGCGCTTCACCAGCGAGCCTTCCTCGTAGACGAGGGTCGGGGCGGTCGATTTCAGGGTGAGATCGCGCACGGTCTCCCACAGCCGCAGCAGGTATTCGAAGTCGCGTTTGATCTCGAGCTTGGTGCGTGAGGCGCCTGCAGTGCGCAGGATCACGCCCATGCCTTCCGGCACTTCGAGCTCCTCCGCGATTTCCTTCATGTGCTTGCGGTCTTCCGCATTGGTGACCTTGCGGGAGATGCCGCCGCCGCGCGCCGTGTTCGGCATCAGCACCGAATAGCGGCCGGCGAGGGAGAGATAGGTGGTCAGCGCCGCGCCCTTGGTGCCGCGCTCTTCCTTTACGACCTGCACCAGCATCACCTGCCGGCGCTTGATCACTTCCTGAATCTTGTAGTGACGGCGATAGCGCGGGGCGCGCTCCATCACCTCTTCGATGGCGTCGCCGCCGACCGACTCGACGACCTCTTCTTCCTCTTCGCCGTCGTCCTCGGACTCGTCGTCCTCGGAGTCCTCGCTGTCGCCGGTCCGGTCTTCAGTCTCGGGATGCGCGGCCAGTTCCTGCGGCTGGGCTTCGGCAATCTCCTCGACGATATCGGCCGGTGCGTCCGCGTCCGCTGCCTCCGTGGCGGGTTCGGGTGCGGCCGGGGCAGGGGCTTCGGCAACAGCGTCGTGCGAAACGGTTTCGTCCGAAGCCGCCGCGGTCACGACCGGCTCGGCTTCGGGAGCCTGCGCCGGGACTTCGTTTGACTCAGGCGCGGACACCGACACTTCCACCACCGACTCCGCGATGACGGTCTCGACTGCGGCGGCCTCGCCAGCCGCAGCGGCCTCTGCGGCCGTCTCGTGACCCCGCACCTCGTGGTCGCTCGGAAGATACGGCGTCGATTCGGCGAATTCGTCGGTGAAGGGCTGCGGTGCGTCGCCGCCTTCTGGAGACGCAACCACGTCGCTCTTAACGACATCGCGGTTTCGATTGCGATTGGAACCACGGCCACGCTGGCGCCGGCCGCGGCCGCGCCGCTGCTCGGAGCGTTCGCCATTCTCGTCTTCGTCGCGTTGAGCGCGCCGCTCGTCCTCGAGCAGGGCCTGCCGGTCCGCGACCGGGATCTGGTAATAGTCGGGATGGATTTCCGAAAAGGCGAGGAAGCCGTGCCGGTTTCCGCCGTAATCGACGAAGGCGGCCTGCAGCGACGGCTCCACGCGCGTAACCTTGGCCAGATAGATATTGCCGCGAAGCTGTTTGCGGCTGGCGCTCTCAAAGTCGAATTCTTCGACACGATTGCCGCGCAAAACGACCACCCGGGTCTCTTCCGGATGGGTCGCGTCGATCAACATTTTGTTGGACATCGAATGTTCTCTTGGCCCCGGGCGGCGCTGCGTCCGTCAGGCGGTACTCGCGCGTCGAAACGCGGCGGAAGCGTCCGGGGAATTGTGTCTGTGAATGAGTAGGTCTTGCGATCATGCGCGGACGGATCTCACGGTCGCGGACGGGTCCGCGTGTCGGAGAACTGCCCCTGGCTTCCACCTGCGCCATCACTTCAAAACCCGTGGCGGGCGGCCGTCGTTTCCGCGACCGCGATTAGTCGTTGTTGCTTGCGTCTTTGCATGGTGCCTGAACGTGGCACCGGTTCCTGCCGCCCTTGCGATCCAATCGCTTCAACCGTGCGCTGAATCCCAAGACACACAAACTCGCTGACACCGGCTGATCGGGCTGTCCGCCGCCTGCGCGTGGCAGTGGGTCGGATGAAGCCCCTACGCTCACCAGCTCTGCGTCCGGACCCTCATGCCGGCGCTGTCTTCGAGGTGAGCGTGCCGGTGCCTGAACGCGGCACGGCCGGAATTGTGCAAACCGTAAGCACTGCCCTTATTAAGGCTCGGATGAACGGATAGCAAGCGAGCAATCAGCCGGCCTGGTCGATATTTCTCCGGTAACCTATTCAATTGACTGCATTTTTTTATTGCACACGGATTCGAATCTGTTCTTCGTACAATATTACCCCGCCATGAATCGCCGCCGTGGTCGTGACCTAAGGCCGCGCCACACGACAAATTCAGTGATCTGCCACGTTTGCTCCGAGGAAATTGCATTAGAGTGCCGCCGGTCCCTAGAGCGCTTGCTCGATGAGAACACGTGTTCGGAAGGCGACGCGCAAGCAGGAGGTATAAGATGAGCATTTTCGGGAAAATCTTGTCGGCCATTGGCCTCGGGTCGGGTTCGGCGGCGGCGACAGGTTCTGCGGCGGTGCCCGCAGGCGGCAGTGCGGGTGGCGCGGGCATGTCCCAGGTCGACGTGGACAAGGTCGTGACCGATCTTGCGTCGAAGAAAACAGAGAAGCTCGACTGGAAGAAGTCGATCGTCGACCTGATGAAGGTGCTGGACCTGGATTCGAGCCTGAAGAATCGTCAGGAGCTTGCCAAGGAACTTGGCTACACGGGCGACATGAATGACTCGGCCAAGATGAATATCTGGCTGCACAAGCAGGTGATGGTGAAGCTTGCGGAGAACGGCGGCAAGGTTCCCGAGAGCCTCAAGGCCTGATTGAAGGCCTGAAGCAAAATTCCGACGGTCAGGAGCCCCCGGATGCGATCAGCGCCGGGGGCTCTCGCTTTTCATGCCAGCGGTCTCTTCGCCGCTATCAGAACCGCACGCGGATGCCGGCGCCGGCGTGCAGCTTGGTCTGGATGCCGTTGTCGCCGGCGATGCCGTTGGCGAACACGTCGAGCGTGGCGAGTTGGGTCATCCGGTAGCCGACGCGCGCGCCGAACTCGAACCAGTCGAGCGATTGCAGCGGGGCGGGTGTGACGTTGCCGAAGACGAGGACATTGATCCAGCAGCACGGCTTCACCGGATCGACGTGGCGGACGCGTAACATCTACGTATATGGACTGTGGAACGCTGCAGCGTCGCGCCGCGGACACACCTGGACGCCGGCGCGCGGACGCCGCTAACAATCCATTAACCCACCGCTCCCTATGCATTAAGGATGAGGCGGGGGAGGCGACCGGTGGCCAGCCGCTTTGCGACAGGCTTTTGCGCTGTGCTTCTGACGCTCGCGGGTCTGTCCGCTGCGGCAGCGCAAAGCCGCGCGCCCGCGCCGTCGGCGCTTCCGGTGGCGACCGATATTCGCGTTGCCGGCGACGAAAAGCAGACCCGTCTCGTCATGGACGTGACCGCGACCATCGGGGTGCGGGCCTTCACGCTCGCCGATCCCTATCGCGTCGTCATCGATATTCCCCAGACCGTGTTCCAGCTGCCCCCGAAGGCGGGCGAAACCGGGCGCGGGCTGATCAAGGCCTATCGCTACGGGCTCGTGATGGCGGGCGGCTCGCGCATTGTCATAGACGTTGCGAAGCCGGTGCGGATCGAGAAGGCGGCCGTGCTCGATGCGCGCGGGGGCGAGCCGGCGCGGCTCGTGGTGGATCTCGCCGCGACCGATCGCGAAGCCTTCATGCGGCATCTGGCGCTCGACCGCACGGCGATGCGCGGGAGCGTCGCGATCCCGTCGATCGCCCGTCCGCAGGAGAAGCGATCGGGCGATCTGCGTCCGCTGATCGTGATCGATCCTGGCCATGGCGGCCCCGATACCGGGACCAAGGCCGGGGGCGGCGATATCCTGGAAAAGAACGTGGTGCTCGATTTCGCGCTGACGCTGCGCGACCAGCTCGAAAAGAGCGGGCGCTATCGCGTGGTGATGACGCGCACCGACGACACCTTCATCCCGCTGGCCGAGCGGGTGAAGTTCGCACGCCAGCGCCAGGCTGAATTGTTCATCTCCGTTCACGCCGACGCACTGCCGAAATCGGAAGGCGACGTGCAGGGCGCGACGATCTACACGCTGTCCGATACCGCCTCGGATGCGGAGGCGGCCAAGCTCGCGGAAGATGAAAACCGGTCAGACGTGATCGCCGGCATCGACCTCGCCAAGGAGCCGGACGATGTCGCCGACATCCTGCTGGATCTCGCGCACCGGGAGACCAAGACGTTTTCGCATGCTTTCGCGCGTCTCCTGGTCGGGGAGATGAGGAACACGGTCCGTCTGCACAAGAAGCCGTTGAAGTCGGCCGGTTTTGTCGTCCTGAAGGCGCCGGACGTGCCGTCGGTGCTGATCGAGCTTGGCTACATGACCAACCGGCAGGACCTGAAGCTTCTGACCTCCGAGGGATGGCGCGCAAAAGCGGCCGGGACGATGGTGCAGGCGGTCGAGCAGTTTTTCCGGACGCGGCTCGCCGGCGCCGAAGCATCCGCGGGACGGCGGTAGCGCGGACCATCTAGGACGGCCATGACGCGGCCATCCGCCCTGTCACCAGCGGTAACGCAGCACGCCCTTGCCGGCATAGCTCTGGGTGTTGCCGGAGAACTCGCCCTCGAAGCTTCCCGCGATCGAGACACCGTTCAGCAGCGCGAGTTCGGCTCCGGCGGAGACGAGCAAAGAGTCCGCGTCCGGCCGTGCACCGTTCACGGTAAAGGCAGTGCCGGGCAGCGCCATGAAGCCGGCATTGGCGATGCGATCGGTGTCGTAGTCGTGTGCCCAGGCCGCTCTGCCACGGAGCGTCAGCAGCGCGTCCCGCATCGGCATCGCGTAGTCGAAGCGCGCGCCAAGTTCCGATCGCGTCTGTGTGTCGGTGCGGCCGGCATAGGAGAGGGCGAAGGTGCTGGCGCCGGAGGTCGCGCGCTCGCTGTAGGACGGCAGGTCGAGGCTTGCGACCTGCACCGCGGCGTAGGGCGTCATGCCGGTGAGAGCAGAGCCGAAGCGCCAGCCGCCTTCGGCGCGACCGGCGAGCGTGTGGGCGTTGAAGTCAGCTTCGAGGTTGTCGGTGCCGGCGATCGTCACGATGCGCTTCAGCGTGAAGTCCTGCCAGCCGTAACCGAAGGCGCCCATCAGGTAAGCGGCGCCCCAGTTCTGACGCGCATAAACGCTCGCCTGGAACATGTCGGAGGTGCCGCCACCGAGCCCCTGACCGAGACCGAATGATGTGCCGCCACCGGCGAGCGCGAAACCGATCAATGTATCCGGCGTCAGCCGGTGATCCGCGCCGACCGCGAAGCCGTAGGCGCGCGAGGTGGTGTCATGCGAGCCGATCTGCGTGTTGCCTTCTGTCGTCGCGCTCGCGCCATAGCCGCCGCCCCATACGCTCCAGCGTGCGGCGAACGGCTCGCCGAGGGCAGGGGCTTTCGTGACCGGTGCATCCTTCAAATCGCGTTTGCTCGTCACCGCCGCGTAGGCGAGCCGCACCGTGTCGGACTGCGCCTCCGGTGCGAACGCGCTCGCGCCGCCACCGAATCCGCCGCGGTTCTCCGCGAACGGATCGAAGATCATGTTGAAGAAGGAATTCCAGGCCGTGAAGGTGGTGTTGGACACCGATGCGCCGGGCTCGCCCGACACCTGGTTCAGCGCATTGCGCAGCGCGTCGCCGGTCAGTCCGAACAGCGTGAGGAAGCCCGGCGGCAGCGTGCCGCCCTTGTTGAAGAAACCGTTGAGCGCATCAGCCACATTCTGCTGGTTGACCGTGAGCCCGCCCGTCGTGCCGCCGAGTTGCGCGCTGAGCAGCAGCAGCACATCGTTGCCCTGATAATCGAGCGTGGCTGCAAAGTTCGTGGGGGCGCCGGTCACACCGGTGAAGGGCGTGCCGCCAAGACCGCCACTGGCGGTCAGGATGGTGTACTGGCGCGCCAGATAGGATCCGGGATCGAACTGCGCCGTGACGCTGGCGCCGGTGAGGGTCGCGGCGCCAGAGGCCGTCACGCTGTCATTTGTTGTCGTCGAGAGCCGCACGACATATTGCGTGCCCGGTGCGAAGGTGAGCGGACCGTCGATCGACAAGGCCGAGCCGATGGTCGAGTTTGCCAGCGCCGGCGCGAACGATCCGCCCCCGGTTACGGCGATGCCGCCCGTGATCGTGCCGGTCCCGCCGACGAAGTTGGTGCCGCCGGTGAGGGCGATGGCATGGGTGCGGCTCGTCCCGTCGCCGGCGAGCCCGCCTTCGATGGCGCCGTTGTTGTTGATTGTCAGGTTGGAGCCGACGATTCCAAAGCCGCCCAGTCCGACAACGCCGCCAGTGCCGCCGGCACCGCCGCGTAGCGTCGTCCCCGTGGCCAAGTTGACCACCGAGTCGTTGATCAAGGCACCGTGGCCGCCGGCGCCGCCGGCCCCCGTGCCGCCGCCGCCCGTGCCTCCAGCACCGCCGGCGCCACCGATCACTGTGCCGTTTGCCTGAATGTTGAACCCACCGGTCACCCCGAAGGGGAGATAATAAGCTGTGCCGCCTGTGCCGCCTGAGCCGCCGAAGCCGCTTCCTGTGCTGCTGCCACCAGCACCGCCGGCGCCGGCGGTCCGAACGCCGGCCTGGAAGTTTACCGGGCCATTAGTCCCAGAGAAGGCTTGATAGATGTGCGAGCCGCCGGCTCCACCGCCACCACCACTGCCAGACCCAATGCCGGTGCCTCCGGCTCCCCCGGCAGGAGCAGTGAAGCTACCGCTCCCTAAGGAGCCCAAGGAGCCTCCGACATCAAGCACATGCCTGCCGCCGCCGCCGCCGCCGCCCCCGTCCCCGAGATTGGCGCCATCGGCACCCTCCTCGCCAGGCTGATTGATGTTGGCACTCCCGGCACCGCCTGCCGCGCCACCGCTGCCTGCCCCGCCAGCTCCACCAAAGATGTGTCCCGCGCCACCGCCACCGCCGCCACCTCCGGCGGTGCCCACTGTGCCGGCTCCACCCGTCCCAGAGTAGGAGGTCGCGCCGCCTGCTGCGCCGCCTCCGCCTGATCCGCCATTGGCGACGGCAGGACTGGACAGTGCCATCGGGAAAACAACAGCGCCGGTTAGTGCCGTTCCCGCCAGAAGCGCGTCGCGCCAACGCTGCCGTCCGCGAAACTGAAAATTCATCGCTTCCCCAAAGATGGCGGCGCTACAATTTTTGCGGACTCAAATTTGGCGGAGCGTAGGGTCGGGCGCGGAACCTTGCAAGTGCGCCTCCGGCCCCAGACACGGAAAAGTTGTTGCAGGCGTTTCGCTTGGGGCATCGGGCTAATCCCCAGGAAGCCTCAGTTTCGACATGAAAAACGGCGACCTGACGAGAGTCGGGAACGCTGTAAGATCTGCGAAAATTCCGATACACTGAGCGGGGTTTCAGCGCGCGCTGGGGGGCATGGGCCGCACCGGGCCGATTCGCGCCAATGGTTGAACCATCATGAGACTGATGCTGCGTTTCTTCGGCTTCCTGTTCGCGGTCGGGACCATCCTGTTTCTGGTCGGCGTCGCGGGCGTCGCAGGCATGATGTGGCATTACTCGAAGGACCTGCCGGATTATTCCCAGCTGCAGGACTACGAGCCCCCGGTGATGACGCGCGTGCATGCGGCCGACGGGTCGCTGGTGGCCGAATATGCCCGCGAGCGGCGCTTGTATCTGCCGATCCAGGCGGTGCCGAAGCGGGTGATCCACGCCTTCCTCTCGGCCGAGGACAAGAACTTCTACGAGCATGGCGGTCTCGATTTCACGGGCATGGTGCGCGCGGGCGTGCTGTACGCGCAGCAATACGGCACCGGCCGCCGTCCTCAGGGCGCCTCGACGATTACGCAGCAGGTCGCGAAGAACTTTCTTCTGACGAACGAGGTGTCGTTCAACCGCAAGATCAAGGAGGCGCTGCTCTCGATGAAGATCGAGCGCGCCTACACCAAGGACAAGATCCTCGAGCTCTATCTCAACGAAATCTATCTCGGCTTCTCCGCCTACGGGATCGCGGCGGCATCGCTTCTGTATTTCGACAAGTCGGTTCATGAACTGACGATCGCCGAAGCCGCCTATCTCGCCGCCTTGCCGAAGGCGCCGTCGACGCTGCACCCGTTCCGCCAGCGCGAGCGCGCAACCGAGCGCCGCAACTACGTCATCGATCGCATGGTCGAGAACGGCTATGTGAAGCCGGAAGAGGGCGAGGCCGCAAAGAAGCTGCCGCTCGCCGTGACTGCGCGCACGACCGGATCGCACATCTTTGCCGGTGAATTCTTCGCCGAAGAAGTGCGCCGCGAAATCTATGACCGCTACGGCGAGAAGAAGCTCTACGAGGGCGGCCTCTCGGTCCGCACCACGCTCGATCCGAAGCTGCAGCAACTCGCCCGCAAGGCGCTCGTGGACGGCATGATCCGCTATGACGAGCGGGCCGGTTATCGCGGTGCGATTCAGAAGCTCGACATTTCGGGCGACTGGGGCGTCAAGCTCGCCGAGGTCAAGGCCCTGTCCGACATCGGATGGAAGATGGCGGTCGTCCTCGAGACGTCCGATCAGTCCGCGCGCATCGGTTTCCAGCCGACGCGCGAGCCGGGCGGCGCCGTGGTGCGCGAGCGCCGCGTCGGTATCGTGCCGCTCGATGGCGTGAAATGGGCAAAGCCCGCTTCAGGTCCCCAGCGCGGCCGCGTGCCGACCAAGGTCAATCAGGTTCTGGAGGCCGGCGACGTCATCTATGTCGAGCCGCTCGAGGCCAAGGACGGGCAGGAGGCCCAGTATCGCCTCCGTCAGATCCCGGAAATTTCCGGCGCCATCACCGTGATGGATCCGTGGACGGGCCGCGTGCTGGCGATGGTCGGCGGCTTCTCGTTCGACCAGAGCCAGTTCAACCGCGCGACACAGGCGCTTCGTCAGCCGGGGTCATCGTTCAAGCCGTTCGTCTACGCAGCTGCGCTGGACAATGGCTACACGCCGTCCACGGTCGTGATGGATTCTCCGCTTTCGATCGATCAGGGACCGGGGGCGGGCGTGTGGACTCCGCAGAACTATTCGGCGGGCAAGTTCTATGGCCCACAGACGCTGCGGTTCGGCATCGAGCATTCGCGTAACGTCATGACCGTGCGGCTCGCGCAGGATGTCGGCATGCCGCTGATCGCCGAATATGCGAAGCGGTTCGGCGTCTACGACGACCTGCCGCCGTATCTGTCGTTTGCGCTGGGCGCCGGCGAAACCACGACGCTGCGCATGACTGCGGCCTATTCGATGTTTGCGAATGGCGGACGCCGTATCAAGCCGACGCTGATCGACCGCATTCAGGATCGCTACGGTCACACGATCTACAAGCACGATCAGCGCGAATGCCGCGGCTGCGATGCCGATCGCTGGGCCAACCAGCCGGAGCCGACCCTGATCGACAAACGCGAGCAGGTGATCGATCCGATGACCGCGTATCAGATCACTTCGATGATGGAGGGCGTGGTCCAGCGCGGAACCGCCACTGTCATTCGCGACGTCGGCAAGCCGGTTGCGGGCAAGACCGGCACCACCAACGACGAGAAGGACGCCTGGTTCGTCGGTTTCTCTCCCGACATCGCCGTCGGCGTGTATCTCGGCTTCGACAAGCCGAAGCCGATGGGGCGCGGTTCGACCGGTGGCCAGCTGGCCGCTCCGATCGTGCGTGACTTCCTGAAGGCGGCCTTGGCTGACAAGCCCGCTGTGCCGTTCCGCGTGCCTGCGGGCATCAAGTTGATCCGCATCGATCCGAAGAGCGGCATGCGGGCAGGCCCAGGCTCCGAGCGCGTGATCCTGGAAGCCTTCAAGCCGGGCACCGCGCCGCCGGATTCGTATTCGGTCGTCGGCTACTCGGAGTCCGGAGAGCGTTCGTTCGAGCCGGCCGGTGGTCCGCAGCCCTCTGCGGCTCCGCAGCCGCAGCCGACATTCGTCAATCCGCTCGAGCGGCTGTTCCGCCCGGGCCTTGGTGGATTGCACTGACGCGGCAGGACTGAACCTGGCCTTTGAAAACGAGAGCAGACCGGTTGCATCGCAGCCGGTCACTGGCTAAATGCGCGCTGACATTTCGTGGCACACATCATGCGCGCTGAAACTGAAAGCATCGTCGAGGATATCAAGCGGTCGGTCGGGCTGCTGAGGAGGCATCTTTGACTTCGATGCATCCAACGCACGTCTCGCTGAGCTGAATCAGCTCGCCGAAAGTCCCGAACTCTGGAACGATCCGCAGCGCGCCTCGAAGGTCATGCAGGAGCGCAATGCGCTCGAGGACCAGCTCAAGGCCATCGGCCGCATCGAGCAGGAGCTTGAAGATCATATCGGCATGATCGAACTCGGCGAGGCCGAGAAGGACGAGTCCGTTATCGCGGACGCGGAGCAGGCTCTCGCCAAGCTGAAGACCGAGGCGGCGCGCCGAGAACTCGAGGCACTGCTGTCGGGCGAGGCCGATTCCTTCGACACCTTCCTTGAAGTCCATGCCGGCGCCGGCGGCACCGAAAGCCAGGACTGGGCCAGCATGTTGTTGCGCATGTTCACCCGTTGGGCCGAGCAGCACAACTACAAGGTCGAGTATATGGAAGAGTCGCCCGGCGAAGAGGCCGGCATCAAATCGGCGACGGTCAAGATCACCGGCCACAATGCCTATGGCTGGCTGAAATCCGAGAACGGTGTGCATCGCCTCGTGCGGATTTCGCCGTTCGATTCGAACGCGCGCCGGCACACCTCATTCGCCAGTGTCAGCGTCTATCCGGTGATCGACGACCGCATCCAGATCGACATCAACGAAGCCGATGTCCGCACCGATACGATGCGGGCGCAGGGGGCCGGCGGCCAGCACGTCAACAAGACCGAATCCGCGATCCGGCTGACGCACATTCCGACCGGCATCGTGGTGTTTTGTCAGAACGATCGCTCGCAGCATCGCAACCGCGCGCAAGCCTGGGACATGTTGCGCGCGCGACTCTATGAGCGCGAGTTGAAGATCCGTGAAGAGAAGGCGGCAGCGGAAAATGCCGCCAAGACCGATATTGGCTGGGGCCACCAGATCCGCTCGTATGTCCTGCAGCCCTATCAGATGGTGAAGGATCTGCGCACCGGCGTCTCGACCTCCGATACCGGCGGCGTTCTCGATGGCGATCTCGA
>NZ_DATMRV010000069.1:0-3058 GCF_035565795.1 Pseudorhodoplanes sp.
CGATCTCTACGGCCGGCGCGAGGCCGCGATCTCGTCGGGTCCGCTGCGTGCTGCGGTCGCCGCCTCCATGGCCATTCCGGGGCTCAGCCGTCCGGTAATGTTCGAGGGCCGCGTGATGGTGGATGGCGGCGCGACCAATCCGATCCCCTTCGACCGCGTGCGGGCACTCGCCGATATCGTGATTGCAGTCGATGTCGCAGGCCCCCCGGCTGAGGAATGCACAGCTATGCCGGACTCGATCGAATGCTATCTCGCAACGATCCTTGTGATGGCGCAGACCATCATCGACGAGAAAGTGAAACACGGCGCGCCCGACATCGTGCTGAGGCCGAATGTCGGCGTCTTTCGTGCGCTCGATTTCCTCCGGGCAAGTGCGATCCTGCGCGCGGCCGAGCCGGTCAAGGCGGAGTTGCGGGAGAAACTGTCGCGCCTCCTCGTTTCATAGGCAATTGGCCGAACCCAACGCACCATATGACCGACACGCAAAAGATCGAGCATCCGCGTCGCGCATTCTGGGACCGGTTCTTCTGGCAGGCTGCCGAAGCGCCGCACGGCATGGAAATAGCGAAGACGATCCTGAGCGCCACCGACCTGCATGCACTCGCAGGTGACGATCTCTATGCCACGCTCGTGACCTGGGCCGCCGATCCCGACGAGCGCATCGACTTTCGCGCCGTTTACGACACGCTGTTCGCGCGGCGTTGCTCCTGCCGACGCAAGAGCATGATGGACTACGATCACCTCGACTTTTCAGGCCGCAATGTCGTGCGCCGGCTCTATTACGTTGACGAATGCATCGAACAGCACACCGAATGCCTGTTCCACCGCACACCGGATATCGACCTCCTGCGATGCAGGAAGTGTGGCGACGCGTGGATGCGCGGAATGGACCAGGACTGGCTGCGGCGGCATTACCTGCTGCTTGAACCGGGCGATCTCGAAGCCATTCGGACGACAGGTCGCTGGCCCGACGGGCTTGATAGCGCGGAAGACGCATGGATCGCGGCCGTGACCGGTATGCGGCGCGACGATCCGCGTCTGCCAGACTGGCAGAAAGAGGCGAACACGCCGGACGCGCTGCGCATGTTCGGACGGCGAGCCTGACCTTCACCGCCGCGCGGCGAAAAAATCCTTCAGCAGCACTGACGCGTCGCTCTCCCCGATCCCGCCATACACCTCGGGGCGATGATGGCAGGTGGGAGACGCGAAGAACCGCACGCCGTTGTCGACGGCCCCGCCTTTCGGATCCGCCGCGCCGTAATAGAGACGCCGGATCCGCGCGAAGGAGATGGCGCCGGCGCACATCGCGCAGGGTTCGAGCGTGACGTAGAGATCGCAATCGGTGAGACGTTCGGTACCCAGCGTGCGGGCCGCCTGACGAAGCGCCAGCATCTCGGCATGGGCGGTCGGGTCGCGGTCGGTCAGCGTGCGGTTGGCGCCGCCAGCGATGACCTCGCCATCCCGCACCACGACGCAGCCGACCGGCACTTCGCCGGCTCCAGCCGCCGCGCGGGCAAGGTCCAGCGCCTGATCCATGAAGCTTTTCGACATGTAGCCCTTCTATATGCGCGCCGTTATATGGACGCTTTATTCGCGCGCCAATGCCCGGCATAAGGCTACGCATGGCTCAAAAGACAGAATCGACCGCGGCAGGCGACCGCATCGCCAAGGTGATGGCCCGCGCCGGGCTCTGCTCGCGGCGCGAAGCGGAGGCCTGGATTACGCAGGGCCGCGTCTCGGTCAACGGCCAGACCATTGCCTCGCCGGCCCTGAACGTCACCGCGGCGGATACCATTTCGGTGGACGGCAAGCCGCTGCCGAAGCGGGAGCGCACGCGGCTGTTCCTGTATCACAAGCCCCGCGGGCTGGTGACCACGCATGCCGATCCGGAAAAGCGCCCGACCATTTTCGAGAAGCTGCCCAGGACGATGCCGCGCGTTGTCAGCGTCGGCCGGCTCGATCTCAACACCGAGGGGCTGCTCCTTCTCACCAACGACGGCGGCCTGGCCCGCGTGCTCGAATTGCCGGCGACCGGCTGGCTGCGCCGCTATCGCGTGCGCGCGCATGGGGCAATCCTGCAGCCGCAACTCGATGCGCTGCGCAAGGGAGTCACGGTCAACGGCATCCGCTATGGCGCGATCGAAGCGACGGTCGATCGGCTGCAGGGCGGCAATGTATGGCTCACCTTTGCGATCCGCGAGGGCAAGAACCGCGAAGTGCGCAATGTGCTGGAGCATCTCGGTCTCAAGGTGAACCGGCTGATCCGCGTATCGTTCGGGCCCTTCCAGCTCGGAGACCTTCCCGAGGGAGCCGTGGAGGAAATCCGCACGCGGCATCTGCGCGAACAGCTCGGCGAACGCATTGCGACGGAAGCGGAGATCGACCTGACCGGACCGATCACGATGATCAACGAGCCGGAGGACGAAGAGGAGCCTGTCCAGCCGAAAGCGCGCGGCCGCGCGAAGCCGCAGCAGCAATCAAAGTCGCGCGCGGAAGAGGCGAGACCGAAAGGCAAGGCGAAGCAACTGCGCGAGCGCTTCCGCACATCCGACCGCCCCGCCACCGGCAGGGCTAAACGCGACCAGCGCAGCAACCGTCCAAAGCGGAAGCGTTGATGCGCATCGTCGGTGGCAAGTTTCGCGGCCGCACTCTGGCGGGCCCGAAATCGCAGGCGATCCGCCCGACCTCCGATCGCACGCGCGAATCCATCTTCAACATCCTCGCGCATGCCTACGGCGATCCGGTGACTGACGCGCGTGCGCTCGATCTTTTCGCAGGCACCGGCGCGCTCGGGCTGGAGGCGCTGTCGCGTGGTGCGGCCTTCGCGCTGTTCGTGGATGACGGGGCGGAGGCGCGCGCGCTCATCCGACAGAATATCGAGACGCTTGGCACCGCAGGCGTCAGCCGCATCTTCCGGCGCGATGCGACGAAGCTCGGCGACGTGCATCCGAACGAACCCTTTTCGCTGATTTTTCTTGACCCGCCCTACGGCAAGGGACTGGCGGAAAAGGCGCTCGCGTCTGCGCTGACCGGCGGATGGCTGAATCACAATGCGCTG
>NZ_DATMRV010000070.1:0-26996 GCF_035565795.1 Pseudorhodoplanes sp.
GGCGCTTTCGTTCTGCCGCTGCTGGCGCTTGTCGCTCCGCTGATCGCGGTCGGAATCGTGTTGCTGTTGCTGTGGCTGGCGTTCCGGGCGCTCAGGAAACTGCGTGGTATCGCCGGCGGACGAACCAACGCACCGCCGCAAGGCCGGAGCGGATCGTAGCGAAGAGGCGTCTTCGCTGACCTGTGCTCAGTCGAGCCAACCGACGGTCCCCGCGTCAGAACAGCGACGGCTGACGGTCGTCCTTCTTTGGCTTGCGAGCAGGTTTCTCGGGTGCCGGCGCCTCCGACGCGGGCGGCGCCTTGTAGCGCGCAGTCAGTTCCGGTCCGTCATGGATCGCGCGATTGACTGCAGGCGACACTTCATAGACTTCAAGCGCGTCATCCTGCGCAGACGCAATCAGCGCCGTCGCCATCTTCTCGTCGACGCGCGCTGAATCGAGCCACATGTCCCACGCCTCCGGCGGAAGGATCACAGGCATGCGGTGATGGATCGATCGGATCAGCGGACTGGCGTCGGTCGTCACGATCGCCGCGGTGTCGAGTTCCTCGCCATTCGGTCCGATCCAGGTTTCCCAGAGTCCCGCAAATGCGAGCGGACCGCCGTCCTTTCTCTGGATGAAATACGGACGGTTCGACGTACCGTCGCGCTTCCATTCGTAGAAGCCGTTTGCCGGAATGAGGCAGCGGCGGCGCTTCATTGCGTTCTTGAATGCAGGACGCTCATTGACCGTTTCGCCGCGCGCGTTGAACAACAGCGAAATCGTTTTCGGGTCTTTCACGAAGCCCGGAATCAGGCCCCAGCGCATCAGCGCGAACTGGCGCTCGCCGTCCCACAGTCGCATGACCGGGATAGGCTGGCTCGGTGCAACATTGTAGCGCGGCGGGAAATCCGGCATCTCCTTGTACTTGAAGAGCTGCCGCATCGCTTCCGGCGCAGTGGTGATGGCATAGCGTCCGCACATGGATGCAACATAGTGGCTGCCGACGCCGGGGGGGAGCCGCCCGGCGTCGCGGCTGGGGACAAATGATGGATGCAGATGGTGGATGAACGCGCCTACCCGACCCGGCCGTTTCTGGCCGCAAGCGCCGCGGTGATCCGCGACGGCAGGGTTTTGATCGTCCGGCGCGGCGGCACGTTCGGGCGCGGCATCTACACCCTGCCGGGCGGCGTGGTGGAGGCGGGCGAAAAGCTCACCGACGCCGTGATCCGCGAGGTGCGCGAGGAGACCCAGGTCTCGATCGAGCCGGTCGCGCTGGCGGGCTATCGCGAGATGATCATGCGCGACGATGCCGGAAAGACATCGCGGCATTTCGTGATCGCGTGCTTTGCCGCACGCTGGCTCTCGGGCGAACCTGTGCCCGACCTGACCGAGATCGCGGAGGCCGCCTGGCGACTCCCGGAGGAACTGGACGGCCTGAAGACAACCGAGGGACTTCGGGAGATCATCGCCGACGCGATGGCGAAGCTTTGAGAACCTGCCATGCCGGGCGCGCCGATACAGTCGGCGAACCCGGAATCCAGCGGCAAACACCCCAGTTGTGGATGGATTCGGGTCCGGCGCTTCGCGCCGTCCCGGGATGACGGCCGGACTGGCGATACCGCCTTGCCCTTGCCGCAGCGCGGGCGCATATCAGCCGCGCCATGATCCGCCGCCTGATCCTGACCACCGCCTTGAGCCTGTCGCTGGCCGCGCCTGTGCGCGCCGTCGACAGCGGTGCGCTGTTCGAGACCGAGTTGGAGCGGCTGTCCGAGATCCTGGGCGCCCTGCACTACCTGCGCGGCCTGTGCGGCGCGAATGAGGGTCCGAAGTGGCGGAACGAAATGCGCGCGCTGCTCGATGCCGAGGCGCAGGCGCCGGAACGCCGGTCCAAGCTGATGGCGAGCTTCAATCGGGGGTATAACGGCTTCCAGCAGACCTACCGGACCTGCACGCCGGCCGCCGATCTCGCGGTCCGCCGCTATCTCGACGAGGGCGCCAAGATCTCGCGCGAAATCACAGCCCGCTACACGAATTAGGGCCGTATTCCGGCTGGCCTTTGCATCTTACCTCCGGCGTTAACCTTTCCTAAAGACGGCGGTTTGCACCGCGGACACGCGTGTTAACCTGTGGGCTCCTTGGGGTGGGCGCCGACGGCGCACGGGATATTCGGTTCCAATGACAACAGTGACGCGTACGTTCTCGGCACGCGAGCCGATCGCAGACCATGAGCAAAAGCAGGTCGCGCTCAGCTATGTTCACGAGGCCTGGGCGGAGGCACGCCTCGACGGCGTCGATGGCGACTGCATGGCGCAGGCCTGCCTGTTCGCAGCGCTGATCGAGTTCGTCTCAACCTATGGCGAGGAAGCGGCGTCCGCGTTTGCGGAAGGTCTCCCCGCCCGGATCCGCAACGGCGAATTCTCGGCCGACCTGTCGCGGCAATAATCTTTCGACTGCTTTTCCGGGCGAGCCGCCATAGGCCCGTCTTCGTCGCCGCTATGATGGCGAGACGCGCGTGAGAGCGTCAGGCCGACAGCGTCTCGAGGAAGCGCACACGCTCGCCCTGCGACGGGGTCACGAGTTGGCCCTCCCACATCACGCGCTTGCCGCGAACGACCGTGCCGACCGGCCAGCCGGTGACGACGAGGCCGTCATACGGCGTCCATCCTGCCTTCGAGGCCACCCACTTGTTGGTGATCGTCTCGCGCCGCTTCAGGTCGACCACGGTGAGATCGGCGTCGTAGCCGACCGCGATCCGCCCCTTGCAGGCCATGCCAAACAACCGCGCGGGTCCAGCGCTCGTCAGATCGACAAAGCGCAGCAACGACAACCGGCCGGCATTGACGTGATCGAGCATCAGCGGAACGAGCGTCTGTACCCCGGTCATGCCGGAAGGCGTCGCGGGATAAGACTTCGATTTCTCTTCGAGCGTATGCGGCGCGTGATCGGAGCCGAGCACATCGACCACGCCCTGCTCCAGGCCATACCAGATGCCGGCCTTGTGCGACGCGTCGCGCACCGGCGGATTCATCTGCGCGCGGGTGCCGAGACGCGCATAGCAATCCGGCGCTTCCAGCGTCAGGTGATGCGGCGTCACTTCGACGGAAGCGACGTCCTTGTGATCCTTCAGGAACGCCATCTCGTCCGCAGTCGAGATGTGCAGCACATGCACGCGCGCGCCGGTCTCGCGCGCGACGCGCACGAGGCGCTCGGTCGCCATCAGCGCCGCCTGAGCGTCACGCCAAACCGGATGCGATGACGCGTCGCCTTCCACGCGCAACGATTTGCGCTCGTTCAGCCGCGGCTCGTCCTCGGCATGGAACGATGCCCTGCGGCGGATCACCTTCAGAATATTGCGCAGGCCCTCTTCGTTATCGACCAGCAGGGAGCCGGTCGATGAGCCCATGAATACCTTGACGCCGCAGCAGCCGGGCAACCGCTCCCATTCCGGCAGGTCTTTGTAATTGTCGTAAGTCCCGCCGATGAAGAACGCGTAATCGCAATGCATGCGATGGTGCCCGCGCTTCACCTTGTCGGCCAGCGCCTCCGGCGTGATCGTCAGCGGATCGGTATTCGGCATCTCGAACACCGCCGTGACGCCCCCCATCACCGCGCTGCGCGAACCCGATTCCAGATCCTCCTTGTGCGTGCCGCCCGGCTCGCGGAAATGCACCTGGGTGTCGATCACGCCCGGCAGGACATGCAGTCCGCGGCAATCGACGGTGTCGCCGGCCGAGGCTTTCGACAGGTCGCCGATTTCGGCAATCCGCCCCTGGCGCACGCCGATATCGCGCACCCCCTCACCGTCCTGGTTGACCACGATGCCGCCGCGGAAAATCGTGTCGTAGGTTTGTGCCATCGTCAGGGTCCCGTCGGCTGCCTATATCGAGCGTCGCACCGTCTCCTCCCGCTTCGTGAGGGAGGAAAAGCCAGCAGCGCCTTACGTTCCGGCCCGAATTCTGGCAAGAGCGAAACGGCCGATTGAGCACCGGGAATCGATTCAAAGAATGAAAGCGGCCCTTCTCACCGATCGTGGCGTCCTGCGGGTCTCGGGCGAACCCGCCCGTCATTTCCTGCACAATCTCGTCACCGCCAATATCGAGACCCTGACGCCGGGGCATGCCCGCTATGCGGCGCTTTTGACGCCACAGGGCAAGATCATCGCGGATTTCTTCGTCGTGGAAGCGCCGGCCGACGATGGCGGCGGCTTCTTCATCGACGCGCCGAAGGCGCTGGTTCCCGATCTCGCCCAGAAGCTGACCTTCTACAGATTGCGCGCCAAGGTGACGATCGAGCAGATCGACGCGCTCGCCATCCTCGCCGTCTGGGACGGCCAGGAAAACCTGCAGAATGCCGCGACCGAATACGGCCTCGACTATCGCGATCCGCGTCTGCCGGCGCTCGGACAGCGCGTGCTCATTCCGGCGGAGGTGGCGCAGGAGGCTGCGGCCGATCTCGGCGCGACGCTTGTCGACGCGTCCGAGTATGAGGCGCACCGCATCGCACTCGGCGTGCCACGCGGTGGCATCGACTTCATCTATGGCGACGTGTTTCCGCACGATGCCGATCTCGACAAGCTCGGCGGTGTCGATTTCAGGAAGGGCTGCTTCATCGGGCAGGAAGTGGTTTCGCGCGTGGAGCATCGCGGCACCGCGCGCAATCGCATCGTGCCGGTCGCGTTCGATACCCATGCAGCGCAAGACGGCAGTCCGGTGATGGCCGGCGACAAGAATGTCGGCACCATGGGGTCGTCGGCCGGAACACTCGGACTTGCGATGCTCCGCGTCGATCGCGTGGCGGACGCGTTGGCCGCCGGGACGCCGCTCGTCGCCGGCGGCATTCCGATGCGCATCCGCGACGGCGCTGTCACCGATTTCTTCAAGGACACGAAAGCCTAGATGAAAGCGATCAAGCATGCAGACGGACTGATCCGCTGCCCGTGGCCGAAGGACGACCCGCTCTATGTCAGCTATCACGACGAGGAATGGGGCGTACCGGAATATGACGACCGCGCGCTGTTCGAGAAACTGATCCTCGACGGTTTCCAGGCCGGGCTTTCGTGGATCACGATCCTGCGCAAGCGCGACAATTTCCGCAAAGCCTTCGACGACTTCGATCCGGAGAAGATCGCGCGCTACACACCGCGCAAGATCGAAGCCCTGATGCAGGACGCAGGCATCGTGCGCAACCGGCTGAAGGTCGAGGGCAGCGTGAAGTCCGCGCGCGCCTATCTCGACATCATGGAAAAGGGCGACGGGTTCTCGAACCTGCTCTGGGGCCATCTGGACGGAAGGCCGAAGGTCAATGAGTTCAAGACGATCAAGTCAGTTCCGGCGGAAACGCCGCTGTCGCGTGGGATCTCGAAGGATCTCGCCGGCCGCGGCTTCAAGTTCGTCGGGCCGACGATCGTTTACGCCTTCATGCAGGCGGTCGGCATGGTCAACGATCATCTGGTGACGTGCCATCGGCATGACGCCTGCGCGAAGCTCGGGCGCAAGAAGAAATGAGCACCGCGCCGAAGGCCGCCAAGCCCACGTCCGCCAAGCCGCGCGCGTGGCAGCGCATGCTGTCGGGCCGCCGGCTCGACCTGCTCGACCCCTTACCGCTCGATATCGAGATCGAGGACATCGCGCATGGCATCGCGCGGGTGCCGCGCTGGAACGGCCAGACTATCGGCGCGCATATCTTCTCCGTCGCGCAACATACGTTGCTCGTCGACACCATCGCGCGCCAGCAGGGCCCGCTCGACGACCGGCTGCGGCTCGCGATCATGCTACACGACGCACCCGAATATGTGGTCGGCGACATGATCACGCCGTTCAAGGCCGTAATCGGGGACTCCTACAAGGCGGTGGAACGGCGCCTTCTCTCGGCGATCCATCTGCGCTTCGGCCTGCCGCCGCAGCTTCCCGCCGCGCAGGAAAAGACCATCAAGCGGGCCGACCGCGCCGCCGCTCACCTCGAGGCCACACGGCTCGCCGGTTTTTCCGAGAGCGAGGCCCGCAGGTTTTTCGGCGCACCACCGAAGCTATCACCCGCGCTGGAGCGCGATTACCTGACGCCCTGGCCCGCCGAAACCGCTGAAACCCGCTATCTGGAGCGCTTCGCTAAGCTGCTGGGCTGACACTTTTCCATCCGGATAGCGTGGTTATATCCTGTGCCGAATTGGATTTTCTGTGATGATTCACGTCTGCTCCCTCGCACGCCTGCATCCAACCGTCGCCGAGACCGGCGCGAAGCATGTCGTGACGCTGATGAAGGACGTCGCGATGGTGCGGCGTCCACCGTCCATTCCGGAAACGAACCATCTCCTGCTCGACATGGATGACATCGTCTCCGTCATGGATGGTTATGTCCATCCGACCGAGGCGCACGTCGAGAAACTGATCGAATTCGTCACGCGCTGGGATCGCACGACCCCGATCGTGGTGCATTGCTATGCCGGCATCAGCCGGTCGACCGCTGGCGCTTTCATCGCGGCCTGTGCGCTCAATCCACGGCGCAACGAAGAGAGCATCGCGCGCACGATCCGCGCCTTCTCGCCGACAGCGCAACCGAATATCCGTCTCGTCTCGCTCGCCGACGATATTCTCGGCCGTGGCGGGCGCATGACAAACGCGATCCGCGCCATGGGACCGGGCATCGCCGCGTATGAAGGGCACCCGTTCCGGCTCGATCTCGAGTGAGCGGGACGTGAGCCGCCTTACCCCGATCGAAATCGGCCTGACCACTGCCATCGTCGCGGTTACCGACGAAGAGCCCCGCGTCCTTGTCGCCGGAGAAACCGGCCAGAAGGACGAACCGGCCGGCCTGCCGTCCGGCGCGTTCGATCCGCTGTCGCACCGCACCTTCGAGATCGGCTTGCGCGAATGGGTGACGGCCCAGACCGCGCTCGACATCGGCTATGTCGAGCAGCTCTACACCTTCGGCGATCGCGGCCGTCATGCGCGCGCCGGCGATACCGATCCGCACGTGGTCTCGGTCGGTTATCTCGCGCTGACGCGCGAACCGGAGAATGTGCAGGGCCTGCGGAAAACCGGCGCGAGCTTCCAGCCCTGGTATCGTTTCTTCCCCTGGGAGGATTGGCGCAATGGCCGCCCGCCGATCATCGACGACGCCATACTTCCGCCGCTGGCCAAATGGGCGCACGGCGCACCGGGACGCAACGAGCGGCTGCGGCTCTGCTTCGGCGGCGGCAATACGTCATCGAGTGACGGACGAGTCTGGGACGAAGAGAAGGTACTGGAGCGGTACGAACTTCTGTACGAAGCCGGTCTCATCGAGGAGGCGTGCCGCGACGGCCGCGTCGCGCAGGTGCATGGCCGTCTCGGGGAGTCCATGCGGCTCGATCACCGCCGCATTCTCGCGACCGCCATCGCGCGGCTGCGCGGCAAGCTGAAATACCGGCCCGTGGTATTCGAGCTGATGCCGGCGGAATTCACGCTCACCGAATTGCAGCGCACGGTGGAAGCGATTTCCGGCCGTCATCTGCACAAGCAGAATTTCCGCAGGCTCGTTGAGGGCACCGAACTGGTCGAGCCGACCGGCGAGGTCGCCACTGCGACCGGCGGCCGGCCCGCGGCGCTATTTCGTTTTCGCCGCGAGGTGATGCAGGAGCGTCACGCTCCGGGGCTGAGACTCGGCGTCAGACGCTGATTTCGACCGGCTGTTTTACGGGGGATGAACGCTGGGGTCCATTCCGCGGGGAACTCGCGTCCGATAAGCTCGCCTGCCCTCCGGTGGATCTCCTCCCATGGATGTTCTCGCGTTTTTCACGCTGATCGCGTTGCTGATCGTGACCGGACTGATGCTCGGGCGTCTGAACACCCTGGAGGCCGCCCTGCGCGGGCTGGACGAGAGGTTCTCGGACTCGCCACGGCTTCGCGGTCCCCGTCGCAAAGCCCGTCCGCGCAACGACTTCGCGGTCGCGCCCCCATCCGCATGACCAGTCCCGGACAAACCGATGAATGACATCGCCTATGGCGTGGTGCCGCTCGAAACGCTGCAGCAGTATGACGGGCTGACATTTCTGCGAGGACTGATCTCAGGCCAGTTCCCCGCCCCGCCGATCGCGCAGACGCTCGGCTTCACGTTGAACGAAGTGGATCATGGACGCGCCGTGTTCAGCGGCGAGCCGCAATTCCGGCACTACAACCCGATCGGATCCGTTCATGGCGGCTTCGCGATGACGCTGCTCGATTCCGCACTCGCCTGCGCGATCCATACGACGCTCGCGAAGGGCGAGACCTACACCACGCTCGAAATCAAGGTGAACCTCGTGCGTCCGCTCACGAAGGACACTGGACCTGTACGCGCCGAAGGCCGGGTGATCCATCGCGGCCGCACGGTTGCGACCTCGGAAGGCGATATCAAGGATGCCAGCGGCAAGCTCTACGCGCACGCCACGACCACCTGCGTGATCTTTCCGGCAAAATAAAAAGAGGAACGCGCAACGCGTTCCTCTTCGAATTCATCCGGCGGTGGCTGGTCGAAACGACCGGCGCCTCCGCGACGATCAATCCTTCGTCGAGCGCAGCTCCGGCTTCTCGTCAGCCGCGGCCGGCGGCAGTTCCTTGCTTTCGACCGGCACGGTCGCCGTGGTCGAGGAACTCGCCTGCAATTCCATCGGCGCTGACGACGATGCGATCGGACGGCCGCGCGGGCGCTCCGCCGACGCGATCACCGGCCGGTCGCGGCGCACGAAATCGCAATATGCGAAGCCCATTCCCGAGACCGATCCGCGGAAACTGTTGTGCGAGGTCTTGATCAGATTGAAACAGGGCTCGAACGGAACGCCTTTGACCGTGGCACAGACGCGGTCGCCCACGACGCGGATCGTGTTCTGCGGCAGCATCGCGTAGCGGGTGGCGCCATTGCCGCGGAACTGGACGGTACCCGCGACCGCGCCATTGTCCATGATCCGGCCGGCGCCGCGCGTCCCCTCGAAACACTGGTAGGTGAACATCTTGCCGACGACAAAAGCGCGCGCTTCGTGTGCACTCATCTGCTGTGCCTGCGCAGGCACAGCTATGAAACCCGCTGCGGCGATCAACGCTCCAACACGCAACATGTCGACCCCCAAAATCCGAGACACGGTCCTTTTAACCTGTCTCTTACCATAACGGACGGTAAATGTGCCCGAACTTCGTGTCCAAATCCTGAATGGGTTTACGCGATGTTGACCACGATGCGGCCCCGCACCCCGCCGCCAATGATCGATGGCGCCGTATCGATGACCGCCTCCAGTGGAATTTCAGTGGTCATTGCGGCCAGTTTCTGGCGGTCCAGATCGGTTTCCAGCCGCTTCCACGCCTCGTTGCGCCTTGCCCGCGGGCACATCACGGAATCGATGCCCAAAAGCGACACCCCACGCAAAATGAAGGGCGCCACGCTGGTCGGCAGATCCATACCGCCCGCGAGCCCGCAGGCCGCCACAGCGCCGCCGTATCGCGTCATCGACAGCACGTTGGCGAGCGTGGTCGAGCCGACCGAATCGATACCTCCGGCGAAGCGCTCCCTGGCGAGCGGCTTGGCGGGTCCTGAGAGCTCCTTGCGGTCGATGATGTCGGACGCGCCCAGCCCCTTCAGATAGTCGGCTTCCTGCGGCCGTCCGGTCGAGGCCGCGACCTCGAAGCCAAGCTTCGACAGAAGCGCGACCGCGACCGAGCCGACGCCGCCGGCAGCGCCCGTCACGATCACCGGGCTTCCCCCCGGTTTGACGCCCGCCTTCTCCAGCGCCATCACGCTCAGCATGGCCGTGTAGCCTGCGGTCCCGATCGCCATTGCGTCACGGGCCGTCATCGTCGCCGGAAGACGAACCAGCCAGTCGCCCTTCACGCGCGCCTTGTGCGCATAGGCGCCGAGATGGGTCTCACCGAGGCCCCAGCCGTTGCAGATCACCTTGTCGCCCGGCTTCCAGTCCGGATGCGAGGAGTTCTCCACAATGCCCGCGAAATCGACGCCGGCGATCATCGGGAAACGCCGCACCACCGGCGCCTTGCCGGTGATGGCGAGACCGTCCTTGTAGTTGATGGTGGAGGCCTCGACGCGAACGGTAACGTCGCCCTCCATCAGGTCCTTCTCGTCGAAGTCCTTCAGCGCGACGCTCTGGCCGCCTTCGGCCTTGTCAATGACGATGGCTTTGAATGTTGGCACGTCTGTCTCCCGGCTTCGCGATCGGGATTACGGATCGCGCCCGTATCCTTCGCGCCCGCGATCTTTTGTAGGAAGGATCGCCGGGTCAAGCCCGGCGATGAATATCAGGCCACGGCCTCTGCCGGCCGCACAACGGGCTGTTCCTTGATCGGCAGGTTGATCAACGCTGAAAGGATGCCGAGCACTATGAACAGCCACCACATCGCATCGTAGGAGCCGGTCCGCTCGAACAGCACGCCACCCAGCCACACGCCGACGAACCCGCCGACCTGATGGCTGAAGAACGCAAAGCCGGCGAGCATGGTCAGCCAGCGCGTACCGAACATCACAGCCACCAGCGCATTGGTCGGCGGGATCGTGGACAGCCACAAAAGGCCCATCACGGCGCCGAACACGATCGAAGTCGTCGTTGTGGCCGGTATCGCGATGAAGACCGCAACGGCTATCGCGCGCACGAGATAGATCACCGCGAGGATGTAGCGCTTCGGCACGATGTTCGAGAGATAGCCGGCGCTGATCGAACCGATGATGTTGAACAGGCCGACGATGGCAATCACGAAGGCGCCGAGGTCCGCCGACAAGCCGCGATCCACGAGATACGACGGCAGATGCACAGTGACAAAGAAGACCTGGAAGCCGCAGCTGAAATAGCCGATCACCAGAAGCACGAAGCTCGGATGGGTCAGCGCTTCGCGCAAGGCCGCACCGACGGATTGCTGCGCGGCGCGCTGCGCAGGCGTCTCCGTGACGCGGGGAACCGCGAGCGCGAGCGACAGCGGCAGAATGAGAAGGATCACGCCTGCGAAAATCAGGAGTGTGGTCTGCCACGCGACGACAGAGTTCAGCGCGACCGCAAGCGGCGAGAACAGGAACTGCCCGAACGATCCCGCCGCTGTGCCGACGCCAAAGGAAAACGTCCGCCACTCGACCGGAAGCAGCTTGCCGAAGGCGCCGATCACCACCGTGAACGATGCGCCCGCGAGCCCGAAACCCACCAGCACACCGGACGACAGATACAATTCGGTCGGCGACTTTGCGAACACCATCCAGCCGAAGCCAATGGCATAGAGCAACGCGCCGACACACAAAACGAGCACGGGTCCGAACCGGTCGGCGATCGCGCCGACGAATGGCTGCGCGGCGCCCCAGAGCAGCATCTGGATCGCGATCGCGAGCGCGAACACGTCGCGACCCCACCCATTGGCGGTGGACATCGGCGTCAGGAAGAAGCCGAGCGTGGAACGCGGCCCGAAGCCGAACATCGCGATCAGGCAACCGCAGATGATGATCAGCGGGATCGATTGCCAGGCCGCGCGCTGCAGGCTGGCATTCATGATGACGCTCCAGATGCCGACATTGCCGACGCAGACTGACGCTTCACCGGCTCCTCCACGATCGGGAGATTGATGATCGCCGATGCGACGCCGAAGGCGATGGAAAGAATCCAGACCAGATTGTACGAGCCGGTCATCTCGAAGGCGAGACCGCCGAGCCAGACGCCGAGGAACCCCCCGACCTGATGGCTGAAAAAGGCAAAGCCGAACAGCATCGCCAGCCAGCGCGTCCCGAACATCAGCGCAACAAGTCCGGATGTCGGCGGCACTGTCGAGAGCCAGGTCAGTCCTGTCGACACCGCGAACAGGAGCGCTGTCGTGGTCGAGAGCGGCACCGAGATGAAGATGGCGATCGACGCCGCCCGCATGAAATACAGGAATGCGAGGATGTAGCGCTTCGGCATCCGGTTGCCCGCCCATCCGGCCGTCAGTGATCCCACGATATTGAACAGGCCGATGGTCGCGATCACCCAGCCGCCGACCTGCACCGAAAGACCGCGATCGACCAGATAGGCCGGAAGGTGCGCGGTGATGAACGCGAGCTGGAAGCCGCAGGTGAAGAAGCCGAGCACGAGCAGCACATAGGAGCGATGCGCGAAAGCTTCCGACAACGCGTGCTTCAAGGATTGCGGCGCGTCCGCGCCCTGCACCGGTGTCGTGCTTGCGGGCGCCGTCGCAAGCGCGAGGGAGAACGGCAGGACCAGAAGGACAGCGGCCGCGAAGACGAACAACGCGAATGGCCAGCCGTAGCCCGCGATCAAGCCCGCGCCCAGAGGAGCGAACAGGAACTGGCCGAACGAGCCGGCTGCCGTACCCGCGCCGAAGGCGAGGGAACGCATATCTTCGGGAACCAGTTTGCCGAGCGCGGCGACCACGAGATTGAACGAACAGCCCGACAGGCCGAAGCCGATCATAACGCCGACGGTGATGTTGAATGTCAGCGGCGTGGTCGAATAGACCATGAGCACGAGGCCGGCCGCATAGAGCAAGGCGCCGCCACACAGGACGCGCAGCGTGCCGAACCTGTCGGCGACGGCGCCGGCGATCGGCTGGCCCAGTCCCCAGAGCAGGTTCTGCACGGCGAATGCGAGCGCGAATACGTCGCGGCCCCAGCCATTGGCCTCGCTGACCGGCTGCATGAACAATCCGGTCGCAGATCGCGGGCCGAAGGTAATCAGCGAAATCGCGCAGCCCGCCAGGATGACGATCAGCGGCGTCCGCCACCCCATCGATGAAGCGCCGGAGGCGCCTGCCGTGTTGTCTGACATCTTTCGCTGACCCGGAAAGCGACGCCGCAATGCACGGGAACATAGAGATCGGCCAGCGCGGGCCCTAACGAAACTTGGTGATGGACCCCATCCGTTTCACACATGGCTCGCTTTCGTTCGCCTTGCTTCGCTGCAGTGTCCGCGGCGGTCTCGTGTACAATCGGGAGATTCGCTTATGGGGGACGCTCAGACCATGCCACACACCCAGTTCTCGCTCCGGCGCACTGCCTTTGCCGCGGTGCTCGTCTCCTGTGCTTCATTGGTCTCAGGGGCGATCAGTCCGGCCGCAGCTCAGGGCACCGTCGCCCAGCGCGAGGCGTGCGAGGGCGATGCGTTCAAGTTCTGCAGCGAATTCATCCCGTTCGTGCATGCGATCGAGAACTGCCTCTCCAGGAATATCCGCAAGCTCACGCCCGCCTGCCAGGTTCAGATGCGCGGTGGCGCGCAGGTTTCTCGCCGGAAGCGCTGACACCGCGGCCTCGACGTACGGAGCACGCGAGTCCACTCCCGGCTTCGCGTGCGCCTGCCCGCGTCACTAACGCAGGGCTCCCCGGCGATTTCGCACTGGCGCGCTCGGGAGGTTGGTGGTATAGTGCTTTTGCTCGGATTGAGAATAACCGTCCGAACCCGATGAACAAGACCGGCGACCTTGCGCCGGCAGTTTTTGTACCCAGATATGCTCAAGTTGAGCATATTCGCCAGGGAGGCCAGGATGCCGCTCCTCGAACTGCAGGGTCCCGCGAACGGACTGCCGCCGATTCCGGCGCCGCTGCCTGTCGCGTCGGACGCGGCCGCGCGCAAGTTTGGCATCCTTCCGATGCCCAAGCTGGAATGGAACGAACAGGTCGCGCGCGAAACCGCGCATCTGTACGAGCGCATCAAGACCGTGGTCCCCGCCGTCGAATGGCCGGTCTTCGCGCCGTACGTGAAGGCGATCAACGACCTCAAGCGCGAGCGTAATGCCGTGATCCTGGCGCACAATTACCAGACGCCGGAGATCTACAATTGCGTTGCCGATTTCGTAGGTGACTCGCTGCAGCTCGCCCGTGAGGCGACGAAGGTGAAAGCCGACGTCATCGTACAGGGCGGCGTGCATTTCATGGCCGAGACCTCCAAGGTCCTGAACCCGGAAAAGACCGTGCTGATCCCCGACATGCGCGCCGGCTGCTCGCTGGCGCAGGCGATCACCGCGGCCGATGTGCGGCTGCTGCGCGAACGCTTCCCGGGCGTGCCGGTCGTCGTCTACGTCAACACGTCCGCCGACGTGAAGGCGGAGAGCGACATTTGCTGCACGTCTTCGAACGCGCTGCAGGTGGTCGAAAGCCTCGGCACCGACAAGGTCATCTTCCTGCCGGATCAATATCTCGCGAAATACGTTGCGTCGCAGACCAAGGTGAAGATCATCGCCTGGACCGGCGCCTGCGAAGTTCACGAGCGCTTCACTGGTGACGAGCTGCGCATGTATCGCGACAGCGATCCCAATCTGCAGATCATCGCGCATCCGGAATGCCCGCCGGACGTGATCGCGGAAGCCGACTTCACCGGCTCGACCGCGCACATGATCGACTGGGTTCGCAACAAGCGGCCGAAGCGTGTGGTCATGGTCACCGAATGCTCGATGGCTGACAACGTGCAGGCTGAACTGCCGGATGTGGAATTCGTGCGGCCGTGCAATCTTTGCCCGCACATGAAGAGGATCACGCTGCCGAAGATTCTCGAAAGCCTCGTCTACATGAAAGAGGAAGTGGTGATCGATCCGGTCATCGCGGAAAAGGCCCGCCGCTCGGTCGAGCGTATGATCAACCTGAAGAACTGAGGGTGGGAGCCATGCTCAATCCGCTGCGCCGCCTCGACATCGTGCCTTCCGCGTCGTCGCTGTATTGCCCCGACGCGTTCATCTCGCCGCTCGAGATCGACGACGCGGTGACGCGCGCGCTTGCCGAGGATCTCGGCCGCGCGGGCGACGTCACCTCCGTCGCGACCGTTCCCGAGGACGCGCAGGCGCGCGCGATCGTGGTCGCGCGTACGCCGGGTCGCATTGCCGGCCTGCCACTGGTGGAAACCGTGATGCGCCGGCTGGCGCCCGATGCGCAGATCGTGCCGCATGCCCGCGACGGCGATGCCGTATCGAAGAAGACCGCGCTGATGACAATCACCGGCAACGCGCGCGCCGTGCTCGCTGCCGAGCGCACGGCGCTGAACTTCGCCGGGCATCTCTCAGGCGTCGCCACCGCGACCGCCGCGCTTGTCGACAAGCTGAAGGGTACCAACACCCGCCTCGTCTGCACGCGCAAGACCACGCCTGGCCTGCGGGCGCTTCAGAAATATGCCGTGCGCTGCGGCGGCGGGTTCAACCATCGCTTCGGCCTCGACGATGCCGTCCTGATCAAGGACAACCACATCGCCGTTGCCGGCGGCATCCGCGCCGCGCTCGAGCGCGCGAAGTCCGTTGTCGGCCATCTCGTGAAGATCGAGATCGAGGTCGATACGCTCGATCAATTGCGTGAGGTTCTGGATACCGGTCTCGCCGACGTGCTGCTGGTCGACAATTTCAGCATCCCGATGCTGAAGGAGGCGGTGGCACTGGTCGGCGGACGGATGGTGATCGAAGCATCGGGCGGCATCACCCACGACAACGCGGCGGAGATCGCGGCAACCGGCGTCGACTACGTCTCGTCCGGCGCGATCACGCATTCGGCGCCCAATCTCGACATCGCGCTGGATATCGAGGTTTAGCACCCCCTCCCCGTGCTCCGGGCGCTCCACTTCGCGCCACCGCGTCCGGGGCGCGATCAGTCTTACCCGCCGGGCAGATCGAGCGGCTCGACCGGATCGAAGATCGAGCGCCGCACCGGCGTGGCCGCCTGCGTCTCCGCGCGCTTGTCGTTTTTCTTCTCGGGCGTTGCCGGAGACGCTTCACGCCTGATCGAGCCGGTCGCCTCCAGGCGATCTCCCCAAACCGGAATCTCTTCGCCGTCGCCCCAACGCTTCGGACGGTAGAAGATGTGAACGCCGAGCTTGGTGTGCCTGGTCATCGTGCGAACCCACCACGGATTCACGTAGGTCGCATGGTAGTGCGTGGCCTTGCCGACTTCCGGCAGCCAGAACTTTCCGTCGAGCGCCTCGTCGGCAATGCGCGTTGCGATCTCCCATCGCGGGATGTCCCGCACCACATCCTTATGGTTGTCGCAGGCGAACGTGAACTGACAGGCAAGATGGCGATGTGCGTTCTGATAGACGACGTCGCAGACATTGCCCGGATAATAACCCGAGAAGGCGCGGTTCAGGATGACCTGCGCCACCGCCATCTGGCCGCGCTCCACTTCGCCGCGCGCTTCGAAATAGATCGCATTGGCGAGGCACTTCGCGTGCTTCGCGCGTGAAGCCCCTGAAAGACCGAGCCGCTCTGCCGGCGTTCGCGGACGCTTGCCCTCGCCAGTGACCTCGCCCTTCGGCGCAATCGTCTCGCCGCCCTTCTCGCTGTCCGCATCCGGCTGGGGATCGAGCGCGGCGCGCTTGATTTCGGTGTCGACATGGGGTGGCGCGAGCACGGTCGGGACTTCCTCCGGCTCCCACGCTTCCCAGCTGCTGCGCCCCATGCCGAGGTCGTGCGTGCCGAAAAACACCCGGTTCTGCACCGAAGGCTTGGCGTAGCTGGCGAGCTTGTCGACCGCCTCCGCGTTGAAGCGCTCGATGTTCTTCTCGACGGCGACCGGCGCGGGAGCCTCGACCGCGGGCGCAACGTCCTCCGACACGGCGGGCGATTGCGGCTCGGGCACGACCTCCGCGACCTTCGTCTGCGGTCCAGGTGCTTCAGCCGGAGCCGCTGCCTCCACGACTTCCGGAGCCGATTGCGCGGCCAGCGCGTCGGCGACAATCGCGGGCGTCGGAACGATCGGACCACGCAGATCGGCGCGTTGCGACTCAAGGTCGGCAGTCTCCGCGAGCGGCACGCGCTCGGCCAGTGCAAGCCGTTTCGTCTCCGCCTTCACCTGATTGAGATGCGCAGCCGCGAGCCCTCCACGCAGGAACGGCTTTGCGGAAGCGACAGCCACAGGTGCCGGAACGACGCCTGCCTGGGCAGATGCGACCGGCGCCGGCGCGGGCGCAGCGGGCCTGGCTGCAACCAGCACCGGTTTGCGCGGGCCAAGGCCAAGCATCCGCTTCGCCAGTGTGTCCTGTCCCGCGACAAGGCCGGCACGGCGCAGCGGCTTGTCCAGGTCGGGTTGAACGGGAGACGCGATCTGTAGCGGTTTGCGCGGCCCCTTGCCGAGAATGCGCTTTGCGAGCGTGTCCTGACCGACCGAAAGCGCTCCGCGACGGACCGCGGTCTCTGCGGCCGGCTTTTCCTGCGAGGCGACCGCGACCGGCTTGCGCAGACCCCATCCGAGCGCCCGCTTCGCAATCGTGGTCTGTCCCGCCGCGAGACCCGCGCGACGATAGACCTGCGGCGCTGCGGCATCTGTGGTGTTGATCTGCGACGGAGTCGCACGGTCGCCCTTCGGCAGCGCGGGCGACGACACAACGGCTTCCGGCACTTGCTGAGGCGCCCGCTCCATCGGGGTCGGTTCGGCTGCCGGCAGCCGGCTCGCCATGTCCTTGGTCCTCGCTGGCACCGGAGGCCGCGACGGCTCCGGCTGCGGAGCCGACTTCACATTCAGCTTGTCGCCCTTGAGGCGGCGATCGACCACCGGAAAATCATAGACCGGCGCCGCGACCATTGGTTCGAGCGGAACATTCAGCGGGATCGAGCCAGTGGCTTCAAGGGCTCGCGGATCGACCGCAGCAAGCTGAGTGAAATACGGATCCGGGATTGCCGCGCCGACGATGCGCGGGAAACTCAGCGATGCGGCATGAATGGTACCGAAAGTGGATGTCCGCACATGCGCGCGCCAACGCTCGGAAACCGCCGGCTGGCGCGCAATCAATGCGGCGAGGTCCTGATGCCCGATGGAGTTCGGCATCGCGGTCACCACACAAAGTACGAGGCCGAAGGGACGACGAAGGGCGCCCTTCGGCCTCTTACGCGACGCTTTCATACTGACGCTCACGCAACGCAACCGAACGCAACGCTACTCAACGCTTACTCAACGGAACCGAACGCAGCGGCCTCACTCGCCGCTCACGTAAAATTGTCGGAGTATCGTTGCGATCGGGTTAACCGTGCGAGGTTCCAGCACGGACGTTTAGTGTCGGCTTACCATCCCGCGCGCTGATACGCGCTGCGACACTAACTTGGTAAAGGAGATGTCAACGCGAGCGACAAAGAATTGGGCCGCGGCACCGAAATGCCGCGGCCCGATGTTTTTCTCAAAGCAGCGGATCGCCGCACAGTCGCGCGGCGGCAATCGTCACATCTTCGCGCCGGCTTCCTTGAAGTATTTCTCGGCGCCCGGATGCCAGGGAATCGTGGTGTTCTTTCTGTTCTGGGTGTCGAGCGCAATCGCCTTCGCCTCGCCATGGGCGAGCGCAATTTCATCGCGCTTCTCGAACAGCGTCTTGACGATGTCGTAGACCTGCTTTTCCGGCATCTTGGCGTCGGCCACCAGGATGTTCTGGACGACGGAGATCTTGTTGTCCTTGTCCTGCCCCGGATAGGTCTTCGCCGGGATCACGCCCTCGCTATAGATCCCGCCGTATTTCGCATTCATCTTTTCGACCACATCCGAGTGGTCCACCAGCTTGAGCTTCACACCGGGCGTCGCGCCGAGATCGGTCACCGCCGCGGTCGGCAGGCCGCCAACCCAGAAATAGGCATCGATCTTGCCATCCTTCAGTGCGTTGGTGGATTCGGCGACGCCGAGCCGCTCGCGCTTCAGATCCTTATCGCGGTCAAGACCGGCGGCCTCGATCACGCGGAAGGCCATCACTTCGGTGGCGCTGCCCGGAGAACCGGTCGAGACGCGCTTGCCCTTCAGATCCGACATCTTTTCGATGCCCTTGCCCTCGACGGTCACGACATGCATGCGGTTCGGATAGAGGACCATCAATGTCCGCAGTTCGACCGGATTGCCCTTGAACTTGTCCTCGCCCTTGAGCGCGTCGCGCGCGGCGTCGACCATCGTGAACGCCACTTCGCTCTGACCGGTGCCGACCAGCTTCAGATTGTCGACCGAACCGCCGGTGACGCGTGCGGTGGCCTGAATTCCAGGCAGATGCTTCGACAGCACGTTCGCCATGCCGCCGCCCATCGGATAATAGACACCGCCGGTGCCGCCGGTCGCAATCGCGATGTTCTGTTGCGCGAGCGCCGAACCACCGATCACGGCGCCAAGGGCAACCGCGGCAAGCGATAGACCCATTCGTTTGGACATTCGGACTTCCTCCCAGTTTTGATGCCGGTCTTATCGGCCGGTCGCCTGAACCTCAGGCAACGGCTGTAACCGCTGTTTCAACAATACTATGGCGAACAGAACGACGCCAATTCCGGCGGTGTAGCTGATGTCGCGCCCGATCGCGGCTTCGATCAGTGCTTCCAGGAGGCTCGGAAACACCAGGAACAGGCCGGCAAGGGTAAGCAGCGCGCGCTCGGCCAGTGTGGTGCGCCGCAGCGCCCAGCCTTGTGCGGCGCAAGCCAGCGCGCCGAGCCCGACCGCCGCTTTCACGGTGATGAGGACGACATCCACCCAGCTGCCGCCCTTCGGCAGCTGGAGCAGCAGCCCGAGGCCCTGCGGGTCCAGCACGAAGACGAACGGCACAAGGAAGGCCGGCAGCGTGTATTTCCACGCCTGCAACGTCGTCTTGTACGGATCGCCGCCGGTAATCGCCGCAGCGGCGAACGGCGACAATGCCGTCGGCGGCGACACCTCCGACAGCACCGAATAGTAGAAGATGAACATATGCGCGGCGACAGCCGGCACGCCGAGCTTGATCATGGCCGGTGCCGTGATCACGGCGCAGATGATGTACGAAGCGGTGACCGGCACCGCGAGGCCGATGATCCACACGATCAGCGCCGTATAGATCGCAGTGAGGAGCAGCGATCCGCCCGCATAGTCGATCACGATCGACGAGAATTTCAGGCCGAGGCCGGTCAGGGTTACGACGCCGACGATGATGCCGGCGGTAGCGCAGGTGGTGGCCGCCGTGAGCGATTGCAGCGATCCGTCCGCGAGCGCACGGACCAGCTTTTTCGGCGTCAGCGCGGTCTCGCGGGTCAGATAGCTCACCAGCATCGTCATCCCGGTGGCGTAGAGCACCGACGTGGTCGGCGAATAGCCCCACACCATGAAGACCACGATCGAGACCAGCGAGATGAAATGAAACCAGTAGCGGCGGGTCAGTTCGCGGAGCGAATGCTCGGGCACATAGGCATCGCCGCGCACGCCGTAGCGCTTGCCGTCGAGCTCGACCATGAAGAACAGTGAGAGATAGTAGAGGATGGTCGGAATCGTCGCCATCCAGATGACGTCGAGGTAGCTGATCTTCAGGAATTCGGCGATCAGGAAGGCGGCGGCGCCCAGCACCGGCGGCGAGATGATCGCACCGAGCCCACCGGCAGCGAGCAGTCCGCCGGCGGCATTTTTCTCGAAGCCCGCTCTCTTCATCATCGGATAGGCGACGGCGCCGATCGTCACCGTCGTCGCGACACCCGAGCCCGACGGACCGCCGAGCAGGAAAGATGACAGCACCACCGTCCGGCCGGCTGCATTCGGGCTCTTGCCCATAAGGGTCATCGAGAAATCGATGAAGAACTTGCCGGCGCCGGACTGCTGGAGAAAGGCGCCGAAAATCGTGAACAGCACGATCAGGGTTGCCGAGACATCGACCGGTACGCCGAAGATGCCCTCGAGCGTGATGAACAGGTGCCCGACAAGCGCGTCGAAACCATAGCCACGGTGATTCCACGGCGGCGGGAGATAGGGACCCGCAAGCGCATAGCCGATGAATAGAAGCGATATGATGGGGACGATCGGACCGATGGTGCGCCGCGTCGCTTCGATCAGCAGGGCGATGAAGACGACGCCGAGGATCACGTCGGTCCGGTTCGGCGTGGTCGCCCGGTCAGTGAAGTCCTCGCCGCCGACGATTGCATAGATGAGGATGCCGACGCAGGTCAGGCCGGCGATCACGTCGAACCAGCGGATCTTGTCGCGGAACCGGCTTGCAGCCGGAAACAGCAGGAAACACAGCAGCAGGGCGAACGCCACGTGGGTGTAGCGCAACTCCTGGGTTGGGACGATCTCGTAGGCCGCGTACAGGTGAAACAGCGACATCGCGACCGCGATCGCGGTGACGGTCCTTCCAGCCCAGCCTGACAGCCGGTTGGTCGCGCCTTCTTCCTGCTCGATGAATTCCTCGGCCTTGCGCAGCCGCTCGGACTCGATCGCGTCCTGCACGGAAACCGCCTTCGGGTCCTCGGCCATCGTCCCCCCACGATCCTTTTTCTTTTTTGGGACCGCTCCTCCCTGCCCGGGGAAGCGATCTTCTTGTCCGGGAAGCTAGCACGCGGTGGTGGGGGGCGGACAAGTTTCAATTAACCATGCGGAAAGTCACACGCGGTATGTCTTTCGGGCCTTTGGGAACGGGGACGGACATGCTTGACGCGTTGTGGGAACCGATCGCGCCTGCCTTGAGTGTTCCCCTGGTCGCGAGCCTGCTCGGCTCCGTCGCGGCGCTGGGCGGCGTGGCGCTCCGGCTGAGACGGCAGAATGCCCGGCTGAAGCGCGCCTTCGACCATATCCCTCAGGGCGTCTGCATGTGGAGCGCGGCTGGCCGCCTGGCGCTCTGCAATGACCGCTACATCAAGATGTACGCAATGTCGCCGGAATTCGTGCGGCCGGGCAGGACCCTGTCCGAGATCCTGGAGCACCGGAAAGAGATCGGCAATTTTCACGGCGATCTGCAATCCTACACGGCCGCCATCAAGGCGCGGATCGGCAATCGCCAGGCCGGCGCCCAAACCGTCGAGATGCAGGACGGACGCATCATTGCGGTCGTCGAACAACCGATGCCGGACGGGGGCTGGGTCGCAACCCATCTGGACGTGACCGCGCAGCGCACGCAAGACAAGCAGCGTGCCGCACTGGCGGCCGTGGATCATCGCCGCACCAAGATCGAAAGCGAAATCACCTCGTTCAAGCAGAGCATCGAGGCGGTGCTGCGCACCGTCGCCGAAAGTGCCGCGAGCATGAAACTCACGGCAAGCTCGCTGTTCGCAGCTTCGGGACAGACATCGCAGCGCGCCCAAAGCGCCGTTCATGCCTCCAACGAGGCCTCGACTAACGTCGCCACTGCGGCGACCGCCGCGGACGAAATGGCATCGTCGATTGGCGAAATCAGCCGGCAACTGGTGCAGACCACCGATGCGGTGCGGCTTGCCGTCCATGAAGCGCAATCGACCAACGATGGCATCAAAGGCCTCGCGGACGCCGCTCAGAAGATCGGCGACGTGGTCGAACTGATCCGTACCATTGCGGGCCAGACCAATCTGCTCGCGCTCAACGCCACCATCGAGGCCGCGCGCGCCGGCGAATCCGGCCGCGGCTTTGCCGTCGTAGCCTCGGAAGTGAAGTCGCTTGCGGTGCAGACGGCGAAAGCGACGGAAGAAATTTCAAACCAGATCCTGTCGGTTCAGGGATCGACCGGCAGCGCGGTGCAGGCGATCGCACGCATCACCGAGCGCATGCAGGGCATCGAACGCTTCACCTCGGCAGTCGCCGCCGCCGTCGAGGAACAAAATGCGGTGACCGGCGAAATCTCACACAACGTATCGAGCGCAGCCAACGGCACCCGGGAGATCGTGGTGGTGCTGGATCAGGTCGCACGTGCCGCCACCGACACGCGCGGGACCGCGGAGACCGTGCTGCGAACCTGCGGTCAGGTCGAGGATGCGGTCGCCAATATGCGCGACGAAGTCGACAGGTTCCTGAAAAAAGTAGCAGTGTGACATGGCCAGTCTCGATCGCTCCGCCGACCGCCCGCCATTGAAGCCGTCGGACGTTTATCGTCCGCGCCTTGGCAAACAGCGCGAGCCCCTGTCGAAAACAGCGATGTCGGAGCTTCGCGCCTGGCGCCAGGCGTCGGCCGAAGCCCCGGCTGCATCGCAGCAGCCGGAGCACGCCGTGCAGCCCTGATCCTCCCGTCAGGGAGGGATCAGCGATTACGCCTGGCTCGCCACTTCCTTGCCGAGTGCGGCCTGAGCCGCCGCAAGACGCGCGATTGGCGCACGGAACGGCGAACAGGACACGTAGTCGAGCTTCACCTCATGGCAGAACGCGACCGACGCCGGGTCGCCGCCATGCTCGCCGCAAATGCCGACCTTCAGATTGGGCCGAACCTTGCGGCCGCGCTCGACGCCGATACGGACAAGTTCGCCGACGCCATCCCGGTCGATCGATACGAACGGGTCGATCGGAAGGATGCCGCGCGCCGTATAGGTCGCAAGGAAACTGGCCGCATCGTCACGGCTGATACCAAAGCAGGTCTGCGTCAGATCGTTGGTGCCGAACGAGAAGAACTCGGCGCCGCCCTCGCCTTCCGCGATCTTGTCGGCCATCAGCGAGGCGCGCGGCAACTCGATCATGGTGCCGACCTGATACTCCAGCGTCACGCCCTTCTCTTTCGACACAGCCTCCGCCATCGCATCGATCCGCGCCTTGACGAGGTCGAACTCGACGCGCGTCGCAATCAGCGGGACCATCACCTCCGGCACGACCGGCTTGCCGGTCTTCTTTCCTGCGTCTGCAGCCGCCTCGAAGATCGCGCGCGCCTGCATTTCCGCGATTTCCGGATAGGCGATGGCGATCCGGCAGCCGCGGAAGCCCAGCATCGGATTGAACTCGGCCAGTTCCGCGGCCCGGTTCTTGATCTTCTGCGGTTCGGTACCGAGCGACTTCGCCACCTCGGCAATCTCGGCCTCGCCATGCGGCAGGAATTCGTGCAGCGGCGGATCGAGCAGGCGGATGGTGACCGGCAGCCCTTTCATGATTTCGAACAGCTCGGTGAAGTCGCTGCGCTGCATCGGCAGGATCTTGGCGAGCGCGGCGCGCCGTGCCTGTTCGGAATCGGCGAGGATCATCTCGCGGACCGCAAGAATGCGGTCGGCCTCAAAGAACATGTGCTCGGTGCGGCAGAGCCCGATCCCTTCGGCGCCGAATTTCAGCGCGGTGCGCGCATCGGCCGGAGTGTCGGCATTGGCGCGAACGCCTAGCGTGCGCACCTTGTCCGCCCACGACATCAGCGTTCCGAATTCGCCCGACAGTTCCGGTTCGATCATGCGAACCTGCCCGAGGAGAACCTGGCCGGCCGAACCGTCGATGGTAAGGATATCGCCCTGCTTCAGCGTCTGACCGGCGACGCTCATGGTCCGCGCGCTGTAGTCGATGCGGATCGAACCGGCGCCGGAGACGCAGGGCTTGCCCATGCCGCGCGCCACCACGGCAGCGTGCGAGGTCATGCCGCCGCGCGTTGTCAGAATGCCCTCGGCGGCGTGCATGCCGTGAATGTCTTCGGGGCTGGTCTCGACGCGAACCAGAATGACCTTGCGGCCCTTGGCCTTAAGCTCTTCTGCCTCTTCCGACGAGAACACGATCTCGCCTGACGCAGCGCCGGGAGAAGCCGGCAGTCCGGTCGCCACGATCTTGCGTTCAGCCTTGGGATCGATGGTCGGATGCAGCAGCTGATCGAGCGAAGCCGGGTCGATGCGTGCGACCGCCTCGTCCTGCGTGATCAGGCCTTCGCTTGCGAGCTCGACCGCGATCTTCAGCGCGGCTCTCGCGGTGCGCTTGCCGGATCGCGTCTGCAGCATCCAGAGCTTGCCCTGCTCGATGGTGAATTCGAGATCCTGCATGTCGCGGTAATGCTTTTCGAGCGCGCCATAGATGCGCGTCAGTTCCGCGAACGCAGCCGGCATCGCGCTTTCCAGCGACGGCTTGTCCGATCCGGCCTCCTTGCGGGCCGCTTCCGTGATCTCCTGCGGCGTGCGAATGCCAGCGACGACATCCTCGCCCTGCGCGTTGATCAGGAATTCGCCGTACAGGGTCTTTTCGCCGGTCGAAGGATTGCGGGTGAAGGCGACGCCGGTTGCGGAATCGTCCCCCATGTTTCCGAACACCATGGCCTGCACGTTGACGGCGGTGCCCCAGCTTTCCGGGATGTTGTGCAGGCGCCGGTAGGTCTTGGCGCGCGCATTCATCCACGAGCCGAACACCGCGCCGACGGCGCCCCACAATTGCTCCTTCGGATCCTGCGGGAACGGCTTTCCGGTCTTCTCCTCGACCCTCCGCTTGTAGAGGCCGACCAGCTTCTGCCAGTCCTCGGCCGTCAATTCGGTATCGAGATTGTAGCCGTTGGCATCCTTGTGCTCGGCCAGGATGTCCTCGAACAGATGATGCTCGAGACCGAGCACGACATTCGAATACATGGTGATGAAGCGGCGATAGGAATCGTAGGCGAAGCGGCGATCCCCGGATTTCTTCGCCAGCGCCTCCACGGTCTCATCGTTCAGACCGAGATTCAGCACCGTATCCATCATGCCGGGCATCGAGGCGCGGGCGCCGGAGCGCACCGAAACCAGCAGCGGGTTCGTCTTGTCGCCGAACCCCTTGCCGGTGATGCGGCCGATCTCGGCGAGCGCGGCATCGACCTCGGCGGCCAGTTCCTTCGGATAGGTCTCACCGTTGGCGTAGAAATAGGTGCAGACCTCGGTGGTGATGGTAAAGCCCGGCGGCACCGGCAGGCCCAGATTGGCCATCTCGGCGAGGTTCGCACCCTTGCCGCCGAGGAGGTTTTTCATATCCGCCTTGCCTTCGGCCTTTCCGCCGCCGAAGCCGTAAACCCATTTAGCCATCATCAACGTCCCAGAAGAGAAAAGCCTGAAAACCGGCCCGTCCGGGCCGGTTCTTGACCGGTTTCCGCATCCAATTCAACCGCGACGAAGGGGGGTGCCGCGTGCCCCGCCGGGGCCAGCGGCGCCTATTTCAAAATCCCGAGGCCGAGGAGACCAATCGCGATCAGATAGATCGCTACAATGAAGTTCAGGAGCCGCGGCATGATCAATATCAAGATGCCCGCAATCAGGGCAATGATTGGCTGCAGATGCCCGATGGTGATCGTCATAGGGGTCTCCGTGAGGGGTCCGGGCTGAAGCCGAAACCGGTTCCAACCTGAATAGACGGTGGGTTACGCCCCCGCGCGCCTTGACTCGTCCGGGCGCGCGAGGTCCGTTCGGCGCTTCATTCTGGCCTGAGTGGGAAGCACCTTATGCCGATTCTCAATGCACCGTCGCGCGTCACGTTTCTGATATCGCTGGCGATCGCAATCGTCGCCCTGCTTGGCGCATTGGTCATCATTCCGGTCGTGACCAAATATGCGTTCTGGCTGGCTATCCTCGCCTACATTGTGCTCGCGCTCGGCGTCATCTTGAAAGGCATGTAGGGCCGCCTATCCCTCGATCTTCGAGAAGTCGGCAACCGTTCGGGTGGCTTCGCGGATCCGGTTGAGCAGAACCAGCCGGTTCGCACGAAGCGCCTTGTCGTCGGCGTTCACGGTGACCTTGTCGAAGAACGCATCGACTGCAGGACGAAGCTTGGCCATCGCTGCCATCGCGCCGGCGAAATCCTCGCGGGCATAGGCTTCGCTCGCTTCCGGCGCGATCGACACCATGGCCTGCGCCAGCGCCATTTCTTCCGGCTCTTTCAGGAGCGCAGGATCGGGGTCGCCGGTATAGGCGGTGCCGTCCTTCTTTTCCTCGATGCGGAGAATGTTGGCGGCGCGCTTGTAGCCCGCCAGCAGGTTCTTGCCGTCGTCAGTCTCGAGGAATTTCGCCAGCGCCTCCACGCGGCGCACGATGGTCACGAGATCGTTCTGGTCTTCGACCGCAAGCACGGCGTCTGCGAGATCGTGGCGCGCGCCCTGTTCGCGCAATTGCACCTTCAGGCGATCGGCGAAGAAATCGCGCAGATCCGATCCGGTCATGGCGTCGTAGCTCATCCGCAGGCCGGACAGGTCGTCCTTGCCCTTTGCGGCCTCGCCGACGAACTCCTTCATGAAGGTCTTGTCCTGCTCGAGGTAGCCTTCGGTCGCGACCGCGAACAACTCGGCGAGGTTGAGCCGCAGATTGTTGGTCAGGATGATGCGGATTACGCCAAGCGCGGCACGCCGCAGCGCATAAGGATCTTTCGAACCGGTGGGCTTTTCATCGATCGCCCAGAAACCGACCAGCGTGTCGATCTTGTCGGCCAGCGCGACCGCGATCGCGACCGGATTGCTCGGCACGGCATCGCTCGGACCAACAGGCTTGTAATGATCCTCGCACGCGGC
>NZ_DATMRV010000071.1:0-5940 GCF_035565795.1 Pseudorhodoplanes sp.
GCAGACACGCGCTTGGGACCGACGATCGCCAGCGCACGAAGATCGCCCGATTTGACCAGCGGAATCGCCGGCGGCAACGCAGCGAACACGATCGGCGTATGGCCCGCGACGGCCGATTGCAGCGCCGGACCACCGCCTGCGAACGGAACATGGACCATGTCGAGGTCATAGGCCTGCTTGAACATCTCGCCCTGCAGATGCGGCGTGGAGCCGACGCCGGCCGATGCGTAGCTGTGCTTGCCCGGCGACTTCTTCACGACATCGATGAGATCCTTCACGGACTTCACCGGCTGCCCGGGATGAACTGCGAGAATGCTTGGTGACGCACTGATGATTGAGATCGGCGCAAAACCGCCGACCGGATCGTAAGGCACCTTCTGCAGACCGGGATTGATCAGGAAGCTCGAGCTGGTGAGCATGATCGTGTAGCCGTCCGGCGGCAACGACTGCACCATCTGGGCGCCGATATTTCCGGCCGCACCTGCCCGGTTCTCGACGAAGAAATTCTGGCCGGTGTTCTCTGACAGCTTCTGCGCCAGCAAACGTCCGACCACGTCGGCAACGCCGCCGGGTGGAAATGGCAGCAGAATTCTCACCTGCCGGTCCGGATATTTTCCGGTCGGAGTGACGCCCTGACTTTGTGCATGACCGACGCCAGCCGCCATCATCAAGGTCACCGCGGCCGCAGCACGCAAAATCATCTTCATCTCGAGTCCTTCCACCAATCAACGTCACGATGCGGCAGGGCCGGATGTGCTGGCCTTGCGTGCTCGCCGAAAAGCAATTCTCAGGCCAGCCGTACGATCGTCACGGCATGTCCGTGCGGGATGCTGCACGGCGCTGCGTTTCGTAGCAAGTCCGTTGGATGTCCTGGCACAATCAAACGCCACACAAGCAATCGGCGCTTGTGCCATTGCTTTCAGCTCAACCGTGCACCACGCCAGACGAGCGCGAATGCGTCATCTCACGCAACGAGCGTTCGCCCGTTATTGCTGCGCACCACGCAATTGCGACTTGGGCGCCTGTTTCTTGGCCGCGGCACGTGTTGGCTTGGCGGGCGCCGGCGCGGCGATACGCTCAACCGACGTGAGCCGCCCGCCGCGGAAACTGTAAAGACCGGGCCAGGAGCCACGCGTCACTGTCAGCGTCGCGACACGATCGGTGCCTTCGGCGGAGATGTTGAAGGTGTCGGGCGTGCCTGTGCGTTGCAGCACCTCGCACTCGGTCATGCCAAGCGCGACACCGCCCTGCACCGCCGGAAGCGCACCCTGCCCTGAAAGCGCCGCGTCCGCGTCGGCCGGCGCCGCGCCGTCCGTCGCTGCGACGGCCATCGGGCAGGATCCGTCGGCGTTGATGAGATCGTTCTGCGTGATGGCCCGCGTCGTCGTCGAGCGAGCTTGATTGCCCTTCGCCCATTCGGGCGTCGCAAACATGTCGGATACCTTCGTGTTCGGCTGTGCGGTATCCGGAGAAGCGCACGCGCACAGGAACAACAGCGCGGCAAACGGCGCGGCTGCTCGCGTCACGCGAAAGGTCCTCACACAACTCTGCACAGATCGTCCCCGGCTCGGCATGCCCCGGCATCACCAAGCCCGATTGTTAGTCAGCAACATGGCAACGATCAACGGATCACGACGAGAAGCTGCCGGGCTCGTTAACGCGGCATTGGGAACCCGTTTAAAGAAGGCCCGCAAGCACCTGAAAGGTAACAACAATTTCAGCGGACGCGGACGCCTCGGCGCGCCGCGTCATGCCTTCTGGACCCAGCGGCCGCTGTCGTCCGGCTGCCAGTAGCTGGCCTCACACCCCTGCGCCTTGGCCTGCAACCATTGCTCGCGCGCCCGCGCGACCAGTTCGTCATCGTTGCCGTCGAAGATCAGGACCAGTCGCTCGTATTGCGAGACGTCCGCCGGGAGCGGGACGCCATCTATGAGGAAGCGGACCGTTGCGTCGTTGGCGTTGCCTTCATCGGCGGTCAAAAGAACGGGCTGATCGGCAGCATCCGGACCGCGAGCCGTTCCATGCGGCAGAAAACTGTCGTCGCGAAACGTCCACAGATGCGCATCCAGCGCTTCGACACGCTCGTCGGAGCCGGCCTGCACCACAACACGCCATCCGCGCTGCAGCGACACCTCGAGCAACTGGGGCAGCACCCGTTCGAGCCTCTGTTCGATGAGATGATAGAAGCGGACTTCCGTCATGGCTGGCTCGTCAGGGCGCCGAAGAAGGTTTGCGCATCGCGTGCAAACTGAATGCGGGACTCCTCGCGACTGTAGAACATGTGCCCGCCCCTGTAATTGCGCTGCTCGACACGGCCGCCGAAATCCGGAAGCTGCGCAAGGATCAGCGCGCTTTCGAAATACGGTGTTTGCAGATCGGAATAGCCGTGCGTCACCAGCACGCGCATCGCGCTGTCCAGCGCAAGCATCTTGCGCAAAGCCGTTACCGCCTCCGGCATGCCGTGGCCCTCGCTCCAGCGCCAGTTCTGGAACACCGTATCGTTCGAAACGACATAGGGAATGGCCGCCGGCTTGTCGCCGCTGCGCAGGATCGTCGCCATCGCTGCAGTGAGCGGCGCTTTCAGCGCGGCGAGAAACGGATCGGCGAAGTCCGGACGCGGGACAGACGGATCAGGATCGTCGCCGGACACGCTGCCGTCGTATGACGATATGACCTTGCCGTTGTGCCGCGCAGCTTCGCGCGCAAAAAGGTTTTCGTCCACACGGCCCTGTGCTGTTTCGACCGTTGTGCGGGACAGTCCGGTGATGGCGGAAACGCGATCGATCAAACGACGCTGCGCCTCCAGGTCCCGAGGACCCTTGAGAAAATCATCGACAAACGCCGTGCTCGCATAATCCTCCACGCCAATCAGCTTGCGAGAATCGAAGGCGCCGTCCCGCTCCATCCGCGAAGCTGCGAACGATGGCAGCAGCGTCATGAACGAGACCGGCGACGATCGCGCATGATACCGCCAGCCGTAATCGAGGATCGGCGAAACGAGAATCAGGCCGTTCAGCGCGATGCCATGACGGCGATGCAGCGCCTCCGCGATGCGTGGTGCGCGAAATCCGCCATAGCTCTGGCCAACGACAACCTTCAATGCATCGGTGCGGTCATGCTTGCGCAGCCACGCAGCGATTGCGTCCGAAAGGAGATCGATATCGCCCTCGACCGACCACACGCGCTCCTTCGCCTTCGTATCGTGCCGCCGGATGCGTGCCTGACCGGTTCCGGGCGGATCGACAAAGACAAGATCGGTGAAGTCGAGCCAGCTCTCGTCGTTCGATACAAGTGGACGCGGTGTTGACGCAGCTCCATCAAACGCGATGCGCCGTGGTCCAAGCGCACCGAGATTGAGATAGGCCGACGACGTTCCCGGACCGCCGCCGATCACGAACGCGACCGGACGCACGCCGGTTTCCGGTTTGCGCAAGAAAGCAAGAATGCCGACATCGGCATCAATGCGGTGCGCATCGTCGCGCACGGCGATGCGTTCCGCGAGCGGCGCATCCGTCTGCGCGAATGCCGGCAGGGAAAGCGCGGCGAGAGAAAGCGCCGCCCAAAGCGCAAGTTTCGCGGCGGCGAGCACGCCTCTCATCGCCGCAGGCTCCGCGCGCCGTTACTTCTCGTAGGAATCCGCCACCAGCCGGTCGAGCAGACGCACGCCGAAACCGGATGCCCAGCTCTTGTTGATGTCGCTTTGCGGCGACCCCATGCCGGTGCCGGCAATGTCGAGATGCGCCCAAGGAGTCTTGTCGACGAAACGCTGGAGGAATTGCGCGGCGGTGATCGCCCCTCCATTGCGTCCGCCGGTGTTCTTCATGTCGGCGAATTTGGAATCGATCTGCTTGTCGTATTCCGGTCCGAGCGGCATCCTCCAGACGCGCTCGCCGCTCAGCTTCCCGGCTTCCACGAGCCTTTCCGCCAGCTTGTCGTTGTTGGAGAACAGCCCGGCATATTCCTGCCCGAGCGACACGATGATGGCCCCCGTCAGCGTCGCGAGGTCGACCATGAATTCGGGCTTGTAGGTCTTCCCGACATACCAGAGCACGTCCGCGAGAACGAGCCGGCCTTCGGCATCTGTATTAATGATTTCAATGGTTTGTCCGGACATCGAGGTGACGATATCGCCCGGTCGCTGGGCGTTGCCGTCCGGCATGTTCTCGACGAGGCCGATTGCGCCGACCGCGTTCACCTTGGCCTTGCGAGACGCGAGCGTATGCATCAGGCCGACCACGCAGGCCGCGCCCGCCATGTCGCCCTTCATGTCCTCCATGCCGGCGGCCGGCTTGATCGAGATGCCGCCGGTATCGAAGCACACGCCTTTTCCTATGAATGCCAAGGGCTTGGCGCCCTTCTTGCCGCCATTCCAACGCATGACGACGACGCGGCTCTCGCGAATCGACCCCTGGCCGACGCCGAGAAGCGCATTCATCTTGAGCCGGGTCAGCGCCTTCTTATCGAGGATGTCGACCTGCACGCCGACCTTCTTAAGCGTGGCCGCGCGCCGCGCGAATTCTTCCGGATAGAGCACGTTGGCCGGCTCGTTGACGAGGTCACGCGCGATCAACACGCCCTCGGCAATCGCCTCGCGCGAGCCGTAGGCCTTGCGCGCCTTGTCGGGTACCGCTGTGCCGATGGTCAGGCGGCGCTGTTTCGGCGCATCGTCGCCATCCTTTTTCTTCGTCTTGTAGCGGTCGAAGGAATAGGACCTGAGCACAGCGCCAAGCGCGAGATCGGCGGCCTGGTCGGGGCTCAAAGGGCCGTCGGGGAACTCGGCCATGATCGCGATTTCGGATGCCGTCGCCGGCGCACGTCCGAAGGTGCTGCCGCCGAGCTTGACCGCATCGTCCGGCTTGTCCGCACCGACCCCGATGACGATCAATCGCGAGACCTTCAGGCCGGCCGGCGCGATCAGGTCGAGCGCGCTCCCGCTCTTGCCCTTAAAGCCGTCCGCGGCCGCCGCGCGCGCGATCAGGTCGGCGGCAGGCGCGAGGAGCGCCCGCGTGCCCGGTCCGAACTTGAGGTCCGGCCCGGCAAAGACGGCGAGGACGCCGTTCTCCGGAGCGGAAAAGGACGAAAATCCGATCTTGAGTGCGCCCGCCATGCGATTCACCGTCCTGTCCGTGTTTGAGCCCTACCCGGGGCCCTCCCTTTATGGCCCCGAACCGGGACCTGCCAAACGAAATTCGTCCTGCCATACCGGCGCCAGAACCGGACATCCGCTAATGGAGCGCCGAATCCGTGGTTGGTTAACCATAACGGAACCTCACCACGATCGATCGTGATCCGGAAGACACAGGAGCGTAAATCTTGCCCCCGGATTAACTTTTTTCGATGCATTTTCAACAGCTTTGCCTTGGCTGGGCCACTTTGTGAATCGATCATGAATGTTCGGCGGAGGACGGCTTGGGGTGCCGTCGCCGCGGCCGTCCAAAGGTCCAGATTGGACCGGCGGACGGTATCAGGGGGAATGTCGAGCCGCATGGCCTCGTTTGGGTCTGGATCGTTGAAGCTGCCTGCCTTCCGGCTGCGCTTGCCGCGCGTGCCTGCAGGATGGCCGCGCCTTCCGGGCCGCTTTCCTGCCATCCCCGGCTTCGGCTCAATCAATCGCTACGTGTTCGGCACGACATTCAGCGCGTTTGCCATCGTCCTGTTCAGCCTGACATCGGTGATCTGGATCACGCAGGCGCTGCGCGACATCGACCTCATGACCAGCCGCGGTCAGACCGTGCTGGTCTTCCTCGGGATCACCGGCCTTGTCATACCGATGCTGGTGCTTGTGATCGCACCGATCGCCCTGATGATCGCGGTCATGCATGCAATCGGGCGGCTATCGAACGACTCGGAGCTGATCGTGATGAACGCGGCCGGCATGTCGCCCTGGGCGCTTTTCCGGCCGTTCCTGATGATGGCGATCATGGTCAGCGCAATCATGAC
>NZ_DATMRV010000072.1:0-8891 GCF_035565795.1 Pseudorhodoplanes sp.
CTTTGGCCCGTTCGGCCACGACTTCGGGGAGGAGCGGTTTTGTTGCCATGCGCTTCATAACGCGCGTTGGCGCGCTAAGTTCCACGAGAATCCGGCCGGAACCCCGGTACGCGCCAGCTCAGCAGCGTAATCAATCCACCAGGCTTCTGAACACAAAGCCTCCGGCCAACATCAGGATACAGACGAGCACAAGCGAGATGCCCTGCGCGGCCCAGACGGACGGGATGCGGGCCTTGCCGTCGCGCGCGCGGACGGCGAGCAGGAGGCCAAGGAAGACGGCGAAGAGGCCAATTGCAGCGGCGATGTTGAGCATGATCGCACCTCTGCGAAAAGCTCACATGTCCGCGCGGCCCGGCCACCTAAAATTCCCGTAAATTCGGAGGCTTTAGCCTGCGCGGCGGGGGGCTGACGCGTGCGTATGGAACTGCGGCCGCGCGGGACAGCTGGGGCAGCGAGCCGGTGCGCCCTTCGCATGCGCATATCCATCTATCCACATGCGTGCTGAACGTTCGGCGAACGACTATTCGCGGGTGTCGTCGCGCAGGTACAAAGGCGAAACGGTTTGGGGGCTTTCGAAATGATGTCGCTGGTGATGCTAATCGGGTTGGCGGCCGCGGTTTGCACGACGCTGGCCTATGCCCCGCAGGTCATCAAGGCATGGCGCACGCGCCAGACCAAGGACATCTCGCTCGGCATGTTCGTGCTGATGGTAACGGGTGTCGTGCTGTGGCTGGTCTACGGCGTTCTCATCGGGGATGTCCCGCTGATCGTGGCCAATCTCGTGACGCTTTCGCTGGCGGGCACGATCCTCGTGCTCAAGCTGCGACACGGTTAGTCGGATGAATCCGGCGGTGAAAACCGCGCGACCATCTGTTGATTGCGCCAAAGCTCGACCGCTCGCCCGTCGTGATGGGCAATCGCCCGCGCCCTGTCCTTGGCCGTCTCTTCTGTATCGACTCTGAGGATTGCGGTGGTCGACGCCTGGGTCGGATTCGAATGAAGGATCAAAAGAAATTCGAGCATGTTTACGCCTGACAATTGCAGACATGGGGATGCGGGATACCGGCGGCATTGAGGTTGATTTGAATCAATGACAAAGCCGATCTGGCCGCCCCGCACATGGATTTCGTGATGTTGGTTTATGCGGACGTCTGACGACGCGCCTCGACGGGGTGGGAAGACGCCCCGGACATGCTTAATTGTCAGAGCGATCTTCGTAGAAATAGAACCGGCCGGGCATCCATGTTTGACGACTGGAAACCATGGCGCGGGTCATACGGCGCGATGCCCGTGTGGGAACCGCGCTGTCGCCGCGGCGTCGCAATCCCGCCGGACAGGCAGGGCAGGGCGGGCATCATCATTGCGCTCTGGATGGCACCGGTCGCGGCGACTTTCTGGCTCGCGTGCCGATATCTCTCGCGTTAGGCCCGTGCGGATCTCAAATCAGACCTCCCGGTGTCCAAACAGGCCAGTACCCACTTTCGGAACTATACCCTCTAGACATGTAGAACCGGACCTGCTATAAAATGGTCATTCTCCGGTGGGGAGGGGACCATGGCGACCAAAGGCCCGAATATCCGTGAGTTCCAGAAGCGGTTTCCCGACGAGGACACCTGCCTGACCCACCTGATGAGGACCCGGTACGGCGAGCGGTTCAGCTGCCTGAATTGCCAAAAGGAAGCGACCTTTTACCGGGTCAAGAACCGGCGCTGCTTCGAATGCGAGCATTGCGGCTATCAGGTCTACCCGACCGCCGGGACGCCCTTCGAAAAGACCCGGACGCCACTGCGTGACTGGTTCTTTGTCATGTTCCTGTTCTGCGCCTCACGGAACGGCGTGGCGGCCAAGGAGGTCGAGCGCCAGCTTGGCGTGACCTACAAGACCGCTTGGCGCATGTGCTTCCTGATCCGTGGCTATATGGGCTACGTGGACGGCGATACGCCGATGGGCGGCCCCGGCGGCGGCATTGTCGAGGTCGATAAGACCTTCATCGGCGGCAAGGACAAGCGCGGCGAAGGCGACAAGTCGGTTGTTCTCGGCATGGTCGAGCGGGGCGGCGATGTCGTGACCCGTCACGTTGCGGATCGTACCGCTTATAGCGTCGTGCCGCAGATCAGGAAGCACGTTAAGCCGGGGTCGTTCATTCACACCGACGAAGCGGCGGCGTTCCGGTCACTGACGGAGCGTCACGGCTACGCTCACGAAACCGTCGATCACTCAGAGAAGGAATATGTTCGCTTCACTGACGGCGAACCGGTTGATACGAACACGATTGAAGCGTTCTGGTCGCAGGTGAAGCGCGGGATCAACGGGACTTATATTTCCGTTTCGAAGAAGTACCTGCAGACTTACCTTCGCGAGTTCGAGTATCGCCATAACCTGCGCCACGCGCCTTATCTGATGTTCGATTGTCTCCTTGCTGCTTTCCCAAAGGTTCAGCTTGAGAGGCCATGACTTGAAGGAGTTGGTCGAAGCGTTGGCTCGTTTGCGATTTTTTCATTCGGCGGCCTTCAGCTTTGGTTGTTTCGGGGCAGGTGCGGCAAAGCGCTCGGAGCCGAATTGAACTATTTTAAGTAGCGTAGCTCGCCGGAATCGCTTCTTGAATATTTTCTCGTCGTATTCAAAAACGAGCGTCAATTCGTCATAGTTCTGAAAGAATTCCTCACTGGTTGGGTGGTTCGTTTTCCCGTCATCGGGCGCTCGGTAGTCTCTTAGGAGGCGAGCAGAGCAGAGGAACCAAGTGCCGGAGGGGATCTCTTCTATATTCTCCGCAGATTCGAATGTTGGGCCGCACTGGATTTTTACGGGGACATTCGGAACACCGCGCGCCTCTAGATAGAAGCGCTTTGGCTTAATGGCTCCCCGATTTGCGCGGAGACCGCAGCAAAATTCGTAAACGATCGGCGTTCGCACCGATGGAAGCTTGTCCACCTGCAGGACGCATCCAAAGCGCCACGACACCTGCCTCAGCGGGTTAAGATACCCAACCCAGAACGGAGGCCAGCAAGTGCCAGGTCTTGGCACAAACGTCAGCGCATAGATAAAAATTAGCGCGGCCTCGATCCCCAAAACGAGGAGGAATGTCGAGAGGCGCGGGTTCGATTCCCACCAGTTGTAGGCTGCCAAGAAGGAGGTCAAGGCGCTGCCCCCCGATAGCCAAGTATAAGCTGATGCGACGTTGGTGATGTGGCCAACGGCTGCCGATGCCTGCTTAAACATGGTCGCGACTCCCGCCCGTAGGCGATCCTAGGGCTAGTAGGGGAGTTCGCAATATGTCCCTTCATTGGGCTACATGTCCAGAGGGTATAGTTCCGCCCACTTTCCAAAAAGAACATATTGCGAACAAGGAACAAATAGGGTACATTCCTTTCAAGTCAGATTGAGACCGCAAAACCGCGGGACGGACGCCGAAGGTGCCAGACGGTGCATTCACGCCGCCCGAATCGTCAGTCATAAGGAGCGACAATGGCCCAGGCCGCCCTGCGTTTGGTTGAAGGTTCCTCCATGGACAAATCGAAAGCTCTTGACGCCGCGCTCTCGCAGATCGAGCGCGCATTCGGCAAGGGTTCGATCATGAAGCTCGGCAACTCCAAGTCCGGGATGGAAGTCGAGACGGTGTCGACCGGCTCGCTCGGTCTCGATATCGCGCTCGGTGTCGGCGGGCTGCCGCGCGGACGCATCGTGGAAATCTACGGGCCCGAATCCTCCGGCAAGACCACGCTCGCGTTGCACACCATCGCGGAAGCCCAGAAGAAGGGCGGCATCTGTGCTTTCGTCGACGCCGAACATGCGCTCGACCCGATCTATGCCAGGAAGCTCGGGGTCAATGTCGATGATCTCCTGATTTCGCAGCCCGATGCCGGCGAGCAGGCGCTGGAAATCGCCGACACGCTGGTTCGCTCCGGCGCGGTCGATGTGGTGGTGGTCGATTCGGTCGCAGCGCTCGTGCCGCGCGCCGAACTCGAAGGCGAGATGGGCGATTCGCTGCCCGGCCTGCAGGCGCGGCTGATGAGCCAGGCGCTCCGCAAGCTGACCGCCTCGATCAACAAGTCCAAGACCATGGTGATCTTCATCAACCAGATCCGCATGAAGATCGGGGTGATGTATGGCTCGCCGGAAACCACGACCGGCGGCAATGCGCTGAAATTCTATGCGTCCGTCCGGCTCGATATCCGTCGCATCGGCGCGATCAAGGATCGCGACGAGGTGGTGGGCAACCAGACCCGCGTGAAGGTGGTGAAGAACAAGCTCGCGCCGCCGTTCAAGCAGGTCGAATTCGACATCATGTATGGCGAGGGCGTGTCCAAGACCGGCGAGCTGATCGACCTCGGCGTGAAGGCCGGGGTGGTCGAGAAATCCGGTGCCTGGTTCTCCTATGACAGCCAGCGGGTCGGACAGGGACGCGAGAACGCCAAGACCTTCCTGCGCAACAATCCCGATGTCGCTGCCGCGATCGAGGCTGCCGTGCGGCAGAATTCCGGACTGATTGCCGAAAAGATCCTGGCCGGTGAGCAGGATCGGGACGAGGGCGAAGGCGGCGACGCCGAGGAGTGAGGCGTTTCTTCCTGGTCGTCACGACGGGGCGCGCGAGGCGCGTCCCGATTTTGCCGGGACGGGCGCCACGGGGATGGCCGCTGCCCCTCTGACTTTGTGCCTGCCTGACTGCCTGATTGAGTTTTAGCCGGAGTGCCTCCAACCGCGTCGCCGCGCGGGCCGGGCGAGAGGGCCGCTTGCCTCGCGGTCCCGCTCCCCGGCGTTTTTTTGCGCGGAAAGGTTGGCCTACGCGGCCGGCCGCCAGCTGTCCAACGGATCGCCCAAAGAGGCGCCGGAGCGTCCGGGAGGGGCCCTGTCGGCGGTCACCGGCAACATCCCGTAAGCTACGATTCTGTGGGACTAAGTCCTGCAAGCGCCGGAAATCGCACCGTTTCTGGACTTGGCCGGACCGCATCGCTACATATCCCCCGACATATCAATCCGAGCCGGGCCTTCCATCCCGGGGCAGACAGGGGCCGCGGGCATTCAGGCTGTCGCGGCGGCAAAGACTTTCATGAGCGGCGTCAACGATATCCGGGCAGGCTTCATCGACTATTTCGCGCGCAACGGCCATGAGGCGGTCTCCTCTTCGCCGCTGGTGCCGCGCAACGACCCGACACTGATGTTCACCAATGCCGGGATGGTGCAGTTCAAGAACGTGTTCACCGGCCTCGAAAAGCGGCCCTACAGCCGGGCCGTGACCGCGCAGAAATGCGTGCGCGCCGGCGGCAAGCACAACGACCTCGACAATGTCGGCTACACCGCGCGCCATCACACCTTCTTCGAGATGCTCGGCAATTTCTCGTTCGGCGACTATTTCAAGGATCGCGCGATCGAGCTGGCCTGGAATCTCGTCACCAAGGACTTCGGGCTGCCGAAAGACAAGCTGACCGCGACCGTCTATGTCGACGACGATGTCGCGTTCAACCTGTGGAAGAAGATCGCAGGCCTGCCCGAGAGCCGCATCATCCGCATCGCGGGCTCGGACAATTTCTGGGCGATGGGCGATACCGGTCCGTGCGGACCGTGCTCGGAAATCTTCTACGACCATGGCGACAAGATTCCCGGCGGCCCTCCCGGCTCGGCCGACCAGGATGGCGACCGCTTTATCGAGATCTGGAATCTCGTGTTCATGCAATACGAGCAGATGCCCGATGGCACGCGCGTCGAATTGCCGAAGCCCTCGATCGATACCGGCATGGGGCTCGAGCGTATCGCCGCCGTGCTGCAGGGCACGCATGACAATTACAACATCGACCTGTTCCGCGCGATCATCCAGGCGATTGCCGAACTGACCAAGGTGTCGCCGGACGGGCCGCAAAAGGCCTCGCATCGGGTGATCGCCGATCACCTGCGCGCCTCGTCCTTCCTGATTGCTGACGGCGTGCTGCCGTCTAACGAAGGCCGCGGCTATGTGCTGCGCCGGATCATGCGGCGCGCGATGCGTCACGCCGAACTCCTTGGCGCGCGCGAGCCTCTGATGTGGAAACTCGTGCCGGTGCTGGTGCGCGAGATGGGGCAGGCCTATCCGGAACTGCACCGCGCCGAGGCGCTGATCACCGAGACGCTCAAGCTGGAAGAAACGCGCTTCCGCAAGACGCTGGAGCGCGGCCTAGCGATTCTGGAGGACGAGTCGAAGGGACTGAAGCAGGGCGATGCGCTGAAGGGCGAGACCGCGTTCACGCTTTACGACACCTACGGCTTCCCGCTCGATCTGACTCAGGATGCGCTGCGCCCGCGTGGCATCTCGGTCGACGTGTCCGGCTTCAATGCCGCGATGGAACAGCAGAAGGCCAAGGCGCGCGAGTCCTGGAAGGGCTCCGGAGATGCTGCGGCCGAAACGGTGTTCTTCGGTTTGCGCGAAAAGCTCGGTGCGACCGAGTTTCTCGGCTACGAGACCGAGAGCGCCGAGGGCGTCGTCACCGCGCTGCTGCGCGAGGGCAAGGAAGCTGCCGAACTGAAAAAGGGCGAGACCGGCGCCGTCATCGTTAATCAGACGCCGTTCTACGGAGAGTCCGGCGGCCAGGTCGGCGATACCGGCGTGATGACCGCCGATGGCGTGCGCTTCCGTGTCACCGATACGCAGAAGAAGGCGGGCGACCTGTTCGTGCATCTCGGTATGGTGGAGGAGGGCACCTTGAAGCCCGGCCTCGCGCTGCAGCTCGATGTCGACCATGCGCGGCGCGGCTCGATCCGCGCCAACCACTCCGCGACGCATCTGCTCCACGAAGCGCTGCGGCAGATCCTCGGCGATCACGTTGCGCAGAAGGGCTCTCTGGTCGCACCGGACCGCCTGCGCTTCGACTTCTCGCATCCCAAGCCGATGACGGCGGAGGAAATCGAAAAGGTCGAGGATCTCGCCAATGATTTTGTCACCCAGAATTCTGAAGTCACCACGCGGCTGATGGCGATCGACGATGCGCGTGCCTCCGGCGCACGCGCGCTGTTCGGAGAGAAATACGGCGACGAGGTCCGCGTGGTCGCCATGGGGCAGGGCGGCGGCAACACGCTCGGCTGGTCGGTCGAGCTGTGCGGCGGCACGCATGTGAAGCGCACCGGCGATATTGGCATCATTTCGGTCGTGTCGGATTCCGGCGTCGCCGCGGGGGTGCGGCGGCTCGAGGCGCTGACCGGGCGCGCGGCGCGCAAGGCGGCGAATGCCACGATGCAGGCCGCGCAGCAGGTCGCAACCGATCTTCTGCGCGTCTCGGTCCCGGAAATGCCCGCGCGCATCACCCAGCTTCTCGACGAGCGCAAGAAGCTCGAGCGCGAACTCGGAGAAGCGAAGAAGAAGCTCGCGATGGGCGGCGGCGGCAAGGCCGGCGGCGATGATGCGATCAGGACCATCGGCGATGTGAAGCTGCTGGCGCGTGCGGTGTCCGGCATCGATATCAAGGACCTCAAGGGCCTCGCCGACGAAGGCAAGAAGCAGGTCGGCTCGGGCGTCGTCGCGCTGGTCGCGACCAGCGACGACGGCAAGGGCAGTATCGTGGTCGGCGTCACGCCCGATCTCGTCTCGCGTTTCTCGGCGGTCGATCTCGTTCGCAAGGCGTCCGAGGTGCTCGGCGGCAAGGGCGGCGGCGGCAAGCCGGACATGGCGCAGGCTGGCGGGCCGGACGGCTCCAAGGCCGATGCCGCGCTGAAGGCGATCGAGGCCGCGCTCGGCGCCGGGTAAATTGCCTTTCGGTCCCCGCGGACGCGGGGACCGAAATCATTGCTCGGGCGAGCCGTCTGCGAGGTGAGGACGCCGGGCCGCTTCCGCGCCACTGGGGGGACTGAAATAGTGCTGCACGCCGAACACCTGAAAGGCATCCTGATCTTTCTCGTGGCCGCCGGCATCCTTGTGCCGCTCCTGCATCGTTATCTCGGCACCGTTCTCGGCTTCCTCCTGGTCGGTCTTGTTCTCGGGCCTTACGGCGTCGGATATCTCGACGACTATTGGCCGATCCTCAGCTACATCACGCTGGAGGACCCGAAAGCGGCGGAGCCGCTCGCCGAACTCGGCGTCGTGTTTCTGCTGTTCCTGCTCGGCATGGAATTGTCGCTGCCGCGGCTTTGGCAGCTGCGTCGCTATGTGCTCGGCGTCGGCCTTGTGCAGGTTGGCGTCTGCATTGTTGCGATCGGCACGGTGATCCGCCTCAGCGGCATCACGCCGCCGGCGGGCCTGATCCTCGGCATGTGTTTCGCGCTGTCATCGACCGCGATCGTGATGCAGCTTCTGATCGATCAGCATCGCGCGGCGTCTGCAGTTGGCCGCGTGGCGCTGTCGGTACTTCTGTTTCAGGATCTTTGCGTGGTGCCGGTCCTGTTCACCATCGGCATCCTGGAAGCGCGAAGCGCTGGCGACAAATCGCTGGTCGATCTTGTGCTGCCCTTCGCCCAGGCCTTCGCTGCCGTCGCCGTCATTATGGTGGTCGGCCGCTATATCGTGACGCCGCTGATCCGATCCGCGGCGCGCACCGGCAGCCGTGAACTGATCATGGCGATCACGCTGACCATCGTTGTCGGCATCTCGTCCGCCACCGGCGCGTCCGGTCTGTCAGTTGCGCTCGGCGCGTTTCTTGCGGGGCTGCTGCTGTCCGACAGCGAATACCGGCATCAGATCGAAGTCGATCTCGACCCGTTCAAGGGGCTGCTGCTCGGCATCTTCTTTGTGTCGGTCGGCATGGCGATCGACCTGAAGGTCGTGTGGGCCCATATCGGCTGGATCCTGTTGTCGCTGATCGGACTGATCGTCATCAAGGCCGTGGTGCTTTATACGGCTGCGCGGATCTTCCGGGTCGAACGCCACCTCGCGGCCGAGGTCGCATTGCTGCTGGCGCAGGGCGGCGAATTCGCGTTTATCGTGATCGGACTTG
>NZ_DATMRV010000073.1:0-8383 GCF_035565795.1 Pseudorhodoplanes sp.
CATCGAGAATATGTTCGCCCGTCTTAAGGATTGGCGGCGCATCCACACCCGCTACGACCGATGCGCACACACCTTCCTCTCCGCCATCGCATTCGCCGCCAGCTTCATCTTCTGGCTCAATCAATGAGTCCTGAGCCTAGGTCCCCGAACCCGGCCGAACACCCCTCTTCGGGAGCCGATTGCCACATCCATCCCGCTCACCTAAACGGCACCGTCACGCGCCCGTAGCTCAGCAGGATAGAGCATCGGATTCCTAATCCGGGGGTCACAGGTTCGAATCCTGTCGGGCGCACCATTCTCGAACAAAAGAGAGAACTGCGGGCGTGGTTTTGGCCACGCCCGCTGCCGCACTCCGGGCCAGCACGGCTTTTGAGCCGCTGATGCGGATTTCCCGATCGTTCAGGCGTGGCGCCACCCGCTTGGGCGCGCGGCTCTGAAGCAACGCCTGCGCGGCGTTGAAGGTCTTCTCGTCGATGATTGCCGGGACGGCTAGCGGTATCCATTCGGACGGCGGGCGGGGACGATCGTTCCGGCTGTCGGTGCGATTGAAGTAATGCTGTCCATGGTACGTGCTGGCGGTCAGAATGGCATGGGCACATAGCCGTCGAAGGGAACGCCCTTCTTGGTCTCTTCGCGTGGGATCGTGATCCTGATGCCGAAGTCGTCGACGAACAGGTTATGCCCGATCCGCAGATCCGCGAGATTGCGTCAACAACAGCGATGCGAGCTGGATTCCGATCAGATGATCGGATCGGGGATCATCGGCCTCCAGAGGGGGCATCGGGAAAAGGTCGATTTCAAGATATTCGAGCAGCCAGGCCGAAGCGACCTCGGCATCCGCGACGGTCCATTCGCGTGATCCCCAAATTGCCTTCAACGCGCCCGTGACGGCGTGGCCCGCATCGAGCAGAAAGGGTACTTCGCCGCGCGCCCCCTGCTCGGCCTCGTGCGGTGTGGGCCATTGGAGATTGCGGCGTTCGAGCAACATATCCGCGACGGCTCGCCGCAACGTCACGAGATCTTCCGATTCCGTGAGGACGGCATCCTTGACGGCGAGACGCAGGAAATATGCGATCTCTTCACCGTCGATGGGCATGAACATCCATCGCGCGCGCCGCAGCTTCTGCCGATAGCCATAGGCCGCCGACTTTGTGAGCCGCCCATAGCGCACCATCGCGTCAATGATTTCAACGGTGGTCTCGACCCGGAACTGATCATGCTCGATCGACGACAGAAATCGATCGTCAACCCACAGGATGCCGTTGCCGTTCTTTGCCAGCGCCGACATCAATTGCAGCGATGCCCGGCGCAACGGGTCCTGAGGCCCATCGCGCTGAACGGGCACCGCTTGGTAGATATTTTCGTCGAGCCCAGTGCTCAGCTGCTGGATCAGACCAGTGAGGGAATCGACCAACTGCACTTGGGCTTCGGCCTCCGCCACGGCCGCCCGCATCTGCTCGACATCCTCGCGGGTGATTGTGACCGTGAAGCGTCGTATCAACGCGCGAAGGGCGCCGCATTCGCCGCCCTTCACGTCCCAGCGCACCGTGAATGTGTCCACCTGGCTGACTTCGCTCTGGTCGACGATCTCGCCATCGTCATGGGCGTGCAGGACGCGGCGCGTGGCTTCGATCCGCTCCGGCTGGATGGGTTCGAGGTCGCTTCGAAGACTTGTGAGGGAAGGCAGCGTATCGGTGGCGAACCGGCGCGTCAGCGTAATGATCTCATCGGCCGCCTGGCGTGACTTGATTACGCAGCCGACGAACAGAATGAAGCGCTTTACATCCTTAGCGTGCCAATGATCGTCCCAATTTTCGAGAAACGCATCGGCCGCATTTCGCAAGTCTGACGGGCCGAACGTCCGATGTGCCTTGCTCTGGCCGACCTCAAGGCTGTGCACGCCTTCCGTCCGAAAGGCGATATGATCTGCCCCGAATTGCCCTTGGCCATCGGGACCATAAAGGTTGGTGGACAGGATCCCCGGCTGCGCCTCGTGCAGCGCGCGCACGAAATGCTCGAACGGGCGTGATCCGAGCGTGTGAAATTCATGCTCGTCGCTGGCGGCGCGTGAGACTTTTACCATGGTGCGCTCGAAGGACGAGCGCCAGTCATCGGAGCCCCATAGCGGTGAGCCAAGCTTGCACCTGCCCGAAAGCGTCCGTTGGGGCCAAAGCTGCCACCGCTCCCCATCTCTCCTATTTCAGTAGTCTGTTCAGATGCTTGAAAGCCGCCTCGAAACGGTCCTTGGTATCGTCGGACACCTCGCCCCACACGTTCACGCCTTGGCGCATGCCTTCGGGGTCTTCGGCGCGGGCATCGCGCACGTCGAAGCGCATCTGGATGTGGCGGTTCTGCGACCAGTATTTGACGATACGTTGGGTCAGGTGGTTGCCCGCACCCTCAAGCTTGTTCTTGAGTTCCGTCGTATTGTTGGTGACCACGAGCTTGCGGTGATCGAGGCGGGCAAGGTTGATGAGGCCGATTAGCGGATAGTCCGAATCCAGTAGGTTCTCGTTGTCCTCGCGGGTGATAAGGGCGTTCAGGTTGGCCTGCCCCTCCATCTGATAGTACTCATCAAAGTACAGGAACTTGGGCGCGCGTGGCCAGATCAAGGAATTGAAGATGTAGTAGCTTAGGCCCTCCTCCTGCACGTTCGCGACCAGCTTCCTGAGCGCGTTAACGGCGTCTGTCGCCTCGGCCTCGTTTAGCGCGGTTGCGAATGCGGCCCAATCTGCAGCGCCCCCCAATGTCGCGCGCAGGTCGTCGGCTAACGCCGGGTTGCTCGCGAGGTGTTTGCGTGCAGCGGTGCTGTCGCAGGACAGACTATACCGGCTGTTCGCCTTTCCGTAGTAGGTCGTCCGCTTGAAGGATTTGCCCTTGAGCACATTCGGGCCGAACACGTCCTCAACAGCCAGCAGGTCGGCCTTGGCTAACTCGTAGGTGCATTCAACAACCGCGGCCTCATCGCGTTCATTGTTTTCGACGGCGAAGCGGTAGTCCTCGACCTCTCGCTTAGGGTAGTCGTACGTGAGGTCAAAGACCGCATCGCCCTTACGGATCGGATTCGTGCGGTAGAGCGCGTCCAAGATGCTGGTCTTTCCTGCCTCATTCTTACCGACGAAGCAGGTGGTCTGATCGTCAACCTCAATCGGCCCGGAATCCCAGATGCTGCGGAACTCGCGGACCCTATACTCCTTCAGCTTCATCTCAAGCCCCCCCCTGCTTCTTCGCTGCTCGGTGATTGCCCGTTGCATCTATGGAGGAACAGAAATCGAACAGCAAGACTTACGAGTTGCTGAGTTGTGGTGAGGCAAGTGGAAAGATTTGCTGGGGAATCAACACTGACAAAGGAACTGCGATGCCTCTGCTGTTTGGGTGCAAAGCTGCCGTGCTTCGCCGATCTGAACGAACGGCAGGATGATCTGCCGCGCCACCAAACCGGGCAGGATAATGCCGGCGCGATCGCAGCCGTGCGGCGCGCAGCCGCAGACCTCGCCCGTGAGAACATCGCGCTCGACGAATTGCTGGGCGGATCGATCGAAGATGGCGGTGCTGTCGTCACCAATGGCTTTGAACTGGGTGAGCCTGTCTCGGTCGAGGACGAGTGGCTGCATGAGCTCAACCCGGACCTGCTTCACGTGCTCTCCGCCTCTCCTGCCATGGTCGAGATGTTCAATCTGCTGCGAAAGCCTTGGTCGCTCGTTCCGTTGAGGCAACTGACCGGCGCCGTGACGCGCTCGGTCAAGAGCCTACCACGCCTTGTTGAGTTCTTTACCGACCATCCTAGCCATACCGATCGGCGGGCCTCAGGCCTCTTCGATATCCCATTTTTCGTAGAGGATTTTCAGCAGACCTTGCTGGCGGGCCTTTACGATCTCAGGTGTCCACTCATCCTCCGTCATGACCTGGCTAGTCAGCGCATAGGAAGATACGTTTTTAGTGCCAGAAAAGTAGATATCGCACTTTGGGCCGAACTCGTAATTCTGCGCGGACGAGTTCTTCTTCTTGTTGAGTGGCACGAGGTTGGCGAGCCGATGCACCCAAGCCCTGCGCTCGGACGCATCGGGCCACCATGTCCTCCATTCGCTGTCCGCCGGGACGGTCTGCGGCAGGACATGCTCGATCGTGAGGATCGAAGGATCATAGGTCGCCGCGCCATCGGAGATGAAGGAATCCAGCCGCAGGATGAGATAATTGCGTCGTCGCGGCGTCAGCTCATAGATGTCGCCGTCCAGCGCGTCGCGGAACGCTTCGTGATCGTCGTCCCCGAACTCGAACTGCGCCATGTCGTCCGGCTCGGCGCCCGACTGGATATCGTTGATCAGTTCGGCGTAGACGTCGATGCGATCGTTCACGTTCCAGCGGCAAATGTGCATGTAGGCGGCGAGGCGCTCGAGCAGTTCGAAGAAGCGGGCGACCCGTTTCGGCTTGTTCCGTTGCTCCTTGAGATACAGCATCGCCGGCGGGATCCAGTCGGAATTGTCGATCCGCTGAAGCCACCGGATGTAATAGTTGACCGTATCGGCATGGGAGGTCGCGGAATAGGACGCGTTGCGGATCGCATCCAGGGCATCGGCGAACGGCTCGAGCACGTCGTCGATGAAAATCTTCGGATCGGGGTTTTTCGGAAGGACGTGGGTCCGAAACTCCTCGAGCAGGATGCGCTTCGCCTTTTCCTTGGCATAGACCATACGGATATAGGTGAAGAGATCCCGGTAGCCGTCGCGCGTGAGTTCGACCTCCATCTCCTCCCATTTGTCGTTATAGAGCTGCCGCTCGCTCTCGTTCTTGAGCTTGCCGATCGTGTCAGCCTTGATGATATCAGTCGGCTGGAGGTCAAGGCCGCGGCTGTTCATCACCGAGAAGACGCGGAAGGCGGAATCCTGGCTGGCTGTGGAAACAGCCACCAGATAGCAGCGCGTCAGCAGGAAGGTGACGAACTCCCGAAGCTTCTCCGGCGTCGGCAGCGCCTCGGCGACGGCCTGTACAAAATGCTTCGCATTGGCCCGGATATTGACCTGGGATTCGTTATCAAGCGACGAGGGATCGAGATCGATCAGGGCTTCGAGTTTCAGGTCCTGGACGTATTTTGCGAAGAAGCCCTTGTCGCGCTCGCGCAGCGCCAGGCGGGGCTTGGGAAGGATCCCTTCCATCTTCTTGCCCGGTTCGAGGATGTAGGGTCGAAGCTCGTCGCGATCCTCGCCATCATTCGCACAGGCCATCGCGGCCAGCAGGATGGTGAGTGTCGTCAGACGCTGCTGTCCGTCGATCACCTGCGAATAGGCGCTATCCTCCGACTTGATCAGCACGATGCTGCCGAGAAAATATCCTTCCTCCTGCTCGGCCTGAAAAAAGGCGATCAGATCATCAAAGAGTTCGCCGGCCTGATCGGGCGTCCAGGCATAAGGCCGCTGATAGGAAGGGATGACATACTCGAAATCGGACGAGAAAATCTTGGAGAGAGGATACTCAGCGCCACTAATCTTCTTCGACACAACTGCCCCCCTGCTACCCTGCCAACAAGGTGCAAGCCGGTCCCTGCCCTGTCAATCAGAAGCTGGCCCCATTTAAGAGGCATAGTCGGCTTGCCCCGCTAGGCGCAGGTGCACGGCACATAATGGGTGGGAAGCTGCCACTCGCCAGCCGGAGCGCCGATGCGTACGAGACGGGCCGGATCGCTGCTCCCGTGGCAGCGGACGCACAGGCGATCGGCGCGGAGAAAGCCGGGGGCGATGCCCTTGATATGGGCGCCACCATTGCGGACATAGAGCACCGGGGTCGCCGATCCAAGCCAGCTCTTTAATACGCCATAGCCGTGATCATTGTTGGCAGCTGCGTGATGGAACGCGGTCGCAAGGAGCTTGCGATGCGCGGGCAGGCCAGCGGCTGGCTTGGGGAAGTTGGTCCGGACGCGATCGGTCCCGAAGGCGAGGCGAGAATCGGCGGTGAACAGTACGGGCGGCTCGCCCAGTTCGCCATGCCGCAGGAAGACAAGGCTTTCGACGTTGGCGCGGCTGAGCGTGAGCGCGAGGAACGCTACCGCCGCGCCCACCGTCCCGCGCGTGCCCGCCACCTCGACCGCATTCACCGGCGTCAGGAATCCGGCATCGCCGCCACGCGCCACCTTGTTTGTTCGAAACCGGCCGAAGTCGAACCAGCGGATCGGGATGTTCCAGTGGACGGCTTCGGCGATGATGGGCGCGATCCGCTCGTGCGTCTTCAACGCGTCGCTGGCGAGCATCATCGCGAGATGGCACCAATGCCGTCTGGGTAAGCGCTGGACGTCGGCTTTTTTGCAGGAGATGCCGTCGACATGCCGCTTGGGCATGTCAGGAATGTCCCATGAGTTTCCAGCGGCATGCGACCAAACAACGTCATTCATGGGCGCTGCTACGAACGTCTGGATCTGACAAGAGCTGCCGTTCGCCGCGTTGCTTAGGAACGGCAGAAATGTCCCAAGCCTCGCCCTTCCTGCCGGTCAATCACGGTCCTCAACGAGTGTCCGTTTCCGGGTGCGGCATCCTAGCTGGTATGTGACCGAGAACGGCGCAAAACGGCCGGAACTGCTGGTCCCCGATCTCCTCAAACGATTATTACCCAGTTCTCATCTTCATCATCGCGGGTGCACCATACGTCGCAAGTGCGGAAATCCGGCATTGTGTCCGAGGCCATTCCCCAACCAAAAAAAGCTCGAGCCAGTATTGGGTTAGCCTCCGACTATCGCCATGTTCATAGACTTGCGTGCTAATTCCGAATATAAATTCGTGGCAACGTGGCAACGTGGCAACGATCACTCGCCACCTCCATTTCTACGATTCAACGCGAACGGGTTATAGCTACGGCGCACCTCTTCTGCTGGTAAGGTGTCTAGGGAACTGGGTGGGGGAATGCGTTGGACACTGACGGGATCAGAACGCGGCTTTCGTATGTCGCTCGCTTCTTCGTCGCCTATATTGGAAGCGCCGTTTGCCTTCTCGTGAGTACGATGTTCATCGTCATGGCCGATGCGTCGCTGATGACTGGCCGCTTCGCATTACCATTTTCCGTCAATGGAGCGGCGCTCGCTGGCCTGGGATATGTAGCTTTTGCCGCACTCGTTGTGACGACTGCTTTGCTGACGATAACAACGGTATCGCTGGCTCTACTCAAACGCGAAAGCCTTATCGCCTATCTCGTCATATGCGGTATTCTGCCTCTTTTTCTTCTGGTTCTGCCGGCGACAGATGGAAACGTCGTAGTTTTGGCCGGAGCTGCGATGATAACCGGCGTTTTTTGGTGGTTTTGCTTTCGTCGATATAGGAAATGCGAAACGGCAGGCGGCAAGGCAGCCGGAATTGCATGGCTGGCATTGCTATTTGGTGTGATCGCGTTCGGCGGAATGTGCTGGTCTGAGTATCGTGCCGAACAGAATGCCGGGGCAGAGCGGGAGAGCCGAGGGGTAGAGCCCGCTCCGTTGGGAGGTATCGTTCTTGGCCGGGTTGCGCTGCTCTATGATTTTAGCGGCCGGCTCTATGCCTTCGATTTGACGACCGGAAAACGGCAGCTATTTCTGAAAGACGGCGTGATCGACGTCAAGACAGCTGGCGATGGTTCAGCATGGATATTGTCGGCATCGCCCCTCGCTAACGACCTTGAGTACAATACCACTCTTCCGCCAGGATCGTTTACGATGTCGCGCTATCGCGCGGGCAAGATTGAGGCACTTCAGCCCGTGGAGTTTGGGCCGAACGAACGGCCTTTAATGATAGCGATGCGCGAAAGAGAACCGGTCGTGATCGGTCGCAAGGCTGCCTTCCGCTACGATGCAGACAGATCCAGGTGGTTCAAGGTAGCGTTTGATCACGCGATCAGCGATCAACTTCGGGGCAGCGATGGGACTGCCTTGATTTCAAATGATGGGCTGACGGCTTTTCTTGGCGTGAACCTTGGAGAATGGGGTGGCGGACTAGCAACGGTCGATCTCAAGAGCGGCAAGCTGAATCGCATTGAAAAGCGGGGAACAGATTTGTGCGACGGCCCATTGAACAAGGATTGCGACCCAGTCACAGGTATCGTTCCCGACCCGGATAATGCTCGCTGCGTCCTTGCGAGCATCGGTCTTTCACATCTCCTTATGCACGGACGCGTTATCAGAGTCTGTCCTGAGGGTGTGTCGGTGGAATTGTCCCGCCCACTCGAACGACCCAGCCAAATCATAGAGCGCTCTATCCGCGACGCCGTTTCTGGCCATTCGGAGGAGACCAGGAATACCGAAGCGTTCTTCGCGTTGATTGAAACGCGGGACGGTTCGATCTGGGCCATCTCACCCTTCGCGGCCTACCGGCGGGACGGTCCCAGCTGGTCACGCCACACGTTGCCTCAATTAGAAGAGCGCGGGTCTCTC
>NZ_DATMRV010000074.1:0-13373 GCF_035565795.1 Pseudorhodoplanes sp.
GGCGCAATTTGTTGGCAACACATCCACGGTTGAGAGCGTCCTGGCCAAAGTGAAACTCGCCTGAGCAGCCGGCCAACGACTGAGGTGCAGCCTCAGGTTTGACGCGAGGCGGCGCATCCGCGAACAGCGCAAATCCCGGAGGTGATTGTATGATGGGGTATTCAAATGGTGCCGGCGGAGGGATTTGAACCCCCGACCACCCGCTTACGAAGCGGATGCTCTACCACTGAGCTACGCCGGCTTTTTCCTTAAGGCACAAAGGCTTATCGTCTCGTCTCCGACCCGGCCAGGCAGGATTTGGCCGGAGCAATCTCAGGGTAGTCCTGCCCTTCGGGTCGGCGGCCGTGATAACGGCTCCGAGGGCAAATGAAAAGCCCGAAATCTGCCGGGAAGCCCCCTGCAGCGCGCCAATCTGCCTCCCCGGCGGCGTCCTTGTCACACGACTGATAACGCTATGGTCGGCCCGGATTCCGGGCGAGCCCCGGAGTTCCGCAAGCGAGTCTGACCGCCGACCGGAGCAAAGGAAGCCGGGAGAGCGATCCGTTTCAGCGTCCTCCAAACGCTGCCCCGAGCTCCTGTTCGCGAGTGGCAGCGCACGCGCGACCGGTAGCCTGCCGGTGCAGGCACTCGAGCAATTCGAAGCCTTCGTCGAGGAACTCAAAAACAGAATACGAGAATCCAGAGATCTACATTGGGCAATGCAGCGCCCGGCTTCCGGCGATACGGACCACGCGTCCTCACAGCGGCTATGCTCAACGCCACATCAGGGTCATGCTGACGTCTCCGGGCATTCCATCCGGCCAATCGGCAATCTGAAACTTGATGTGATACCCGCGCGGTTCGAGATATTGCTTCCAGAACGCGTGAAGCTCTTTCGGCAGGCCGGTCAGCGTCTCCTCCCAACCCGCTTCCTGCTGGTTGATCGCGCGCCCCTTGTCGGTGAAAAGCTTGTTCGAGAAGCGCGCGATCTCGACCTCGGTGAGGCCGTTGCTGACCGCGCGGTTGATGATGGCGGCGGCCTTCTTCATCCGCTCCTCGTCAGTAACGCCCGACGGCTTGAGCAACCTGTCGAGCAGCGCCTTCTTTTCCGCCTCCGCTGCCTGCTGCTTCTTCATATATTCGGATGCTTTTTGCGCCTCGATCTCGGCACTCTTGCGGAGGTTGTCCTTGGCACTCGGCAGGATGTCGTCAAGAGCAGCCATTGTCCTCTCCCGTACTCCAATAAGCGCTAATCGATGATGTGATATCCGCCATCGACGTAGAGTGTCTGACCGGTAATCAGCTTCGCCGCGTCATGCGCCAGGAAGGCCGTGGCAACCCCGACGTCGTCGATCCCGACAAGGCTTCGGGTCGGGGCCCTCTCCTTCGCCTTCTCGAGCAATTGGTCGAATTCGGGAATGCCTGACGCCGCCCGCGTCGCGAGCGGGCCCGGCGAAATCGCGTGGACGCGGATACCCTTGGGGCCCAGTTCCGCCGCAAGATAACGGACCGATGCCTCCAGCGCCGCCTTTGCGACGCCCATGATGTTGTAATTCTTCACCACACGTTCGCTCCCGTAGTAGGTCATCGCGAACATGCTGCCGCCCTTTTTCATCAGCGGTTCGGCAAGATGAGCCATATGCAGGAACGACCAGCAGGATACGTCCATGGTGGCGAGAAAACCGTCTTTCGACACGTCGATGACGCGACCGTGCAGCGCGGCTTTCGGTGAGAAGGCAATCGAATGGATCAGATAGTCCATGTCTCCCCATTGGGTTCTGATCCGATCAAATACCGCCTCGGTCTGCCCCTCGACGTTGACATCAAGCGGCATGACAATCGGCGATTCAAGTTCCTTGGCGAGCGGTTCAACAAAGCGCCTCGCCTTCTCGTTCAGATAGGTGACTGCGACCTCCGCCCCGAGGCCGCGGAAGGCACGCGCGCACCCCCAGGCAATCGACTGATCATTTGCGATACCGACGATGAGGCCTTTCTTGCCTTCGAGCAGCGGCGCTTTCGCCTTCGGTATGCTCATGCCGTCCTCTTGACCGCAGCGCCGGCATAACCGCCCGCAGTCAGCGTTGCTACCGTCTGCTTCGCGATCATGAGTTCTTCATTGGTCGGCACGACAAACATGCCGACCCTGCTGTCAGGGTGCGAGATACGGAGGTCGCCCCTGCCGTTGGCATCCCGATCCAGCTCGGCTCCGAGCCATGCGAGCTTTTCGGCGATGCGGGAACGCAGCACAACGGACTTTTCGCCGATGCCAGCGGTGAACACGAAGCTGTCAACGCCGCCGAGCGAAGCCGCAAGGTAGCCGGCATACAACCCTATCCGGTACACGAAATAGTCGAGCGCAAGCGCGGCGCGCGGCTCGGCACTGTCCAGCAGTTCGCGCACATCGTTGCTGACGCCCGACAAACCCTTCAGGCCGCATTCTTTGTAGAGAAAATCCTGCACGGCGCCCGCGCTCATGCCCTTTTCACTGAGAAGGTACAGGACAACACCCGGGTCGAGCTGGCCCGGTCGCGTTCCCATCGGCAGACCGTCGAGCGCCGTGAAGCCCATCGAACTTTCAACACTACGCCCATTCGCAATCGCGCACATCGACGCGCCGCTGCCGAGATGCGCAACAATGGTTCGCCCGCCCGCGCGCTCGGGCATCAATTCGCCAAACCGCTCCGCGACGTATTCGTAGGACAGACCATGGAAGCCGTAGCGCCGCACGCCCTCGGCATAGAGCGCATCCGGGACGGCATAGCGTTCCGCAACCTCGCTATGACCGCGATGGAACGCGGTATCAAAGCATGCAACCTGCGGCATGTCCGGAAAGCGCTCCAGCAGTACGCGGATCGGCGCCAGATTGTTCGGCTGATGCAGCGGCGCGAGCGAAACATAACGTTCGAGGTCGGCCACCACCCTTTCATTGACAAGAACCGGCCGGTCGTAATGCGGCCCGCCATGGACAACCCGATGCCCGACCGCCACGAAGTGCAGATTCTGCTCCCGCCTGAGCCAGGCGCCGGCCGTGCGCATCGCGGTCTCGACATCCGGAACATCCGTCGCGTCATAGCTCCGGTCTACCAGCTTTTGATCGTCGGCCCCGCTTGCCTTCAGCCTCGGACGAACGCCGATGCCGTCCACCTGACCGCTGATCAATTGCCGCAGCGTTCCGGGCGCATCGCTCTTGAATATCCGGAATTTGACGCTCGATGAGCCGGCATTGACAACGAGGATCACGTCCATGGCGGTCACGCGGCCGGAAGTGCGGTGCTGCGGCGCCGCGCATCGGCGGACAGCGACGCGATCGCGCAGGACGCCATGCGGGTGCGCACCGAATCCGCGCGTGACGTCAGGATGACCGGCACACGCGCGCCGAGGACGAGGCCCGCCGCATCCGCTCTCGAAAGGAAGATGAGATTTTTCGCCAGCATGTTGCCGGCCTCGAGATTGGGAACGACCAGAATCTGAGCGCGTCCGGCAACCTCGGACTTGATTCCCTTGATCCGGGCCGCCTCCAGGTCGATCGCGTTATCGAAAGCGAGCGGGCCATCGAGGATGCCGCCCGTGATCTGTCCGCGATCAGCCATCTTGCACAGGGCCGCCGCATCAATGGTCGAAGGGATCTTCGTCGTGACCGTTTCGACCGCCGACAGGATCGCTACGCGCGGGGTGCCATCGCCGATCTGCAGGAACAGATCGATCGCGTTCTGCACGATGTCGCGCTTTACATCGAGATCGGGAGCGATATTGATCGCTGCGTCCGTGACGATCAGGGTGTCCGGATGCGACGGTACGTCCATGATGAAGACATGACTGATGCGGCGCGCGGTTCGAAGCCCGGTTGTCGAGGACGTGACGGCGCGCATCAGCTCATCAGTATGCAGGCTGCCTTTCATCAGCAGTTCGGCCTTGCCGGCGCGGATCATCTCCACGGCCTTGGCTGCAGCGGCTTCGCTGTGCTCGACGTCAACAAGTTCATACTTGCGGATGTCGAGTCCAGCTTTCTTGGCGACTGCGTCTATCTTCGCGGAAGGGCCAACGAAAATCGGTCGAATGATGCCGGCCTCGGCGGCCTCCACGGGGCCCCGAAGCGAGGTCTCATCGCAGGGATGGACCACGACAGTTGACGATGCCGGCGCCTCTTTCGCGCGCGCGATCAGTTGCTCGTATTTTGCGTGCGGCGCCGGCGGGGCCGTCCGCATCGAGACCGCCGCTTCGGATGTGACCATGACAGCACCTCGTCAATGACGCTCACTTGTTCTGCGCTCGCGCTTCAACCCTAGCGAGCCGCGGCTTGCCGCCTTCGAACAGCCCGGCGATACGTCTCATTCTTTCGGCCGCCTCTCCGGCGAGTGCGCCGCTTGCGCTCGCGACTTCCTGGATCGCGGCGAGCGCGGTCCGGCGCGCCTCGGCGTCGTCCGGCAACAGCTGTGGGATCGCGGCAAGCGCCGCCTCACGGTCGATCAGCAGCATGAAGAATTGCTCGCGGACGAGCTGCTTGAACTGCGCCAGCGTCAGCCGCTGATTGCTGGTCGAGGCGAGCCGCATCCTGCGGATGATCTCGAAGCTGCGCTCGTCGACACCGCCACGCGCCATACCGATATAAAGCGCTGCGCGCACCATGCATTCGCGCACGCCGCCGGTCGTGATCGCGGCTCGCAATTCCGCGATCCGCTTTTCCACGAGCTGCTGATACAGCGGGCTTTTCGCCGCCTTGCGGAGCGAGCGCTGGTCGATTTGGCGATCGATACCGCAGGCTGCCTGCAGGACCGGAGAACCATAAACGGCAAGAAAGGTGCGCTCGGCCATGTTTTCGACCGCGTCGCGCCAGGCATCGAGGCCGCCGACGATCTGCTGCGAGATCTTCTCCTGAAGCGCGAGGAACGGATTGTCGCCCGACACGGGCTTGCGCTCGGCCTTTACCTGCTCGGCCAGGGCCTTGACGGGCGCCATGAACGGGTTTGCATCCGAGAACAATTCATATTGCAGCCGCAGCGGATGACATTGCCGCATCCATTCCGCCAGCACCGGATTAGCGAAGGCCCGGACCGCGGGCTGCAGATAAGCGCGATAGAGCGCAAGATTGACTTCCGACACCCGCGCCGCCGTCGCAAAGCGGCGCTCGTCCTCGGCATCATTTCCGCCGAAGGCGCGAATGTCGTCGAGGGTGCGGGCCTCGCAGCGCATCACCCAGTCGCCGGTCACGAGATCGGAATTGGGGGCATCCGAGGCGCGTTTGGTGAAAGTCGCCTCGTACAACCCGGGCGGCAGCGTATCGATCAGGTCGATGTTGTCGGAAAACTCGCTGTACTGCTTCCGGGCAATGCCCGCCGAGACAAAGATGCCGAGATGGCCTGCCTCATCGTGCACGCTGTATACGATGGTCTGCCCGTAGGATCGGATCTGATCGACGCTGTCATAGAGATCGAGAATCCAGCCGAGCGCCTGGGAGGGCGGCGTGATGTTGTCGCCCTTGGAGCAGAAGACGACGATCGGCGAACGGATGCTGCGAAGATCAATCGCCGTGCCGTCGTCAGTCGTGATCCGGCCGGCGGCGAGATTGTTGCCGATGAACAATTCATCGACGATGAACTGGATTTCCTCTGCATTCAGATTGACGTGGCCGCCCCACCAGCGCTCGAAGCTAAGATAGCGCTCGGCCTCGGTGTCGATCTTGGAATACAGATTGTATTGTTTGGACCAATATGTGTTCGCGGGATTCTGGCTTTCGAAATTCTGAACGAGATAGGCGCCATCGAATTTTCCGGCACCGAGATCGCTCGTCAGCGCGGTGAGCCAGCTGCCGCCGAGTAGGCCGCCGCTGTAGCGCATCGGATATTTTCCGCGCACGCCGTCCCAATAGGACAAAGGCGAGCCGGCGATGATGATCGGGCCGAACAGCTCCGGGCGGAGCGCGGCGAGCATCATCACGGCCCAGCCGGCCTGGCAATTGCCAATGACACACGGCTTGCCGTCGGCCTGCGGATGGCGCCTGATCACTTCGGCGAGGAATTCCGCTTCAGCACGAGCCACATCCGCGATGGTCTGGCCGGGCACGGGTTCGGGCAGAAAGCCGATGAAATAGCACGGATGGCCAGCGCGCATTGCCATGCCGATCTCGCTGTCCGCCTTGAAGCCCCCGATGCCGGGACCGTGCCCGGCGCGCGGATCGACGATCACGAAAGGCCGCGCGGAGTGGCTGATCTGCATACCGGCCGGCGGGATAATGCGAACCAGCGCATAATTGACCGGACGCTGGAGCGTGCGCCCATCAGTCACCAGCTCGCACTCGAAATTCAGGACGTTTGGCGCAGTCTTTGCCGCGTGTTCACGATAGGCATTGCCCCGCTGCCGCATCACATCGAGAAAGAGCACCGAGCGTTGCGCGGCATCGGCGACATATTCGCTGGCCGCTGCGAACCAGGCGGGCGTCAAGGCCTTGCTGATGGAAGATCCGGCCTCGGGTGAGGTCATAGCAAGGATCCTTTCCGGTCGCCCGACTTGCATTTGCCCAAACGTCATTGCGGGCACTCCGGCTTCCCGGCGTCTTGCTCTGGCAGCCGACCATGAAGCCACGGTTTGGCGGTACTGTACTTAGGTTTAGTTTCAGCAAATCGATTGCCGCCAATTTGACACAGACTGTCGTTCCATCTCCGCGATCACGTCGTGAAGAGTCGTGGTGCGATCGATGACGCCAACCTTTTCGCCAAGTCCGTCGGCGCGCAAAAAGTCCCGCACATAGCTGCGCGCTCCGACAATACGGAGCGCGACGCCGTGGTGGGCGAGATCGGCGTGCAGATCGTGCAGCATGCGTGACCCCGCAAGGTCGATGAATGGGGATGCGGACAGGTCGCAGATCAGCAGCTTGACGTCAGACGAACTGGATGCCTGCAACCGCGCGCGGATACTATCCAGGACGAAGGCTGCGTTGACATAAATGAGCGAGCTCTCCACCCTGACGATCAGCGCGCCCTTCGGAGACTCGTTGTCAGGGTGCCGATCCATATCGGAATAAATCTCTGTCCCGGGAATGCGACCGAGAAAGGCCACATGCGGACGCGACACGCGCATCAACAGAAGCGCGACACAGGCGAAGGCCGCGAGCAGGATGCCGTGGAGGATGCCCAGCAGCAGCACCGCCACCAATGCAATGCTCGCGGCATAGAAATCGAGCCGGCTGACGCGCCACATATGCGCGAGCGCGCGAAAATCGAACAAGCCGAGGATCGCCGTCAGCACGACGGCCGAGAGCGCGGCTTTGGGCAGATTTTCGAGGAGGTCCGTCAGGTAGAGCAGACACAAAGCAAGCGCGATCGATGCAAAGATCAATGCCAGCGGCGTTCTTGCACCGGCCTTGTCATTGACCGCCGACTGCGACAGCCCGCCCGCCACCGGATAGCCCTGCCCGAATGCCGTCGCGAGATTCGCCGTTCCGATGCCCAGGAATTCCTGCCGCATGTCGAGGTCGTAGCCATGCTTCGCCGCGAACGTCCGCCCCGCCGAAACCCCTTCGACATAGGCCAGCAGAAGACAACCGGCAGCGAGCGCGAATATGCCCTCGACATCGCGCAGGCGTAATTGCGGCCACGAGAAGTCCGGGAGCCCTGATGGAATGTTGCCTGTGATCGGCACGCCCTTGGCCGGCAGTCCCAGCAATGTCGCTGAAACGATGGCAAGCGCCACGACCACGAGCGCCACAGGGCGTCCGGGCAGCCATCTTTCTCCGAGCAACAGCAGGAGAAGGGCCGCGGCGCCGATCGCAAACACCAACACTTGGGTCTGCCCAAGCTGGCTTGCGAGCACGACCACCCGCTCGAAGAAATTGTGGCCCCCGCCCGGCACACCGAAGAGACCCGGCAATTGCGTCATTGCGATCGTGAGACCGGCGCCGATCTTGAACCCGACCAGGATCGAGTCGCTGATCAGAAGCGCAATCACACTGAGCCGAAGCAGCCATGCTATGAAACACAGGAAGGCCACGGTAAACGCGGCGAGACTTCCGATCTGCGCATAACGCTGCATGTCGCCATCGGCCATCGCTCCGACGGTCCCGGCGATCATTAGCGAGATCGCGGAGGTTGGCCCGACAGCAAGCTGGCGCGAGGACCCCAGCAGCGCGTAGCCGATCCCGCCAAGCAGATAGCCGTAGATCCCGACCTGTGGCGGCAACCCGGCGAGCGCGGCGTAGGCGAGCGACACCGGAATGGCATAAGCCGCAAGTGTGACGCCGGCAACGATGTCATGCGGCAGCCACGCAGCACGATATCCGGAAAGCCAGGCCCACGTGCGCTGCGTATCGGGCAAGCCGGCGCCGGTATCCTTCATGCGCCTGACCTCCCGCCGCCTAGGCTTGCGGGCTCTTGCGAAGGTAGACGAACCAGTAGACGGCAGCCACCATCACCGATCCGCCAACGATATTGCCCGCAGTCACCGGTATGAGATTCGCAATAATGAAATTGTCCCATGTGAGCGCCGGAAAGTCGGCTGGCGAACTCCCGATCGCCGCCCAGAACGAATCCGGCGCGCCGCTTTTGATGAACAGCCCCATCGGGATGAAATAGATGTTTGCGATGCTGTGTTCGAACCCCGCCGCCACGAAGATGGAAATCGGCGGCACCACCGTGACGACGCGGTCGATGTTGGTGCGCGCGCTGTAGCACATCCATACCGCGAGACAGACCAGCACATTACACAGCATGCCGAGCACGAATGCCGGTCCTGGCGCGAGCGCGGTCTTGCCGTTTGCAATCATGAGTGCATTCAGCCCGACTGAACCGCCGCCGAAGGTGTATTGAGTCGACAGGAAGACAAGCACCGCAGTCGCGATCGCGCCGATGAAATTGCCGGTGAAGACGATCACCCAGTTGGTCAGCACGGCTCTTGTCGTCACCTTCCCGCTCGCCCAGGCCATTACGAGCATGTTGTTGCCAGTGAACAATTCGGCTCCGCCAATGATCACCATGATGAGGCCGGCACAGAAGACGACGCCTGTGAGGAGACGCATGATCCCGTAAGGGATGCTGGCATCCACACCGATGCCGATCGCTCCGACGGTCGTCGCGAATATCGCGCCGAACGAGATGAAAGCCCCAGCCAACAGGCTGAGTACGAACACCGTAAGCGGGTTCAGCGCAGCCCGCGCAACGCCGCCGGCTTCGGCGCGCAATGCCATGGCGGGCGGGAGAATGGTGTCGAAGCTGATCGGCTGGGGCGGCGGGGTATGCTCTGTCATGCGGCGCCTACCCGCCACCGAGCGCCATCAGACCTACGATCTGCACCGCGATAACCTTCACGATGGTCATCGACGGAAAGATCATCGCATAGCCGATATCCGGCCGCTCGGTCGGCGCCATCCGGGTCGAATAGACCAGGATCGCCGGATTGCCGGTGGCTCCTGATGCGATGCCGACCAGATCGTCATAGGGAATCTTCATGATGTAGTAGCCGACCAGCAACACGATCAACACGGTCGTCAGCAGGACTGCTGCGCCGATGAACAGCATGGTCAAACCCGATTCAGCGACCGTCTTGACGAATGGCTGTCCGGCATTGATGCCGACGGCAGCGAGGAAAATGGCAAGACCATAGTTCCGCAACACGATGTTGGCCGGAAGCGGCATGGTCCAAAGCATCGGACCTGTCCGGCGCAGCTTGCCGAGGATAAGCGCCACGAGCAGCGGCCCGCCGCCGATTCCAAGCGTGACTGTGCCGACGCCAGGGATCGGAATAGGGATCAGCCCGATCAGGATGCCCAGCGCCATACCGACACCGAGCGAGACATAGCTGAACTCGGTGGTCGCCTTGACGCTGTCGCCGAAGGCGTTGCGCACTTCCTGCTTGCGGTCTGGCGGCACCAGCACACCGACGCGGTCGCCGAACTCAAGGAGCAGATCCGGCGAAGGCAAGAGATCGGCGTCATAGCGCCGCACGTGCAGAAGCCGCGTGCCGCTCGGCAGCGCAAGCTTCGACAGCGGCACCCCCACCATGCCGGCTTTGCCGACGAAGACTCGGATGTAATCGAGCGACGAGCGATCCTGCACCAACCGGCCGGCTTCAAGCTTGCCGAGTTTGGCGGCCGCCTCCGAAAGACCCTCCGCCTTATCAGCCACCACGAGCAGCGCATCGCCGGACGACAGCGCCAGATCGTCGACCGGAATGACGTTGTCCCCTTTGATGCGAACCATCGTCACCTGGACGCCGGCGGGCAACGTGCCCGACAGTTCTCCCAAGGTACGCCCTGCGGCATCTCCTGAAATCGTAATCTCGCCCATGTGGAAGCGCTGCGCCTTGGGCGGAAACTTCGGCTTCACGTGGCGCGTCATGAAATAGATGCACAGGATCGGACCGATCACGCCGAATGGGTATGCAATCGAGTAGCCAATCGAGGGGTCGCTGTTCTTCATGACGTCGAGCGCCGCCTGCAGCGTCGCGGTGCTGGTCATCGAACCGGCATACATGCCGAGTGTGTGGCCTATCTTGATGCCGTAGACCTGTCCCAGTCCCAGAGCCACCAGCAGGCCGGCTATGACGGCAATCAGGGCAATGACATTGGCTTTGATGCCCGCCGCACCAGCCATACCTTCGAAGAATTGTCGGCCGTAGAGGATGCCAATGCCGTAGAGAAACATGATCAGCCCGGTAAGCCCGATCGGCCCGACGATATTGGCCTTCGGCGCGAAAGCCCCGATGGCGAGACCGACAAACAGCACCGCCCCGACGCCCAGCGAGAAACCGCCGAGGTTGATCTGACCGACCAGATATCCCACACCGATTGCGAGAAAGATCGCGAGGATCGGCTGTGTGCCGACAATGTCGCGGGCGAGGTCGATCATGGCAACGTCTCCGAATGAAAGGACGAAGGGCCAGCAATCAGGTCAACGCACGTTGCACCCGGCAGCGCGAAACTGCCCGATGACACGGCTGATCAGATCGGGAGTCGGGGTCGGCGTCTCTGCATGCACGTATGGAAGGCCCATGGCCTTCCATTTGAATTCGCCAAGCTGGTGGAAGGGCTGCACCTCCACCCACTCGACGTTCTTCATCGGCGCGACGAACTTCGCGATACCTTCGACATTGTCGGGGTCGTCGGTGTGACCCGGGACCAGCGTGAACCGGACCCAGGCTCGTTTGCCGATCTTCGCAAGGCGCTCCGCAAAACGAAGCGTCGGCGCAAGATCACGGCCCGTGACCGCCTTATATGTCTCGGGATTGGAGCTCTTGATGTCGAGCAGCACGAGATCGATGTCCGACAGATATTTGTCGCTGACCCGGTCACCGAGATAGCCGGACGTCTCGATCGCCGTATGAAGACCGAGGGCCTTGGCGCCGGCGAAAATCTCGCCGGTGAATGCCATCTGCACCATCGCCTCGCCGCCGGAAATGGTGAGACCGCCATCGAGCGATCGCAAAGCCGGCGCGAAGCCGGCAAGCCTGTCGAGCACCTGCTTGGACGACACGTAGGTCCCGTCCTTCAGGTGCCAGGTGTCAGGGTTGTGGCAATAGGTGCAGCGAAGGAGACACCCGGATACGAACAGGACGACACGCAGGCCCGGCCCGTCATACCGGGACGCAGTTTCGTACGAGTGCACATAGCCGTAGGTGCCACTGGCCTGATCCAGCACATCGTTCTCGTCCGGCGCATCGGGCGACTTCCCGACGCGCAAATCGTGCCGACTGCCGGCTTCGATCGTGCCGAGTGCGGACATGCCCTCACCTCCGGTCACACCTGGCCGTGGAACGTGCGGCTGATCACGTCCTGCTGCTGCTCCTTCGTGAGACGCACGAAGTTCACGGCATAGCCCGAGACGCGGATCGTGAGCTGCGGATACTTGTCCGGGTTCTTCATCGCGTCTTCGAGCGTCTCCTTGTCGATGACGTTCAGGTTCATGTGGAATCCGCCCTGACCGAAATACATGTCGAAGGCCTTCACCGCGGCATCGATCAGTTGCGGCTCCGACAGGTGCGCCTTCTGCGGCGCGACGGAGACGGTGTAGCTGATGCCGTCCTGCGCATCCTTGTACGGAAGCTTCGCCACCGACAGACAGGACGCCAGCCAGCCATGGCTGTCTCGCCCATGCATCGGGTTGGCGCCCGGCCCGAAAGGCTCGCCCTTGCGGCGCCCGTCCGGCGTGTTGCCCGTCATCTTTCCGTAGACCACGTTCGAAGTGATGGTCAGCACGCTCTGCGTATGGGTGGCGTTGCGATAGGTCGGATGCTTGCGGATCTTCTGCATGAAGCTCGTGACAAGATCCGACGCGATCGTGTCGACACGATCGTCATTATTGCCGAATTGCGGCGGCGTCCCCTTGCTTTCGATCCGGTAATCGACAGCGAGGCCGGTGTCGTCGCGGATCACATGGACCTTCCCGTATTTGATCGCAGCGAGACTGTCCGCAACCACCGAGAGTCCCGCGATGCCGAACGCCATGGTGCGCAGGATGTCGCGGTCGTGCAGCGCCATTTCCAGGCGCTCGTAGAAATACTTGTCGTGCATGTAGTGGATACAGTTCATCGCATGCACATAGGTGCGCGCGAGCCATTCCATGGTCGTGTCGAACTTCTCCATCACGTCTTCGAAGTCGAGCACATCACCCGTCACTGGCGGCGTCGGCGGCGCGACCTGCTCGCCCGACACCTCGTCGCGACCGCCATTGATCGCGTAGAGCAGCGCTTTCGCGAGGTTCACGCGAGCGCCGAAAAACTGCATCTGCCTGCCAAGCTTCATGGCCGAGACGCAGCATGCGATGGCATAATCGTCGCCCCAATAGGGCCGCATCAGATCGTCGTTCTCATATTGCAGCGACGACGTTTCCTTGCTGATCTTCACGCAATAGCGCTTGAAATTCTCCGGCAAGTAATTCGACCAGAGAACGGTGATATTCGGCTCCGGCGCCGGCCCGAGATTGGTCAGCGTATGAAGCATCCGGTAGCTGCTCTTGGTGACGAGCGGTTTGCCGTTGAGGTCCATGCCGCCAACGCATTCGGTCGCCCAATAGGGATCGCCGCTGAACAGCGCATCGTATTCCGGAGTACGCAGGAAGCGCACGATCCGGAGCTTCTGAACAAGCTGGTCCCACAATTCCTGGGCACCTTCCTCGGACAGCGTGCCTTCCTTCAGGTCGCGCTCGATATAGGCGTCGAGGAAACTCGAAATGCGGCCGATCGACATCGCCGCGCCGTTCGCTTCCTTAATCGCGCCGAGATAGGCGAAATAGGTCCACTGGAAGGCTTCCTTTGCATTGGAAGCCGGACGCGTGATGTCGAAGCCGTAATTCTTTGCCATCGCCGCTAGGTCGCCGAGCGCACGGATCTGTTCGGACAGTTCTTCGCGAACGCGGATGATCTCGTCCGTCGGCCACATGTCGTCGACCTGCTTGCGCTCCTCCTGTTTG
>NZ_DATMRV010000075.1:0-5512 GCF_035565795.1 Pseudorhodoplanes sp.
TCACTACATCCGATTTCCCGACAACGAGACGATGCGGGCGATTGTCGATGTGCACTTTCCGGGCATCAAGCAGAGGCTGGTCGCCGAAGCGCTCAAGCTGTTTTACGAGATCCGCGAGGTCCCGGGCCTCAAGAAGAAGCCCTCGACGTCCGAACTGCTCGACTGGCTCAAGCTGCTGATGGTCGAGGACATCGGCCCGGAAACGTTGCGCGAACGCGATCCGAAACGGCTGATCCCGCCGCTGCACGGCGCGCTCCTGAAGAACGAGCAGGACGTGCATCTGTTCGAGCGGCTGGCATTCATGGCGCGCAGGGAAGGCCGCTGACGCGATTTGTGAACGGCGGGACCGCGCTGAACGGTCCCGCCGGTCTGAACCTGTTCGACGCTCCGGCCGACTAAAGGCCAGATGGAGGTCGCAACATGCTCGACTTGTTGCAAATCGTCATGATCACGATGACCGGGCTGTTCCTCGCCTACTGCCTGTGGCGGCAGAGGCAACGCTCCGGCCGTGGCGGCGACAAATAGTCAGCCGCGTCGTCCGCCATCAGGATTGGACGTGTCGCCGGTCGTTTCGGCGATGACACGCGCAGCATTTTCGGCCACCCGCTCCGCGTTCTCATGCGCGGCCTTGAGCCGTTCAGCATCCGCCTGTTCGGCGGCCCGCCGCTCGGCCGCGATACGCTCGGCTTCCGCGCGCTCTGCCGCCAGCCGCTCCGCCTCGCGCCGCTTGGCTTCAGCTTTCTGCGCGGCCAGCCTTTCCTTTTCCGCGCGTGCGGCAGCGCGCTTTTCTTCCCTCAACAGCGCCGCTTTCGCCTTCGCTGCGGCCTTCTCCTCCGCCCGGATGCGCTTGGCTTCGGCTTTTTCGGCGGCGATCCGCTCGCGTTCGATGCGCCGGATTTCCGCCTGCTCCGCCTCGACCTTCTCGCGTTCGATCCGCGCGGCTTCCGCCACCGCGGCTTCTTCCGCGCGTATGCGCGCGCGCTCGGCGGCTTCCTCCGCTTCCCGCTTCAGGCGCGGCTCGTTTTCGATCAGCCAGACCTCGTGCCGGCGCGCCCGCCGGGACGCCCAATCCTCGTATCGCCGGTAGATGGAATAGAAGTGCCTGGCGACGAAGCGGCCCATGCGGCCGCCCGCCCAGACGAGTTCGAACGGCTCGAACAGGCGATAGCGATCATCGCCGTCAATGATCGCTCCGGTGATCAGCGTGGACGCCATGGCGGTGGTGTTGAGGCCATGTCCGCCGAAGCCGCTCGCCAGCCAGACACCCGGCCCGAGTTTTCCGATCTGCGGCATGCCGTGCACGGTGTGGCCGATCGCGCCGCCCCATGCGTGGTCGATCTCAACCTGCCCAAGCTGCGGGAAACGCTTCTTCAGATCGCCGCGCAGCTTGCGGCCATAGCGACGCGGGTTTGCATCTCGCGCCGCGACCCGGCCCGCAAACAGCAGCCGGTCTGCGTCGACGATGCGATAATGATGATCGGCGAAATCGCTGTCGCTGACGGCGCCCTGATATTCGATTGCGGTGGACAGCGCCTCGCCGAGCGGCTTCGTCACCACCGCGAAGGTGTGAAGCGGAATGAGCGTGTCGGCCACCTCACGCATCATCGCGCCAAGATGGACATTGCCCGCGAAGACGATATTGCCGGCGCGCACGCGCCCCTGCGCAGTCGCGATGCGCTTGCGCACGCCCTCCGGATCAATCGATGTCGCCGCCGTGTTCTCGAAGATGCGCGCGCCTGCGGCTTCCGCGAGCTGCGCCAGGCCCACCGCATAATTGTAGGGATGCACCGAGAACGCAGTCGGGAAATGGATCGCCTGGAAGTAATAAGGCGATTTCACTTTGCTGCGGACGAGGTCCTTCGGCCAGAATTCGATATCGGCGCCGAAACCGCGCAGCAATTCGGCTTCGTCGGACATTTCCTGCGCGCGATCCGTCTTCGACACATGCAGCCAGCCTTCGCCCTGCATAATATCGCGCAAGGCCTTGTCGCCGGCCATCCGCCGCACGTGATCGACGCCATCCTGCGACAGCGACCACAATTCACGCGCATGATCCGGGCCGACGCGTGCGATCACCTGCTCGACCGGCGACGCAAAACCGGGGCGCACGAAACCGGCATTGCGGCTCGATGCATTCCAGGCCACACGCCGCTGCTCCAGCACGGCCACCGACCAGCCACGACGCGCCAGGTCGAGCGCAATTGTCAGTCCCGCAATACCGCCGCCAATGATGCAGACATCGACGTCGATGTCATGCGTCAGCGGCGCGCGCGGCGGCGCGGCATGTCCGGTCGCGGTGAACCAGGTCTCACCATAGGCAGCATCGACAGCTGGAGCAGCTTCGTCCGCAACCGGGGTCGTTCCAGCGACGAAGGGTGCGACTTCGGTTTGCATCTCGCCGGGTGGCGGGCTCGTGTTAGGCTCGTGCACGGATCATCCCCTGCCCGTCGGACTGACATCCATGCGCCGTCTGATGCTTCTCCGTCACGCCAAATCCGACTGGTCGCTGTCCGGACAGGCGGACCATGAACGCGAACTGGCGCCGCGCGGCCGCGCGGCCGCTCCCTTGATCGGGCGCTACATGGCCGAACACGGTATGCAACCGGATCACGCGATTGTCTCCACGGCGACGCGGACACGCGAAACCTGGCAGCTCGTGGCCGACATGCTCCCGCGCAAACCCTCTGTCGAATTTGAAGACCGCATCTATGAAGCCTCGCCGCGCCACATTCTGACAGCGATTGCGGACGCGCCCGCCGCGGCCCGCTCGCTGCTGGTTGTAGGACATAATCCGGGATTGCAGGACACGGCAAATCTTCTGGTCGAAACCGGGAACAAGCGGATGCTCGGGAAGCTCGCGGAGAAATTTCCGACCGGCGCCCTGGCTGTGATCGATCTCGACATCGCCGACTGGGCGGACATCAGGCCCGGCTGCGGCAGGCTCGAAAGCTTCATCACGCCGCGTGCGATCGGTGCCGCAAGCGACTAGACTGACGAGCAAAACTGGGAGGGACCAATCATGTTCAAGAAAATTTTGGTGCCTGTGGACCTGGCGGAACCGGAGCTTGCGCGTCCGGCCATCGATACCGCATGCGCCTTGGCGCGCACCTCGACCGGCACGATCCGGATCGTGCATGTGTTGCCGATGACGCCGGTCATGCTCGCGGAATATGTGCCGCCGGATTTCGATACCCAGCAACGCAAGTCCGCGGAAGACGCCATGAAGGAATTGACCGGCACATGCGGGCTCGGAACCGACCGCGTCTCCGGCGTCGTGCGGCAGGGCGGCATCTATCACGAGGTGATCGAAGAAGCCAAAGCGATGAACGCCGATCTCATCGTGATGACATCGCATCGGCCCGACATGCGCAGCTATTTCCTGGGTTCGAACGCGGGACATGTCGTGCGCTACGCGAATTGTTCCGTGCTGGTGTTGCGGGATTAGACCGCGGTCCCGGGCCGCCTCGCGGTACCGCGGTCCGCCTTCGGGAGAACGTCGGCCGGAATGTCCGTCAGCGTGTAGCGCCGCGGCAGATTGCGCTTGAAGAACGTACCCATCTGCCACAGCAGCCAGAAGAACATCGCGATCAGCGCAAGAAGCGCCGCGATCTGCGTCCAGTCCAGTGGCTGGCCGAACGCGCGTTCGCCGAGATCGATCGAGCGCACCGCGAGCGACAACCCCATCACGAGGAGCCCGGCGAAAACGAGGACACCCGGCCAGTAGAGAAAGGCCACGGAACCGGCTCTCAGATCCGGCCGGCCTCCGGCGGCGGCGATCTTCTCGTGCAGCGCGCGAATGAAGCGTGCGTAGCCCTCGTCCTGCCGCTCCTGCTCCATCATGGATTTCCATGAGGCAGAGGCGATCGGGATTTTCGGTCCCTTGTCGGACCAGATTTCCGCAAGGAAGCGCATGGACTGCATCGTGACCGGGCGAAAGCTCAGGCGAATACGCCGGATGCTGCTGTAGGGAACCGTGCCGGACGCGGCGCCCATCGCCCAATGCAGCGCGTCAGGTCCAAGGCGCAGAACCCAGCCCCCACCCATCAGTGACGCCTTGTAGGCATACTGGATATCTGCGGCATCGCCGTCCGGTTGATCCATGGTCCTCCCCCTCGCGCGGACCTCCTAGCACGAAGCCGCGGATGGATGGATATCGCTCCTCCTGGAACAGCTTCAGGCCCCATCCGTTGGGAAACAGAGCAGAATCCAGGGAGAAGAGATCATGGCAGGACTGTCCAGGGGCATTCTCGCTGTCGGGTTCGCCGCGCTCCTTGCGGCCTCCGCGCACGCGCAGACGGGGGGCTCGCCAACGGGAACCGGTACGGCCCCGACGCAGCCCGGCGGTGCACCGGCGCCGGGCATCGCGCCGGCAACGCCGGGCATTTCCGGCACCACCGGATCGGGATCGGGATTGCCCAGTTCCGGCACCGCGCCATCGGTCACACAGCCCGGCATTCCCGGTGCAGTCAGTCCGGGAAATCCGAATGCAGGCTGGCGGCCCGGCGTCCCGAATATCAGCGGCTCGCCGATCATCACCCAGCCGGGCCAGAGCACGTGCATCACGTCGGGCACTGGCGCCTGCTAGCGTATGCGACAGATCGAACAGAACAGAGCGCCGGATCGAGATCCAGCGCTCTGTTTTCTCGAACATTAGACTCTCGGTCAGCTTGCGGCTTTGCGATTCACCTTGCTCTCGGCGACCACGGTCAGCTTCTTGTCCGCAGCCTTCTCCTCTTCAAGCGTCTTCTGCAGGATCGCGGCCGCGTCGTCCCGGCCGAGCTGATGCGCCCAGGCGACTAGCGTGCCGTAGCGGGTGATCTCATAGTGTTCCACCGCCTGCGCGGACGCGATGATCGCGGCGTCGAGCACTTCCTTGTCCTCGACTTCGCCGGACACGTCCTCAGCTTCGTCGATGATGCCGTCGATTGCGGGGCAATCGACCGCTTTCGGCTTGAGATCGTGAAGCTTGAAGACCTGTTCCAGCCGCGCGACGTGGTTTTCGGTTTCCTGCAAATGCTTCTGCAATCCAGTTTTCAGATCGCGATCGGTGGCCTTGCCGATCATGTCCGGCAGCGACTTCAGGATCTGCTTCTCGGCGTAATAGATATCCTGGAGCTGGTGCACATAGAGATCATTCATGGTCTTGATGTCAGCGGAAAACAGGCCCATCTGCGGCTCCCTTGTTTCTGATGATGCGATTGACGGGACGGCGACGCGTCCTGTCGGGTCCAACGGGACAGGAGGGCCGATGTTCCTGACGGATTCGTTATTCCGGCGTGAAGGAACTCCGCAGGCCGGGCTGCATTTGTTCATTTAACGAAAAGCCCACGAATTGCGGGACCACGCCTCCTCGAGACCGTTATGAGAGACCCCGAAACGACAGAGCAGCCGCAGGAACGGCCCAACCGATACGAACGCAGGCAGCAGCGCGCGCCATTCGACATCTCCGACCTCGACAACATTCCACGAACGAACGACGACGATCCGCCTTACCGGAACTGGTGGGTGGTGA